>CANJPU010000008.1 GCA_947476285.1 Comamonadaceae bacterium | reverse complement strand
AGCGTAGACCGCCACAGCATGAGCCCTGGCCGCCTTGCGCCTGACGCGACACGCGACACATACCGCATGAAACGAAGCGCGACACATGAGCGCAGCGTAGAAGGCCAACACCTAATTGCAGCCCACCGGGGCAGCCTGCAAAGCTTCCCCAGGGGACATTTCCAACCTGGAGGAAGGGGACATTACTATCTTGGGCCCACAGTCCATCGCGCTCAATTGCTTATCGACATAAAATCCGCAGCACCCCCCGCGCGAGCACCGTGCGGGGCCAACTTCAGGCAATCACCATGACTCAGCTCAAACTCACCTATTTCGACTTTCACGGCGGACGCGGCGAACCGGCGCGCCTGGCCATGCACATCGGCAACATTGCTTTTGAGGACGCCCGTTTTTCAGCGAAGACCTTCCCCGAAGTGCGTAAGACAACCCCTTTGGGGCAGGTACCGACCTTGCACGTCGATGGTGTGCAGGTGACCCAGAGCGACGCGATCACGCGCTATGTGGGCAAACTCGCCGGGCTGTACCCCACCGACCCATTCCAGGCATTGTTGTGCGACGAGGTGCTGGACGCGGTGGAAGATCTCAACGTGAAACTGGGCACCACCTTCGGCCTGACCGGCGCCGCCTTGCAGGAAGCGCGCACCGCACTGGTCAATGGCGCGTTCCCCACCTACCTCGGCTGGCTGCAGCGCCAACTGCAGGCGCACGGCGGCGAGTACTTTGCCGACAATCGCCTGACCATCGCCGATTTGAAAGTGTTCCCCTTCGTGCGCGGCCTGAACTCAGGCCACCTCGATCATGTGCCGACCGACATGGTGGAGAAGATTGCCCCGCAACTCAACGCCCACATGCAGCGCATCGCCCAGACACCTGCAGTGGCCCAGTACTACGCGAAGTTCAAGGCCTGAGATGGACATCAAGGACGATCAACTCGACAAGGGCCATGTGCGCGGCGCGCTCAACAACGGCGTGACCCCCGCGGGATTGCAAGAGCTGGTGCTGCACGCCACCATTTACTGCGGCATTCCTGCGGCAGCGGAAGTGGTTCACGTCGGTCGTGTACCGGGGTGAGACAGTGGGAACGCATTTATGGCGGGATGCAGACATGGTCGCATTCCGCTGTGTGGTGGCGCAACGCAACGGATCGCGACGGTACTTGATCACGGCCTGTGCCGCGTGATCCCTTCATGAAGGGGCAATATGAATGCACTAGAGACTGTGAGCACATGGGCGGCTCGTCTTGAGTGGTCGGATGTCCCCGAGGAAGTCAGGCACCAGGCATTGCGCTCATGGGTGAACATCGTGGGCTGCGCTGTGGCCGGCTCGGCGCATCCACTGATAAGCGTTCTCGAGCGCAGCCTGCTGGCCTGGTCCGGCAGCGGGCACTGCAGCATCGTCGGCCGCTCAGCCACCACCGACGTGCTGAGCGCCACTCTGCTCAACTGCACCAGCTCAGGTGTCCATGTTTTCGATGACACCCATGCGCAAGCTGTTGTGCATGGCAGCGGTCCGCCGGCGGGCGCACTGCTGGCTCTGAGCGAGATGCGTCTGCGCTCAGGGCGCGAGGCGCTTCTTGCGTTCAGCCTCGGCCTGGAGCTGGCATACCGATTGGGCAAGGCTCTGGGCGTTGCCCCCGCGCAGGCCGACATGCGCTGGCTCCAAACGGCCATCACCGCGCCTTTCTCCGTTGCCATGGCATCGGGCAAGCTAATGGGCTTGAACGCTGAACGACTGCTGGCCGCCGCGTCGATCGCGCTGGCACAGTCGACCGGCATGCGCACGGCAACGGGACAGTCCTGGGCACGCATCTCACCAGGCGAGACCGCGCAGTTCGGTTTAAAGGCGGCTTTCTATGCCGAACAAGGTATCCGGGGCGGCCTTCAGGCTCTGGACGGCCCCAATGGCTTTCTCGCCTGCTTCAGCACACGGCCGCACTTGCCTTGGCTTGTGGACGATCTCGGGGAACGTTGGGAGATCCTGGACAACACCTTTAAGCCCTACCCCTCAGGCGTGGTCATCAATCCCGTGATCGAAGCGTGCATGGCCTTGCACGCCCCGTTGGCGCAGTCGGGCAGCAGCGTCCGCGCCATCGAACTGCTACTGAACCCGATGGCCATCCAGCTCACCAACCAGCCACACCCTGACAGTGTCGTGGCAGCGCAGGTCAGTCTGCAGCATTGGGCCGCGGTGGTCCTGGTCGATGGGCAGGCGGGCCTGATGCAGATCGAGTCTGCCCGCCTCACCGATCCGCAGGTCAGTTTGCTGCGCGAGCGCGTGCAACTGGTGCCCGACGAATCCATGCCGCTTACGGCCGCACGCGTGGTCGTCCGGTTGGAAGACGGTACCACCCTGCAGCAGGCGGTGAGTGCCTGCCTGGGCAGCGCCACACGGCCGATGACGGACAAGGACATCGACCAGAAATTCCTGACCATCACCGCAGGGGTTCTGGGCAGCGAGCGTGCCGGCGCGCTGCTGCAGGCCTGCCGCGGCATCGAAAGTCTGCCGAACGCGGCGGCCATCGCGCAGGCCGCGAGGCTGCCGGGCTAACGCAATTCCAACCTAGTGGGTCAGCGCGGCGTCGCTGGCAGCACACCGCTCGCACGCAACTGGCTGATTTGCTCGGCCGAAAAGCCGAACTCGCGCAGTATCTCCTGCGTGTGCTGACCCACGGACGGGGCGCGTGAACCCGCCGGTGGCCTCTGTCCGTCGATCAACAGCGGGCTGCCTACCACCTCGGCCTCTTGCGTTGAGTCCTCGAAACGCTGCAGGATGCCAAGCGCACGGACCTGGGGATCGGCAACCACCTGCGCGACATCGTTGATCGGGCTGCACAGCACGTTCGCCTCCTCCAGCCGCCGAACGCATTCCTCAGAGGTGATCGTCGAGGTGATAGCCTCGATCAGACCGGCCAGCAGATCCTTCTGCGCAAGGCGGTCGCGGCCCCAAGTGAATCGCTCATCGTTGGCCAGGCTCTCGCCTCCAAGGGCCATCGCGCAACGCCGCCACATGGGATCGTTGACGACAGCGATCACAAGGGCGCCGTCCAGCGTCTTGAATGACTGGTTCGGCTGCCCGAGCATGTTGCCCGATGCGAGCCGCGGAGGGATGATCCCGAACGAGAGGTAGTCGCCGATGTGCATGCATTCCAGCGAAAGAAGCGACTCCATCAGCGAAGTTTCCACCGCGCGGCCGCGGCCGGTGGTGTGCCGCTCGTTCAGCGCGGCCAGTATGCCCACGGTGGCAAAAAGGCCGGATGAATAATCGGCGATTGGAATGGGCACGCGCACCGGCGGGCCGGCGGCGTCTCCGGTGAAGCTCATGAGGCCACCCGCCGCCTGGCAGACGACGTCGTTGCCGGCGCGATAGCGCATCGGACCGCGGTCCCCATAGCCAGAGATGCCGCAGTACACGATCCGCCGGTTCACCTTCCACACGTCCTCAGCCGCCAAGCCCAATCGCTCCACCACGCCTGGGCGAAAGTTATGGGCCACGACGTCGACACCTTCGAGCAGACGCGCGATGACTGCACGCGCATCCGGGTGCCCCAGATCGATACTCAGGCTGCGCTTCTTGCGGTTGAGCGCCTCGAAGAGCGAACTCTTGCCCGAGCCCGGTTTGGTGCTGTAGCTTCGCGTCTCATCGCCCAAGCCGAGCCTTTCGATCTTGATGACATCCGCACCAAGGTCGGCGAGGATTTGGCCGACGAAGGGGCCGGAGACGACGCGCCCAAAATCGAGGACCTTGACGCCTGCGAGCATCGCGCTGCTACCGGCGTAATCATGCGTTTGACTTGTAGATGTACTCATGCCTTAGGCCGGCTCAAAGTGGTAAAGGGTCACATCGTGTCCCGGAACGTCGCGATACGCGATGCGGATCGGCATGTCGACCTTGATCGCGTCGTGGTCACAGCCCATCAGGTTGCCCATCACGATCAGGGGCCGCGGGCCCTCGGCGAGCTTGGCGAACGCGAACACGTAAGGTCCCTCCTGCGTGAAGGCCTTCGGTCCGGTGTGGACCACGGTCCAGGTATAGAGCGTGCCGCGGCCGGACACCTCGAACCAGTCCTGCTGGATGCTGAGGCAGGACCGGCATGCCGGATAGGGCGTCCAGTTCAGGTCGCCGCAGGCGCGACACTTGAGCACGTGAAACTTGCGCTGCGCAAGGCCCGCGAAGAAAGGCTCGTTGCCTGGGCTAACGGTAGGAAGGGGGCGAAGCCATGTCATTTCATTGCACTCCAAGAACGACCACGCCGGTTGCGCCATGGATGGACATGCCCTGGCTCATCGCCACCCCAAGGCGAGCCCCGGGGACCTGACGCGCCGGCGGCACTTCCTCGCGCAGCTGACGCACGACTTCGATCAGGTGCATGCCGCCCGGATTGAAGGAGTGCGAGTTGGACAGCAATCCTCCATCCGTGTTGACCGGCATCGAGCCGCCCAGCCGCGTGTGGCCGTCCTGCACGAAGCCGGCCGCCTCGCCGAGCTTGCAAAAACCCATCTCCTCGAGGTCGCGCAGCACAGTGATGGTGAAGCAGTCGTACAGGCCCGCGACGTCGATCTCGCTGCGCTTGACGCCAGCCATCTCGAAGGCACAGTCGGCCGCACGTTTCACGGCACTGCCCTGTCCCCCACCGAACAAGGGGTAGGGCAGGTTCAGGTAATAGTCGACATAGGCGGACTCGCCCATACCGAGCACCTGCACCGGTTTCTTCCTCAGATCGCGCGCACGCTCCAGGGTCGTGATGACGATTCCGTAGCCGCCGTCGTTGTCCTGCGCACAGTCGAGCAGGTGCAGCGGGGAGGCGATCATGCGCGAGTTCACCACGTCCTCGATCGTGATCTCGCCCCGCCCGCCCATGAGCGACTGCGGGTTGAGCGTTGCGTGATAGCGCGTGTCCACCGCCACTTTTGCAAGCTGCTCGCTGGTGACCCCGAACTCATGTAAGTACCGCCGCGCCCATGCCGCGTACCACGCGACACGCGTGGAACCGTAGATGAGCTCGCTCCAGTCGCCCACCCGTGGCGCGGTGGTCGGCAGCGGCGCCTTCGCCGGGTTGATCTTGCTGCCACTCTTTCCGTGAACGAGCACGCAGACCTCGCACCGACCCGCAGCCACGGCGAGCGCCGCATTGCCTACCGCCCCGGTAAACATTCCGCCCATGGCCGCTGAGCCGAGGTAGCCCATGGGACGCTGGCCCAACTGCTCAGCCCAAAAATACATCGGGTCGTAGGAGCCGGGAACCGCCGACTCCTTGCGGGTCGTGGCGATGCCGTCGACGTCACGCGTGTCCAGGCCTGCGTCGGCGAGGGCGCCCTTGAACGCCTCGATCTCCAGCTCGATGCCGGGGCGTGCGATGGAGGGCGCCTGCTCCGTGGTGTGGACGCCCACGATGGCGACCTCTCTCAGTGAATGTTTCATGTGCTCAATCTGCCTTTGCTGGGCAATCCTTCTTCACGACCTGGAACCATTTTGCATGCGCCTGTCTCATTCTCGCGGCAATTTTAGAAATCGCTCGGCGATCACGTTGCGCTGGATCTCGTCGGATCCGCCACCCAGGCGCCGCGCTGGCGCACTCAGGAAACCGGTCTGCCATGCGCCCGATTCCGGCGCATCCTCGCCCGCGAGCAAGCCCAGCGGCCCCTGCATGTCGAGCGCGAGGTTCGCTGCTTCGTTCATCAGTTGTGCACCCACCAGCTTCGTGATGGAACCAAGCGGCCCCGCATCTTCGCCGCTTAGGGCCCGTGCGATCAACGAACGCCCGAGCGCGCCAAGGCACTCGAGCCGGATGTGCAGCCCGGCCAGCCGGTCGTCATGGACGGGGTCCGGCGGCTGCGCACGTTCGGTCTGCATCAGGGCGGCAAGATGCCACAGGCGCTTCATGACCACACCGCGGCGCAGACCCAGCTCCAGGCGCTCGTGCGTCAGCGTGGAGTTCGCAACCCGCCAGCCGTCGCCTACTTCTCCAACGCGGTTTTCATCGGGAATGAGCACGTCGTCCAGGAACACCTGCGCAAAGCTGCAGTGGCCGTTCATCTGCTGGATCGGCTGGATGTCCACGCCCTGGGTGCGCAGGTCAAGCATGAAGCAGGTGATGCCCTTGTGGCGCGAGTCTGGCGAGCCGGTGCGTGCCAGCAGCAGACCGTAGTCCGAGAAGCGGGCGATCGAGGTCCATATCTTCTTGCCCTGGATACGCCAGCCTTGCTCGGTGCGCCGCGCCGTCGTGCGCAGGCTCGCGAGATCGCTGCCGGCCTCGGTCTCGCTAAAGAGCTGGCACCAGATGGTTTCCCCCCTGAGAATGCGGGCCAGGTGGCGCTCGCGCTGGGCCTGCGTGCCATGCTCAAGCAGTATCGGCCCGACCAACGACTCGCCCGCGAGCCACACGCCTTCGGGCGCGTCGAAGCCCGCGATCTCCATCTTCCATGCGAGCAGTTCGGCCAGCGTGCCGCCGCGGCCTCCGTACTTCACTGGCCATGCAATGCCGGCCCAGCCCGCATCGAACTTGGTCTTGTTCCACTCGCGAATGCATGCCAATTGGGCGGAGGTGTCGATGTCCTGGATGACACCGATCGCCAGCGCGCTGCTCCAGTGCGCTGGCTTGCGGCGTAGCGCCAGCCATTGGCGCACTTGCTCTCGAAAAGCGTCCGTACTGTCTTGCGCCCAGGTGCCGGCAGACGTGTGCGTCCGGAATTCCTCTGCAATCTGCGGCGCGACCGCGCGAGCGATGCGTTGGCGATGGAAGCGGCGCGTTCCCAGGAACACGTCGCTGGCCTTCGCGCGGCGCACGAACAGATGCGCGTTGTGCTCCCAGGTGAAGCCGATTGCGCCATGAAGGTGTAATCCGTCCAGCGCAATCTGAAGGAAAGCGTGTCCCGCCTGCACCTTGGCGATGGAGGCGAGCTCGGCCAGGCTGGGCGATCCGATCACCGCCGGGGCGGCTGCGGCACTCACCGCCTCGTCGACCATCGCACGCGCGAGTTCGAGCTCCGAGAGCATGTCGGCCAAGCGGTGCTTGATGGCCTGGAAGGTGCCGATGGCGCGCCCGAACTGCCTGCGCATCTTCACGTATTCCACCGCGGCGTCCAGGCAGGCCTGCGCCGCCCCCACCATCTCCGCGGCGAGCCCGATGCGGGCGATGTCCATTGCGCGGCCGATGGCCGCAGCATCGGATGCGGCGCCACTGCCCAGAACGCGGCCTCGCACCTGTTGGAAGCGCAGGGAATGCACCGGCCGCGTTAGATCGAGCGAGTTCGCGGGATAGCTGCACACGCCAGCCGCGCCGCGTTCCACTTCGACGACGATCAGCCCCTGGTCGCCCGTGGTGCCTTGCCGCCGCGCAACGACCAGGATCGTGCCCGCGGTTTCATCGATCACACCGATCTTCTCGCCATCGAGCTCTAGCTGTCCACCCCGCTCGACGGCCTGCATGCGCACCGTCTGCGCGTCCCATTCACAGCCGGGCTCGGCGATTGCAACCGTGGCACGCGCATCGCCGCTTGCCAGCTTCGCAAGCAACGCGTCGCCGGCGGGCGATCGATCCATGGCCAGTAAAAGGTAAGTCGCCATCAAGGCGCCCGATACCAGGGGAGAGTGGTACAACACCCGGCCGCTTTCGGCCAGCAGCACAGCCAGCTCCGGCAAGCCAAATCCATCGCCTCCGAGATTCTCCGGGATGTGGATCCGGTTGGCGCCCAGCTCCTGGGTGAGGCGGCGCCAGCTATGGGGGTCGGGTTCGCGGCTTTCGAGCCCACGGCGCGTGTGCGCAAGCCCGCCCTGCGAATCGAAGAATCGGCGGACCGCCACGGCGTACTCGTCCCGCGCCTGAACGCGCTCGGTGTCAGCGTGCGCGGCAGGTGCGCCGCTGTCTGGCACGGACCGAGTGTTCATCGTCCGTTGCGCGGCTCAGGACTGCGGTGGCCGATGCAGTGTGCGCGGGTCTCCCAGCAAACCCAGCCTCTGAATGTGCGCGAAGTTCAGCGACTCATAGGCAACCGACGCATCGATGGATGCATTCAGTTGCTGGGCCACGTTCCGGTTAAGGATGCGCTTGGTCCAGGCAAGGGCGAACGCCGAACGCTTCAGCAGCCGACCGACGAACTCGCTGGTGACCCCATCGAGGTCGGCTGCGGGGACGGCGCGGTTCACGATGTTCATCGCCGCCAGTTCAGCCGCCGTGTAGGTCTCGCTCAGCATCATGTATTCCTTGGCCTTGGTGGGCGTCATGAAGAGCGGAATGATCGCCCCCCCACCGTCACCGGGCACCGTGCCGAACGGCAACCCGACCGCAGTACCGCTTGCGTCCTGCACCTCACCCATGCCCATGTGCACGTCAGAGATGCGAGCGTCCTCGCGCGCGACGATGAGATCGCAACCCAGCATCAGGCTTTGGCCAAAGCCGATTGCGTCGCCGTTGACCTTGGCGATGATAGGCTTTTCGATCTCGGTCATGGCCTGGAAGCATCGGATCACGCCCGTGCCCACATTCCACATTCCGTAGGGATCGCCCAGCCTTGCCGCCGCCGCTGGGGTGCGATAGTAGTCCACCGGTGGAGTCACCAGAAAAATACCGTCTTCGGCTCCAGTGAGCACGATGACTCTGACGGTGTTATCGGATCGCAGGGCCTCGATCGCACCAGCGAGCTCCGTATGAATGTCTGCCGGAGGTGACATGGCGAAGGCCTTCTCCAGCGGCACCATCCGGATCGTGGCAACCTGGTCCTGGATGTCGAGGCCGAAGGAACGGAAAGTTGGCATATCGCTTCAGCAGTGGGACTCGTTACATGGAAGGACCTAAAGTCCGGTTGTCGGACAAAGTCTATTCTGCCCCCTACCCTCTGTCAACCAGCGAAGACCCCATCATCCAAGACCCCCATGGCGAACGACCACACACCGCGACCAAGCTGGACCGGGTGGGTCCTGGGTCGTCGCCGACACTGGGTAGTAGCCTAATTGACAGGCACGGTGGTCGAAGGTAATCTGATTGTCGGACAACGCTTGTGACCGAAGGCCGCGCGCACTCCAGGCGATGAAAATGAAATCAAATTCAATTGAAGTGATTCCCAGCGGCGGCCCAGTGGGCGCGCAAATTCGCGGTGTCGACCTCTCGCAAGATGTGGACGATGAAACGCTTGCCCGCATTCAGGACGCCTTCGCCACCTACGGCGTACTGTGCTTCCGAGATCAGACCATCTCGCCCGAGCAACAGGTCGCCTTCAGCAGCCGCTTCGGCGAACTGGAGCGACTGACGTTCAGCCAGTTCACGCTCCCCGGGCGGCCCGACGTGCTGCTTATCACCAACATCGAGGAAAACGGCAGGCACATCGGCATCCACGATGCCGGCCGTGAATGGCACTCCGATTCCACTTACGTGCCGTGCCCGAGCCTGGCCACCTTTCTCTATGCGCATGAAGTGCCAATGGAAGACGGGCAGCCCCTGGGTGACACGCTGTTCGTGCCGGCCTTCGGGCACTTCGAGGAGTTCGATCAGGACCGCCAGACCTTGCTCGCCAGCCTGAAATCCATCCACCGCATGGACCCGCGCCTGGTGAAGGAACCAGGCAAGGCACCGCCGCAGGCAATCCATCCGGTGGTCGTCACGCATCCCCGCAACGGCCGCAAGTGTCTTTTCGTGAATGAAGGGCGCAGCGTCAGCTTCGTCGGCATGGACGAGGAGGAAAGCCGCGTGTTGCTGCGCAAGCTCTTCGCAAGGCTTCAGTCCGAGGAGCGTATCTACCGGCACAAGTGGCGTGTGGGCGATCTCCTCATGTGGGACAACGTCGCCGTGCAGCACCATGCGACGCACGACTACACCTGGCCGAAGCACCGTCGCCTGATGCACCGCACGACGGTGATGGGTGAGCCGCTGTGCTGACCGCCCGCCCCGCAAGCGGGCCGAGCGGTGCCAATGCCTGAGAGCATGGGTTCAATGCCCGCCTTCCCTCGCCTGTTCGAGCCATTTCATTTTGGCGCGCTGCGCCTGAAGAACCGGCTCGTGATGCTGCCGCACGGGACCGGCATGATGCGCGACGGCATGGGCACCGCCGAAGACGACGCCTACGTCGAGGCGCGTGCCAGAGGGGGCGTGGGGCTCATGATTTCGGGCGCCATGCTCGTGCATTCCACCGCCGTGCGGCGCTCGCGCAAGACCGTGGAGGCCTTCGACGAGCGCATGATCGCATCCATGGCATCCAAAGCGGCGCTGGTGCATCGCCACGGCGTTGCGCTCATCGGTCAGCTATTCCACATGGGCCGCGAAATGCTGGGAGAGGAGTTCGAAGAGCATGCGGTGGCGCCCTCCCCGCTGCGCTCTTCGCGTGACGCATATCCACCGCACGAGCTCCAAGAGGATGAAATTCGCGACATCATCACGGGCTATGGCACGACCGCCCACAACCTGATGAAGGCTGGCTTCGACGGCGCGGAAATCCACGGCGCGCACGGCTACCTCGTCTCTCAGTTCCTGTCGCCTGCGACCAACCGACGCGACGATGCCTGGGGCGGCGACGAAGTGCGCCGCTTCCGCTTCCTTGCCGAACTCATCGATGCCATCCGCGCCCGATGCGGCAGCGGCTTCGTGCTCGGGCTGCGCGTGACTGCGGACGAGGAACTCGCCGACGGGCTCGACCTGCCTGCGATGGCGCGCATGTCGCGGCAAATCGCCAAGCACGGCGGAGTCGACTACCTGAACGTCGCGCTGGGCGTGCGCGGCGGCTATGTGAAGGATACGAGCTGGCCACAAGCACCGGCAGCCCGCGCGGGCAAGATCATCCGCGATGCCTGCGGACTGCCGATCATCCTGGGTCAGCGCATCAACACACCCGCGGCCGCTGAGTCCCTGCTGATCAACGGCAGCGCGGATCTGGTCGGCATGGTGCGCGCCCTCATAGCAGACCCGGACTGGCCGACCAAGGCGGCTCAGGGCGATACCGCGGCCATCCGGCCGTGCATCGGCCTGTTGCAGGACTGCCGCAACCAGTCCCCGCACCTTCATTGCGCGGCCAATCCACGCGCCGGCCGCGAAACGCGGGTGGAGTTCTCGGGCACTCACCGCGCCCAGCGCAAGCGGCGTGTCGCGGTGATCGGCGGCGGCCCTGGCGGCATGGAAGCGGCACGCACGCTGGTCGAACGTGGCCATGAAGCGGTGCTGTTCGAATCTAGCGACGGACTCGGCGGACAGTTCCTGTATGCGGCGAGCCTGCCCAAACGTAGCGGGCTTGCAGCCCTGCTGGACCATCTGCAAAGCGAGCTGCGACGATTCAAGGTGCGCGTGGAGCTGGGAAGCCGTATCGTCGCTCCCGCCGACCTGGGCCCGGGCTTCGACGCAGCCATCGTTGCCACCGGCGCGCTTGCCTCTCCCCTGGCCGCGGATCACCGACCCACTGGCGCGCTCTCGTGGTTTGACGTGCTCGAAAAGGGAGCCCCCGAGCCTCGTGGCTGCGGGACTGCGGTGATGGTGGACGATGGCGCCGGCTTCTGGTGGACCTACGGCGTGGCCGAGATGCTGGTCAATGCGGGCTGGCGCATTTTCGTTGTGACGCCAGGCCTCACGCCGCTGGCCCATATCCCGCACGAAAGCACTGGCCCGCTGCTCTCACGCCTGGGCCGGGGCGATGTGCAGTTCCGGGTTCTCTCAAGCATCGCCGCGATCACGCCGGGCGAGCTGCGCATCGCCCGCGCAAGCTCGGGCGAGGAGGAAACCCTCGCCTGCGATCTGGTGGTGATCCAGACCGGCCGCCACGTGGACCCCGGCCCTCTCGCCGCACTGAAGGCCGCTGGCCTGCCTGTGCAGGCCATTGGGGATTGCGTGAGTCCCCGGCGCCTGTCCCATGCGTTATACGAAGCACAGAAGGCGGCCCATGCCGTCTGAAAGAAAGAGACCCGCCACATGACAATCACCACCAAGAAGAAGCCCGTCGCTTACTGCATGACGGTAACGCCGTTCAAGCCCGACGGATCCTTCGCCGAGGACGAGTTCCGTCAGCACCTGCGCCGCATGGTGGCGGCGGGTTGCGGCGTATACCTGGGCAGCGGGGGGAGCGGCGAAGGGCATACGCTGACGCTCGATGAACTGAGCCGCGTCTACGAGATCGGCGTGGAAGAATGCAAGGGGCGCGTCCCCGTCTGTGCCAATCCGCCCGAGCAGCGTACGGCCAAGCACATGATCGCCATCGCACGCGCGGCGGCCAAGGCGGGCGTGGACCTGGTCCAGGTCTATCAGGTGGACGCGGGCCACGGCATGCGCCCGACCGCGCGAGAGCTCGACCACTACATTCGCAGCGTCCTGGCCGAAGTGGATCATCCGACCGCCCTGTCCTGCCATTTCTATTCCGGGTACACGCCGCCCGCGTCCATGTACGCGGCCATCGCGCGCGACTTTCCCCAAGTCCGCGCGATCAACGCCATCGGCAGCAGTTTGGGCTACCACGTCGAGCTGCTCGATGCCATGCCCTCGAATGTCGAAATCGTGGTGGGCATCAAGCAGATCCTTGAAGGCCTGCCGCTCGGCGCTGGCGGCTACATGGCGGCCGAGCCGAACATTGCGCCGTATCTCTGCCAGTCCATCGTGGAGCACTATGTCCGGGACGACATCCATGCCTGCGCGAAGGCCGTGGCCGACCTCTGGCGAATCGTCAACATCGTGACCCGATGGGCACCGGCCAACGCGCGCTGGCTCAAGATGGCCATGAAGGTGCTGGAGCAGCCTGCGGGCACCGGCGTGTTGCGCCCACCCTACCTGCTGCCCGATGAGAAGGAACTGCAGGAGATGAAACGGCAGCTCGACCAGTTCGGTTTCGCGCGCGTGGAGAACGAGGCGCGCGAATTCTGCGAGCGGCTGAAGAAACAGGAATCCTCAAAGGAGACATCATGAATACACGTAGACATTTGCTGGCCACCTGCGCTGCAGCGCTTCTTGCACTCCCCGTGAGTGCACTGGCGCAGGGCGCGCCCACCGAATTGAAGGTACTGGGCTTCGGCGGTAAGCTGGACCAGATTTTCCAGAGCGCGCTGGTCGACTTCGAAACGGCGCGCAATGTGAAGTTTCGGTTCATCCCTGGCTCACCGCCGGACAACGCAGCCAAGGTGGTCGCCACCATGGCGAAGCCTGAATACGACATGGTGCTCTTCGACAATCTCTACTACAGCCTCGCCTCGGCCCGCGGCGCGCTGGCGAAGGTCGATGAAAAGCTTGCGACGAACTACAAGGACCTCGACCCGCGCGCGGTGCCCGAGGCCCGCGACGGCTACACGGTCGGCTTCTACTTCACTGGCCTGATGTACAACCCGGCGGAATTTGCCAAGCGCAAGTGGAACCAGCCGCAAAGCTGGAACGACATCTTCCGTCCCGAGTTCTGCAATGTCCTGGGCTTGGGCTCCGTGCAGGGATCGTTCGGCCTCAATACGCTTGTCATGCTCGCCGGCGGGGACCTGAACAAGATGCCGCAAACAATCGAAAGAGTGGGCAAGCTGAAGAACTGCGTCTCTACCCTGGAGTCCAATGCAGCGAAGCTGGAGGAGAAGACACAGACCGGCGACTACCTGCTGTCGGTGGCAGTCAGCACGCGCGTGCCCACGCTGATGAAGCAGGGCTATCCGGTCAAGTTCCTGATTCCGACCGAAGGAACCGTGATCGGCTACGGCACCATGGCTGTGGTGAAGGGCGGCCCGAACGAGAAGATCGCGCATGAAGCGGCGAATTCGCTGCTCGGCCCCAAAGCCCAGAAGATACTGATGGACGAGGCCTTCTACATGCCGTCGAACAAGACGGTGCCCTTGTCGAAGGACCTGGTAGCCTACGGCTTCCCAAGCCCTGACGTCGTCGCAAAATCCGTCACTGTGAAGGGTTCGGTGGTCGTGGAGGAGCGGCGCAACTGGAAGCGGATGGAAGACCGCGTGATGGCGCGCTGAACCTTGTGGTGAAGCAGAGTACTAGACAACCAACTCGTCGTAAGCGCGCGCCGTGAGCGGCGTGATCTCCGAAAACCGCCCGGCCTTTACCTTGATCACCCATTGCGGATCGGCCATCAGCGCGCGGCCCACGGCCACGAGATCGAAGGCGCCTTCTTCCATCTTCTGCATCAGTAGCGACAGGTCAGCGACGTTCGCGCTCACCTGCGACATGTCGCGCTGCTTGCCCCCGGTCAGCGCATGCGCCTTGTCCAGGCCAACGCTCCCGACAGCGATCACCGGGACGCCGGACAATTCGCGAGTCCACTGCGCCAGACTTTTGTCCGAGCCGTCGAAGGCTGCGGCCCAGAATCGGCGCGTGCTCGGGTGCAGGCAATCGACTCCGGCGTGCACCAGATGGCCAGTGAAATCGCGCAACTCCTGCGGTGAATCGACGATCTTCGCTTCGTAGTTGTCCGATTTCCATTGCGAGAAGCGGAAGATGAGGGGGAAGTCCCTGGGCACGACTGCGCGAATCTGCAGTACCGTCTCCACCGCCAAGCGCATGCGCGAGGGCATGTCACCGCCATAGTCGTCCTCACGCCGGTTCGTCTCCTCGCGCATGAATTGATCGAGCAGGTAGCCGTGGGCACCGTGCAGTTCGACGGCGTCAAAGCCCAGCTCGCGGGCCAGGCGCGCCGCCTCGGTATAGGCCTGCTGCACCTTCGCAATCTCCGCGTGGTCCATCCCGAGGACGACGGTCTTGCCGTCCTGCACGATTTCGCAGGGGCCGTAGCCAGGCGCCGGCCCCACGGCCGGGTTCGCACGGCGGGCGTTTCCAACGTGCCAAAGCTGCACCGCGACATGCCCGCCTTCGCGATGCACCGCGCGTGCAATGCGCTCCCATGCCCGCAGCGCCTCGGAGCCGAAAAAATCGGGCACGTTCGCGTAGCCCGCAGAGCCTTCGTGCTGGATCGACACGCCCTCGGTGATGATCAGTCCGACTTCCGACGCGGCCCTGCGGGCGTAGTACTCGACCATGTTGTCGCCCGGGACGCCGCCCGGCGAGCGCCTGCGGGTCATCGGCGCCATCACGACCCGGTTGCGCAGCGTGGCCGCGCCCAGGCGCAAGGGCTCAAACAGTCTGGCCGTCATGTCGACTCACCGCGTGCAATGCTTTCCGAGGCGAGAACACCGAACACCAGCGCCTTGATCAGACCCCCGACATAACCGGTCTGCGGCCCACCTTCAAGACCGCCAGCGGTGGAGCCGGCGGCGTATAAGTGGGGGATGGCGCCCAGGTCCTCGCGCAGGACACGGGCGCACTCATCGACGCGCAAGCCGCCTGTCGTGTGGGTGATGCATGCGCAGGCCGGTGCCGCGTAGTAGGGAGGCTTGCCCAGATGCACGGCTTGGTACTTCAGGGCTCCGCGTTCGTCCAGACCGCTGCTGAGTTCGCCGCGTGCCAGCGCCTCATTGCGCTCGCGCGCAGTTTCCACAAGGCGCTGTGCCGGCAGCCCCGCAAGCCGCGCAAGCTCCTCCAGCGTGTCGGCCTTGTGCAGGGTGCCCCCCGCCTCCACCAGGTTCGGGTTGGGCGGACAGAAGAAAACGCGGCCCGCGTCGTTCCACATCGTGTCGTCGAAGATCACCGTGGCCACGCCATCGCCATGACGGGCCATCGCGTTCGCCATGAAGACACCGGCCTTGCTCTCGTCGACGAAGCGCCGAGCGTCGGCGTCCACCAGCATGCCTGCGGCCGCGAGAAAATCGACGAAAGGAAAGGGACACAGCCTGTCGTTGTGCAACGCGTCCGCACTGAGCACATGCCCGTAAAAATACGGCATGCCCACGAGTGCGGCGCCAACTGCCGCAGCCATCTGAATGCCGTCGCCCGCCCCCGCCGCAGGCCCGCGCAGCTTTATGCGTTCGGGGTGCCTCGTGACGTACTCTCGCAGCATGTGCGGGTTGCCCTGGAAGCCCCCGTCCGCCAGCACCACGCCGCGCGCTGCAAGGACTGTGTCCGCCGCCCCTTGGGCGACGCGTACGCCAGCGACGCTGCCTGCCGGTGCAATCAGCTCGCGCGCACGGGCGCCGCGCCGGATCCACCCGCCGCGCGTCACCAGCCGCTCCTCCAGGGTCTTGAGGAGTACATCGGCGCCCAGACCTTCCCACACCATGTGCGACTGGTCGTAAAAGCCAAGCGGCGCGGCCACGTTGTCGCGCCACCCCTGGTCCGGTTCGATCCGCGTGAAATTGACGCCATGACCCTTGAGCCACTCGACGCAGCGGCCGGCGTTGTCCGCGATTGCGCGCACGAGCTGGGGCTCCACGAAACCGTGCGTGGCTGCCGTTATCTTTGCGGCAAGTTCGGCTGGGGGCGCAAACACACTGCGATAGGCCACATGAAAGAGTCCGCCCGACAGGCGCGTGGCGCAGCGGTAGCCCGCATCCTCGGACGCCTCCAGCACGAGTGCCGACAGGCCCAGGTCGAGTGCCCGGTTGGCAGCCGCCAGACCTGCAAGGCCGGCGCCGACAACAACCACATCCACTTGATCCGGCCCCTGGGGCGAGAAGTCGCCGTCTGCCCGTTCTTGCATGAGTTGCGCACCAATTAGAGTCTGATTGTCGGACTATACTAAAACCACCTGCGATCCAACAGCGGAATTCAAGAGGAGCTCCATGGGAGATGAGTTGCTAGATATGGTGGTGGTTGGCGGCGGCCTTGCGGGACTTACCGCTGCGACCCGCGCCAGCGAAGGTGGCTTGGCGCCCGTGGTTCTTGAGCAAGGCAGCCAGGAGCGGTACCCCTGCAATTCCCGCAGCTCTGGCGGCATCCTGCACGTGGCTTATAACGACGTCAGTTTGCCCCCGCATGTGCTGGCGGCCGCGGTACGCAAGGCGATGGACGCCGATGCAGATGAGGCCCTGATCGAGGCGGTGTCACGTCGTGCCGGGCCTGCCCTCCAATGGGTGCAGTCGCATGGAGCGCGCTTCGTGAAGGCAAGCCCAACGCCCTGGCACCGGTGGATGCTCGCGCCACCCAGGCCCATGCAGGCGGGCCTGGACTTTCCCGGCCGTGGGCCCGATCGCCTCGTGTCCACGCTCGCGGCGGACTTGAAGGCCAATGGTGGCCAGCTGCTGCTGGGCCACCAGGTCAAGAGCGTGGAGCGCGCAGCCCATGGGTTCAACGTGGCGGTGGCGACACCGCAAGGCCCGCGAGACTTGCGCACCAAGGCCCTTGTGCTCGCGGACGGCGGCTTCCAGGGCGACGCGCAGCTCATGCGGCGCCACATTGGGCCGCGGCCCGAGCACATCGTGCAGCGGGGCGCGGGTACCGGGCGCGGCACTGCGGTGCGCATCGGCGAAGCCCTGGGCTGCGGCTTCTCGCGCATGGACCGTTTCTACGGACATCCGCTGTCGCGCGACGCGCTCACCAATCCCGCGCTATGGCCCTACCCGATGCTCGACACGCTGGTGCTCTCCTGCATGGTCGTCGACCGCGAGGGGCGGCGCATCGTCGATGAAGGCCGTGGCGGCATTCACTTGGCGAACTTCCTGGCAAAGCTCGACGATCCAGCTAGCTGCTTCCTGGTCTTGGACCAAGCCATCTGGGAATCCGCAGGCCGCGAATCGCTGCTGCCCGCCAATCCCCACCTGGAGACTGGCGGCGCCACCATCTTGCGCGCCTCGGACCCCGCCGGGCTTGCCGCACTTGCAGGCATCGATGCGCAAGGCCTCGCCGCCACCCTGGACGAATACAACTGGGCAACGCAAGCCGGCCCGGATGCACTGGCCGCGCTCGAAGTGGCGCGCACAGGTTCTGCGCGTGTCATCGGCGAAGGCCTCTTGATGGCCATTCCCATGGCACCGGGGATCACCAACACCATGGGCGGCATCAGCGTGGACGCCGACGCGCGCGCCCTGGACACTTACGGCGCGCCGATTCCCGGCCTGTATGCGGTCGGAGCTTCGGCGGGTGGGCTGGAAGGCGGCGCGCAGATCGGCTACGTAGGGGGACTCATGCGCGGCCTGACGAGCGGGCTGGCGGCGGCCGAGCATGTGCTCGTGGCCGCAGGCCGCAACGTGCCAAGCGTCATGGCCGCCGCGCCTGCGCATGCCGATGCAAGCGCGCCACTTGGTACCGGTGCGCGCCGCGGGCCATCGGTGCGGGTGCTTCGTCTGATCACCCGCAACGCCCAGACGTTCGCCGCGGCAAGCGCTCTGCTTGCGGCCGTCGGCGCTGGCTGCATAGGCGCCCTCGCGGGGGCGGCGTTCGCTGTGGTCCTGGCTCTCGGGGCGGGCGTAGGCGGCTACCTGCTGGCAGCCGCTTTTGCCGAAATGGCCGCGATCATCCTTGACATGCTTGTGCCCGACTGAGTTGCCGCTGTTCAGCCGCGCAGCAGGCTCTGAATCCCGAAGAATTTCTCGGCCAGCGCCACGATCGCCAGTGAAAACACGATGATGAGTACCGAGACCGCAGCCACCATCGGGTCGCTCTTGTACGAAGCATAGGCAAAGAGCTGTACCGGCAACGTCGTGACGTCAGCCCCGGCGAGAAAAATCGACACCGCCACATTGTCCAGAGAAATGATGAAGGCGAACACGCCACCGGCCATCAGCCCGGGACCGAGTTGCGGCAGCGTGACCAGAGCGAAAGCCTTCAGCGGGCTAGCGCCCAGATTGCGCGCCGCGAGTTCCTGGTTCATGTCGAAACCCGTGAGGCTGGCTGTCATGGTGCGCACGACGTACGGCAGCGTGAGGATCGAATGTCCGATCAACAGGCGCGCCCACGCGTCGCGGACTCCAACGGCATTGGCCGCCAACAGCAGAGCGAGCGCGATCATCACCATCGGAACGAATAGCGGCGCCAGGCCCAGGGTCGCAATCACCCCCCGTCCTGGAAAGCGGTATCGAACCGCCGCCAGCGCCAGACCGGTGCCGACAATCAAGGCCACCAGCGAAGCCACCACCGCAAGGACGAGGCTGTGAACAGCCGCGTCGATGAACACTTCATTGGTCAGCGCAGCCCGGAACCATTTGAGCGTGACTCCCTCGGTAGGAAGGTGAATGTAGTCGAAGGTCGTCACCGACAGCAGCACCACCACGAGCAAGGGAGCGAGGATGAAAACCAGGATAGCCGCCGTCCATGCCTTGAGCAGACGGGGGGAGAATTCCAATACTTCGGACATGGGCAGAGCTGGTGTTATTGGAAGATGACCTTGCGCTTGCCTGAGCCGATGAGGGCGGAGCCTGCGAGGACAAGGGTTGCGCTCATGAGGAAGAGGATCGTGGCCACTGTGGCGGCTTCGTCCCAGGCCAGTTGCGTGATTGCCAGGTCGTAGACTTCAGGTGACATGAGTTTGGTGCCTGTGCCGCCGAGTAAAGCGGGCGTGGCGTAAGTGCTTGCGGAAAGCGAAAACACGAGCACCGAGCCGGCGAGGATTCCCGGAAGGCACAGCGGCACCACAATGCGCGTGAGAATCTTCCACTTCGTTGCGCCCAGGTTGCGCGCCGCCAAGAGCAAGTTGTCGTCCAGCTTCAAGATGGAGGTCATGAGCGACAGCACCATGTAACCGAAAAACACGTGCACCATGCCGATTACAACTCCCGTCTCGTTGTAAAGAAGCCGCACGGTTTGCAGACCCACGGCGGACAAGCCGGTGTTGAGCACGCCCTTGGGTCCGAGGATGAAGACCCAGGCAAGTGTGCGCACGACCACGCTCGTGAGCAGTGGCGACAGCAGCAGAAAAGCCAGGAGCCCGCGCGCGCGCGGCGAAACCTGCCGCATGTACAGCGCAACCGGAAAGGCCAGCACCAGCGAGATCAGCGTTGTCAACAGGCTCACCCTCAGCGTGACCCAAAGCAGCTCGCGCGTATAGGAGTCCGAGAAGAAGGTGGCATAGTGCTTGAACGTGATGCCGCTGCCCGGTTTCGCTTCGGTGACGCTCAAGAGCAGCAGGTTGGCGATGGGTAGAACAAAGCACAGGCCCAGCAAGACCACCGCAGGCAAGCTGAGTCCGTACGGCACACCGAGCCGAGCCACGGCCTTCATGCAGCCTCCTCGCCTGGCAGGAGCACCACTTCGCCGCGGTTGAAGCCCAGGTACACCGCGTCGCCCGCCTTCAGACGAAACAGGGTCTTCATCGCTGCCAGTTCGAAGCTGAATGAATGCCCCGCGACATTGAGCAGGAACAGAACACGCGGGCCAATAAAGGACATGCGCTCTATGCGTGCCGCGAAGTCATTGTCGGCGCCCGTCGGAACCGAGGACACCTGCACCGAGTGGCCGGGCACGACGATGCGCACAGGACGCGGCTGCGCGCTGACAGGCAGGTCGACCTTCACCGTGAGCGCATCACATATCACTTGCGCGCCTCCTTCAGGCGCGCGGCCTAACATGCCGTGCAGCAGATTCGAATGACCGACAAAATCCGCCACGAACTGCGTGGCGGGCGCGGTGAATATTTCGGTCGGCGTGCCGTACTGCTCGAGCCGCCCGGCGTTCATGACCGCGACGCGGTCCGAGAGCGAAAATGCCTCCTCGAGATCATGCGTGACGAAGAGCGTGGTAATGCCCGAGACGCGGTGAATTTCCAAAAACTCCGTCCGCAGCTCCTTGCGCAGCTTCGCATCCAGGTTGCTCAGCGGCTCGTCGAGCAGCAACACCTGTGGGTTCAGCACCACGGCGCGCGCCAGTGCGACGCGCTGCTGCTGGCCGCCCGAGAGTTGCTTGGGATAGCGCTGCGCCAGCGGCCCCAGCCGCACGAGCTTCAAACTCTCCTCAACGCGGCGAAGAACTTCGTCTTTCGGCACTTTCTGCATGCGCAGGCCGAAGGCGACGTTGTCGAACACCGTCATGTGCGGGAACAGCGCATAGTTCTGGAACACCATCGCCGCGCCGCGCTTGTGTGTTGGAACTTTTTCGATGTTGCGTCCATCAATGACGATGTGCCCTCCATCGGGCTCGATAAACCCCGCCACCATGCGCAGGCTGGTTGTCTTGCCGCAGCCAGACGGCCCGAGGATCGACACGAACTCTCCCTTGCGCACGGACAGAGACAGGTCATCCACAACGGGCGTGCCCGCATAGGTTTTCTTCAGGTTGACCAGCTGCAGGAAGGCGGCCTCTGAGCCGGTGCTGTTATCGGGGACGGTCGATCCGATCGGAGACAGGTGGGTTGCTTGCATCGTTGGAGCAGGTTTTCGGGAAGCGCAAACCCGATTCACGGTTTGAGGTTGGCGGCCTTCACCAGTATGCCCCACTTGGCTTCTTGCGCGATCAAGTAAGCGCCGAATTGCTCTGGCGAGCCGCCCACCTGGTCGTAGCCGAGTTCGGCGAGCTTGGCGCGAACGTCCGCGGCCATGAGAATTTTGTTCAACTCGGCGTTGAGGCGCGCGATGACGGTGGCAGGCGTATTTGCCGGCACCAATATGCCGTTCCACGATGTCGCGTCGTAGCCATCGAGCCCGGCTTCCACGAGGGTTGGCAGATCGGGAAATAGCGCCGAGCGCTTGACAGAGGTCACTGCCAGCGCGCGCAATCTGCCGGACTTGATCAGAGACAACACCGCGGGCGGATCAGTGAACTGATAAGCGACGTCGCCGGCGATCAGCGCCGTTGTGGAAGCGGCTGCGCCCGTATAGGGCACGTGCACAGCCTGCACCCCGGCCATCTGGTTGAAAAGCACCGCAGCGAGCTGGTTGAACGCGGCGCTTGACGCAAAGTTCATCGCGCCGGGACGCGCCTTCGCCAGCGCGATGAGATCTGCCACGCTGCGCGCGCCAAAGTTGGAATTGACCGTGAGCACCTGCGGCACGGTCGCGATCATGATCACAGGGGCAAAATCGCTGTTGCGAAAGCCCGGCTCCTGGTAGAGCGTCGGATTGATCGCGTGCGTTCCTGAGTAGGCGAAGAGAATCGTATAGCCGTCGCTTGCAGCGCGCGCTGCCGCGGCTGCGCCGATGTTCCCCGAGGCACCCGCCCGGTTCTCTATGACCACTGGCTGGCCCAACGCCGCCGCGAGCTTGCCACCAATGAAGCGCGCGATGACGTCAGCGCCACCCCCGGCCGCAAAAGGCACAACGAAATGGACCGGGCGGGACGGGTAGGCTGGTGCCGCGGATTGCGCCAAGACGCGCCGGCCAGCCCCTGCAAGGAACAAGCCGAGCGGGATACCGAACGCCATGTGTCTGCGCAACTTCTTCATATTTTCCCCGTCTGTCCGACAATCGATTTCAAGCGCCTGTGCCTTGCGAGCATAAACCCAATGACGAACTTTTGGGACGAGCTCTGCTTGCGTCGGCGACGCGCGTTCTGAAACAAGAGAATGCTGGCGGGTGACACGCATTGAACATCGTTGGCTCGCTCGTGCCGAGCTGCTCAGACTGGCACTTCGCCTTGCACCACGGTGCGGCGCATGACGCGGCGATACCGCGCCATGTCGAAGTCCGCCACTGCCCGATGCAACAGGCAACGGTTATCCCACATCAGAAGATCCTTGGGCTGCCAGGCGTGTGCATAGACGAAACGCCGGTCCGTCGCATGCGCCTGCAATTGCGCCAACAGCGCGCAGCTCTCCTGGGGCGGCATGCCGACGATGGCGCAGCAGTACATGCCCACGAAGAGGCTCGCGCGCCCGGTTTCCGGATGCGTCCGAACCAGCGGATGATCCACCGGCGGCGTCTTCTCGATCTCTTCGGCGGTTGGCTCGCGCTTGAGGCAGGTTCGCAGCATGTGCGGATAGGAGTACACAGCCCGCAGTCCGCGGATGCGCTCGCGCACCGCCGGTGCAAGTGCCTCATAGGCCGCCGACATGTCGGCGAACTCGGTGGTGCCCCCGGTGGGCGGAATCTGCATCGCCTGTAGCAGGGTGGCCAGGGAGGGCTGGAGATGGTACTGCTTGTCGGTGTGCCAAAAGTAATTGGCGTTTCCGTAGGGGTTGGCCGCGACGCGGCCGTCGGCATCCAGGTTCTGGATCAGGTGCACCGGCGAGGACGCCTTACCGTCGCTGCGACGCATGACATAGCGCCCTTCAAGCGGACCCAGGCGCTGCGCGAGCAGCGTGAACTGCATCTCATCCAGCGGGAGGTCGCGCAGCACCAGCAAGCGATGCGTGCGGAATGCATCGCGCAGTTGCGGCCAACTGTCGGACACGGTCTGCGGATGCAGTCCGAGAACTTCGGCCCCGAATGTGGGAGTGAGAGGGCTGACGGTGATGGCGCACTGCATAGAGAACTCATCGTTGGCCGGGCTTGCCACCTTGTTTTTTGATCCGACAATGGTACGCTTGGATTCTGGCCAAATCAACGCTGGGCCATCCGAGATACTTGCACATTAGCTACCTGCCCAAGGACATTTTCATGCCCACAGACCGCATGACGAGACGAGCATTCATGGCAGCCGCAGCTGCCATGAATGCTGCAAACGTCTTGGCACAGGGGTCGCCCGCCTATCCCGCCCGGCCCATCAAGATCATCGTTGGCACCTCCCCCGGGGGCGGCATGGACTCTTTCGCAAGAGTGCTGGGGCAAGGCCTGAGCGAAGTCGCCGGTGTGCCCGTGGTGATCGACAACAAGCCCGGCGCGGGCACAACCATAGGGGCCGCCGCACTCGCCAAATCCCCCGCGGATGGCTACACCCTGGGCCTGGCCTCGACCAGCCTCTCAAGCGGGTTCGGCCTGATGAAATTGCCCTATACGCTGGCCGACTTTGCGCCCATTGTTCGCTTTGCGAGCGCACCGCTGGTGATGGTTGTGCATCCGGGTGTCCCTGCGAGAACGGTGAGCGAATTCATCACATGGGCAAAGTCGCGCGGCGCTCCGGTGAAGTTCGGATCCGCCGGTGTTGGCACTTCGCCCCATCTTGGCGGTGAACTGCTCAAGCAGATCACTGGGATCGACATCATTCACGCAGCGTACAAAGGAAGCTCCCCCGCGACCACCGCACTGCTCGCCGGGGAAGTCGAGATGCTCACCGCCGGTGTTGTCGAAATCCTTCCGCAGATCAAGGCAGGCAAGGTGCGTGCCCTGGCTGTTACTTCACAGCAGCGGTTCCATTTGCTGGCCGACGTGCCCACGATGCGGGAATCGGGGATTGCAATGGAGATTTCGTCCTGGTACGGCATCGTCGCACCGGCCGATACGCCGCGCGCGGTGACGGGAAAACTCTATGAACTGCTCAGCAAGGCGCTTGCCTTGCCCGCGGTGAACACCCGGATTTCCGCTGAGGCCGAAGTACTGAACGAGGAACCGGCCCAGTTCACGGCCTTCATGCGAAGCGAGGCTGCCCGTTGGACCCGGCTTTTGCAAGCGGCGGGCATCCAGCCGGAGCGCTGAGATAAGCACCCTGAACCCTCCAACAGAAATCGGCTTCATCGGCGTGGGCCAGATGGGCCTTCCGATCGCACGCAGGATCGCGGCGAGCGGGTTGCGCGTGCGCGCGTTCGACCCCAGTGCCAAGGCGCTCGATGCACTGTGCGCCGACGCAGGCGCGTCGAGCGCGACGTCCGCGCGAGATGTCGCCGATCACTGTGAACTCGTGCTGGTGTGCCTGCCCAGTGTGGAGGCCTGCGAGGCTGCGAGCCTCGGGCCGCTGGGCCTCATTGAGGGCTCGCGCATCCGGCATCTGGTGCACTTGAGCACCACGGGGTCAGCTTGCGTGCGGCGCATCGCTGCGTCGCTCAGCGAGCGCGGAGTCAGCGTTCTCGACGCGCCGGTGAGCGGCGGGCCTGAGAAGGCAGCTCAAGGCACGATGGTGACAATGATGGCGGGGCCGCTGCAGTCGCACCGGCTCGCAGAGCCGGTGCTACGCGCCTGCGGAAGCGTCATCTATCTGGGACCGGTGACCGGGGCAGCGCAGACGATGAAGATCATCAACGGTATGGTGTCCCGCGTGAACCTCGCCATCGGCTGCGAGGCGATGGTCATGGCAGCGCGGGCTGGACTTGATCCAGCGCTTGCGCTGGCCGTCCTCAACGAGGGCACCGCGCAGAGCGACGCCACCCGGCGCAAGGTGCCGCTCGCACTCGCGGGCGGGCAGTTCGGCGCTGCGCTGCGCATTGTCCAGAAGGATGCGCGACTGTGGCTTGAGGAAGTGGACGCGCTGGGCCTGCCCAGCCACATCGGCCGATCAGCCTTCGAGGTCTACGATCGAGTCTTTAGGGAATGCGACCCTGAAGACGATGTGTTGTCCGTGTTGGGGCGCATTGATGCATGGGCGGGCGGGCCCCTCGAGGGCGTAACGCTCTCATCCGATGTGTGAGGAACTTCGAGGCCAAAGAACTCAGACAGAGTGGGCAGAACGGCCTGCGCGAGCGCTGCGGGCGCTTCGACCGGCAGCGAATGCCCGATGCCGGGGAGTTCCAGAAGCTTTGCACGCGGCCCAATTTCTTCCTTCAGCAGATAACCGTTCTGTGGCGGCGAGCTTGCATCCGCGCCGCCAAGAACGATGAGCACTTGTGCCGATCCTGCGCTCCACCATTCGCTCAGCGGTGTCGCGCGCGCGGCCTGCGCGAATGCCTCGCGTTGCGCGATGCACCAGCCAGTCAGCCACGGTGTGACGTCTGCGCCCGGACCAAACCAGGCCGCCGCCGCCGCCGCTCTGCGCTCCTGCGGGTCGGCGGATGCATCCAACGCGAGGCGGTTCCACTCGGCGGATTTGGCGCTGCCATGCACCTTGCCACTGGCCGACAGCAGCACGACCGCACGCACCAGATCGGGACGGTCCACCGCGAGCGCGCGCGCAACCCGATTTCCGAAGGCGTGGCCGATGACGACAGCGCCACTGGCGCTATCCGCATCCATGGCCGCCGCCACATCAGCGGCGAGCTCATGAAGAGTAATGCCCTCCAGCGGCCCATTGCTCTGGCCTATGCCGCGCGGCTCCGGCAGCAGTGCGCGGTAGCCCGCCTGCACCAGCAGCCCAGCGAACGCAGCGAGGTCCGCAGGCGGACGCCCGATGCCCGGTAGAAGAACGAGCGGCGGGCCCTGGCCACATGCGAATACGCGCAAGCGCGCGCCGCCCGACTCCACCGTGAAAACATCGAATCCGTCCATGGTCCTATTGCAGTGTTTCACCTTGTACTATTGATGATCAGTACACCACGCCGCGAAGCGCGCCGCCATCCACGGCGATCGACTGCCCGGTGATCGCCGAGGCCAAAGGCGACGCAAGGAACAGGACGATGCCAACCACGTCATCGGCGGTAATGAGGCGCCCCAGGGGAATGCGCGCCGTCATGCGTTCGATCACGCTCGCCTCGTCCTCACCAATGGACAAAGCGCGTTCAACCATGCGCGCGGTGTACATGGTGTGAGGATGCACGATGTTCACTGTGATGCGGTCTGGTGCGACCTCGTCAGAGAGGTACTTGCAGAAATTGGAAAGCGCCGCATTGCCCAGACCTTGCGGCAGCGCCGAGTTTTTCGCGGTGGTATCCCCAGGGCCCAGAGCAGTTCTGGAGGCCGTGCCGCCGATACACAGAATTCGCCCTTCACCCGCCGCGCGCATGACCGGCACAGCGGCCTGCGCGCAATGAATGGCAGCCATCGTCTTGCCCATGAAACGTGCGGTGAGGTGGGCATCGTCCATGTCCATGATGCTGGCAGGCGCTCCGGCCACACGCGTCGAGGCATTGTTGATCAGCACATCGAGCGTGCCGAAAGCCTCAGTTGCCGTCTCGACAGCACGGCGGCAGCCCGCAGACTCGGACAGGTCCGCCACGATCGGAACGCAAACGGCGCCACCTTTGCGCACGGCAGCGGCCACTTCGTCCAGCGACTCGCGAGTGCGCGCGCAGATCGCCACTCGCATTCCCTGCTGCGCGCAGGCCAGCGCCAGCGCGCGGCCTAGTCCGCGACTGCCGCCGGTGATAAGGACTGCGCGCCCGGAAAGTTGAAGATCGAATGCCATGCCCTGCCCTTGCCGATCGCGTTGCCTTTTTCGGCCGCAAGGAACTCAGCGTGCCATGGCGCGCTGCAGATCGCGCTGCCAGCCGCGGCGCCTGGCCAATACTTCATCATCGGATACAGTGATCAGGCGGCCCATCTGCTCTGGGCTCGGCAGGCCGTATTCCAGCAATTGAGGCAGCAGTTTCACCTTGGTGTTGGTGGGGACGTAGAACGCCTTGCTCATGAGGATCGTCTGTGCCTGCGGACCGATCAGGTAGTTGCTGATCTCTTGTGCGAGCTTCTCGTTGGGCGCTCCCTTCACCACGGAAATTGTGCCGTTGCCAAAGAGGGTGCCCTCCCTGGGGAACACGAACTTTACCGGCACGTTCTGCAGGGCGAGTGCCGGCACGCGCGTGCTAGCGGCCAGGCCCACCAAATACACGCCCATCTGCGTCTTTTCCTCCAGCTTGGGGGAGGCCTCCTCAAGCGTCTGCACACAGTTCTTCAAGGTGCTCATCTTCTCTATCGCCTGCGGCACCTTGTTGATGTCCCCGCCAGCGAGCATCACCAGCATGGCGACGCCGGGCGCATAGTTGACATTGGCCAAGCCCAGCACGTCGCAAAATTCCGGCCGGAACAAGTCGGCCCAGCCGGTAGGCGGTGTCCAGCCGCGCTTGGCGAATTCCTGCGTGTTGTACATGAGACCGGCAACGTAGAAGCCGACGGGCACGCCATCCCTGCGCGGGAGCTGCGCGCGCCGGTCCAGGTCCTTGTAGTTCGTCACGACCGCCTCGTCCACCTTCGCGAGTACGCCCTTACTGGAAGCGAGCGAATACGCAAGGTTGTCGAACAGCACGAGGTCGTATTCCGGGCGCCCCGCAGTGGCAACCACCTTTGCCGCGTTCTCCAGCGAGGAGCTGGGAACCCACTTGACCACGATGTTGCGCGCGTCCAGAAAGGGCGCGAGCGCCTCGGCATATACCTTGTCGAGATTGCCGCCGAAAGAAGCGATGACCACCGTGGTCGGGGTGCGCTGCTGCGCCTGGGCCGGCGGTGCCGCCATCAGCACAGTGAACGCAGTGAGGTATGCGGCGAGGCCGCGAGGAATGTGTAGCATCTGAAGTACCCTTTTGATCGGTTTTGCTTAGGTGTCGGACTGAGACCGCTCACGCACTGGCGGCGCGGCCCTCGGGCCGGGTGACGCAGACAAGCCTGGAGCCTGACCAACCACTTGTTTCATCATCGGCTTGAGCGGCACAAGCGCCTTCGCCCACTGCGCATATTGCTGCACCCCGTAGGCCTGGGTTTCCTCGAAGTTCATCACAGGCATCAATTCGGCGTTCAGCGACTTCAACGATGAGATCACCCGAGGATCTTGCATGATGCCCCTGACCGCGTCGTTGAGCTTTCGCAAAACCGCCGGTGGCGTGGCCGCAGGCGCGTACAGCGCGCTCCATTGCGTCCAGTCGACTTCGGTGAATTGTGGCAAGCCGGCTTGCGCCATGGTCGGAACGTTGGGGAGTGCGGGCGAACGGGTCTTACTGGCGATTGCCAGTCCGACCAGCTTGCCGCTTCGAATATGCGGCTCGGTCGGGACGACGCCCTCGAAATTGAAGGTCAGCCGATTGGCTTGCGTATCGAGCTGGGCCTGCGCCGAGCCGCGGTAATGGATCGCGGTGGCACGCGTGTTCGTCAGGTACGTCAGCCACAGTCCCGCAAGATGCGGCGAGGTGCCCGCGCCGCCCGATCCAAACGACATAGGTTTCTCAGCAGCCTGCAGCGTGTCAATGAGTTGCTTCAGGCTCGTGAGACCGCTCTGCGCACTCGCAGCCAAAACAAGGTCGTACTTATAGAAATAGGCCACAGGCACCAGCGCGGTCCGGGCGTCGAAAGGCATGGTCTCGGGCTCGAGGATGGGCGAAAACACCGTGAGTGTAGGCCCGGCGAACAACAGTTTGTAGCCATCCGGCTGGGACTTGACCACGTAGTCGCCTCCGATGCGCCCGCCAGCACCCGTGCGGTTGTCCACATAGAAGTTGCTCTTCAAGGCGGCGGAGAGCTCTTTGGCGAGCACCCTCGCCATGGTGTCAGTGCCGCCGCCAACAGCAAACGGCACGACGATCTGGACAGGCTTGGAGGGGTACTCCTCTTGGGCACGGACCTCATGGGACATCAGCCCAAGCAGAACTGCGGCGCCCCACAGAGCCCCTATCTTCAGACCGGCTTTGCTTTCAACTGGCATGAGACACCTGGACTGCGCGCAGGCGCGCGGGGACGAACCAAAGACCAAGATACTCCAAACGGTCACACCACAGAATTGCCACACGGCCGATCAGCGGCCACACATCGCAGATCGATTCGTCGATCGTGCCCGACCCAAGGCCAAGGTGCAAAGCCCTCGAATGATGCGATGAAGGAGTATCCATTTAGCACGTATGTAGAAGTGCACCCCACTGTCAACTTGGAGGAGGCACTTGGTTGCCGTCGCAAGTATCAGCCCATTGAAGGGTCGCTCATAATAGGTTCAACCCTAGCCTATCGGACTTTGGGCGCCTTTCAAATTTGCGGGATCACTTCTGTGACGTCTTCACCGCGCCGCCTCAAGGCCGTATGTTGTTGTCCTTGACCACCTTGACCCAGCGCTCGGATTCGGCCCTTACAAACTCTGGCAGCAGGGCTGAATCTCCCACTGGCACGACATCAAAGCCTTGACCGAGCAAGCTCTTTTGAAACTCAGGGTCTGCATGAATCTTCTGTAATTCCGCATTGAGCTGCCTGACGATGCCAGCCGGAATACCCTCAGGCGCGCACAACGAGAACCATCCGGTCACCTCGAATCCCGGAAACCCTTGTTCGGCCACCGTTTTGACCCCCGCCATCAGCGGGGTCTGGTTGCGCGTCGTGATGCCCAGGGCCAGCAACTTGCCCGCTGCGACCTGCGGCTGTATGGTGATGGGCGTATCCACAATCACGGACAGGTGCCCTCCGAGGACGTCGTTGATGGCAGCTGCAGCACCTTTGTACGGCACGCTGTTCAAGCCCGCGCCCTCCTGCTTGACGATGAGATCGCGCACCAGCATGGCCATCGTGTTTGGCAGGGCGACATTCATCGACTGTTGTCTGGATTTTTTGATCAGATCCTGCAGGGACGCAATGCCTTGGTCAGGACGCACCGCTATGACCATCGGCACGCCGCCCATCATGCCGATGAACGTGAAATCCCGAACCGGGTGGTAGCCCACGTTGTCATACATACCAACCACAATGCCGTTGGTTGCTGCGGTGCACACGCCAAGCGAATATCCATCGCGGGGTGACTTGGCGATCTCACGCGCCGCAACGGTGCCGCCGCCGCCCGGACGGTTCTCAATGTAGAACTGCTTGCCCAGCCCCGTACTCAGGCGCGCGCCATAAAGCCGCGCAATCACATCGGTAGAGCCGCCTGCTGGCAAATGGACGATGATCTTGACCGGTTTTTGCGGGTACTCCTGCGCCATCGATTCGACAGCGAAGAACATCAGTGGCAACAAGAGCAAGGCAAAGATAACGGGCCGCATGATTCGCATGGTGTACCTCAGTGTGGTTTCCGACTGTCCGACGATCGGAGCATATGAGTCGTCCTTCGGTGTGTCAATTACTCGCTGGGCCGCCCGCCCCGGCTGCATTTTGGTTTCACCGATAATCGAATCATCTGACAATCCGTTGGCTTAGACCACAGAGCTGGAGGGATATGGCAACCAAGAAAAAATCTCTTTCGACTGAAACTCCGGCTGCGGCGCGCAATGACAAGACGTTCACACGGATTGATTCACCGCCCGCATACCGCATGGTGTTCGACGCAGTCGAAGAGCTCATCATGTCGGGGCAGCTCAAGTCGGGAGACCGACTGCCCACCGAAGGCGAGTTAGCCGCCCAGTTTGGCATCAATCGATCCACTCTGCGTGAGGGCATTCGACTGCTGGAGCAAGGCGGCCTGGTTAAGCGTCAATCGGCCAAGCGCCTTCACGTGGCACTGCCGCACATGCCGGAGCTGGCTTCGCGCGCGAGCCGCGCCCTGCGCCTGCACCAGGTCACCTTTCAGGAGCTCTGGGAAGCGTCCATCGCAACCGAGCCGATCACAGCGCGCTACTCGGCCGAGCGCATTACAGCCGAAGAGATCGAGGCACTTGAGAAAAACCTTGCCGCCATGAAGAAGGCGGCTGGCAACATCGAGGAATCCGTTCGACTGGACATCGAGTTCCACGACATCATCGCGCAGTCCACTCGCAACCGCGCCTTGATTCTGGCGCGAGAACCCATCAGCCTGCTGTTCATGCCTGCAGGTCTGGCCATACTGCCGCGGCTACACACCGAAAAACGCGTAGTCGATGCGCACCGGATGATTCTGAACGCGCTGAAAAATCGCCAAGCCGCCGTAGCCGAATCCTGGATGCGCAAGCACATTGAAGATTTTCTGCGCGCATTTGTGCAGACGGGGCTGGACAAGACCAAGCCACTGGACTCATTGCTGGACGAACCACCGGCAAAGAAGGCAAAGGCACCACGCGCATCCACCCGAAAGGCGGCCTTGGCCGGCGCATAAGGGCATTTTCTCTTCGGTCTAGTCGCCCGCCACGAGCACTTCTCGCGTTCGCGACACACCGGGCCAGGCCGCGTTGAATTCGTGGGTGAGCACACCGCCCGGCCCATCCGATCTGGCCTTCACTTGACGCGGGCGGTCGATGTCGGCAAACCGATAGACGGCGTAGTGCACGCTCGGATCGGTGTCGCTCCAGTAGCGGCGACCCGCCAGCGCGCCCAGTTGAACCAATGCCTTGGGCATGTGGTCGGTGCGATACCACTCATCGAAACCGTCTCGGTCTTTCAGGTCGACCAAGGTGGACTTCACGACCAGATAGAACTTGCGCATCTCTGCCCCGGCTTGCATTGACCGTGTCACTGCTCGGAACGCACGCCCGACTGCTCAACGATGGCTCGGAACCTGACGATATCGTCATTCGCAACTTTAGCGAATTGCTCGGGAGAAGTGAGGTAAGGTTCTGCGCCGAAGGTGGCGAAACGGGTCATGAGCTCGGGCCTCCTGAGTGCTTCATTGACATCGGCGTTGATCTTGTTGACGATGTCGGGTGGTGTGCCCGTGGGTAGCAAAATTCCCCACCACGAATCGGTGGTGAGTGCCGGGTAACCTGCCTCGGCCACCGTGGGCACGTCCTTCAGGAAGGCAGAGCGCTTGGCGCTGGTCACAGCCAGTGGGCGCACCTTGTTGCTTCGAATGAATTGAATCACGGAGCCCAGGCTCGCGTAATTGAACTGCAACAAGCCCGACACAGTGTCGACCAGGGAATCAGGCGCGCCCTTGTACGGTATCTGCACTGTCTTGACGCCCGCAGTGCGATTGAAGATCTCACCGATCAGGTGATTGATGGCGCCATTTTGAGCCCCGTAATTCAACTGCCCTGGTTTGCTCTTGGCAAGCGCGACCAGATCCTTCACGTCCCTGACAGGCAAGTCGGGATGGGACACCAGAACGAAGGGCAGTTGCGCCACCGTCGCCACGGCTATCAGGTCTCTCTGCGGGTCATAAGGCAGCTTTTTGTAGAGCGCCGGATTGATGGCGTGCGAACCAGAATAAGTGAGCAGCCATGTGTAGCCGTTGGGCGCGCTCTTTGCGACATAGTCGGTACCAATGTTTCCGTTGGCGCCCACTCTGTTCTCGATCAGCACAGGCTGCTTCCATTTTTCGCGCAGATACTCCGCCAGGATTCGCCCGATGAGATCCGAGGAACCCCCTGGCAACTGGGGGACCACCACGTGGACGGGGCGATCGGGGAAGGTCTGCCCCATCGCAGGGCACAACACACACGCAGCGGCCGCAGCCACCAGCATTTGCCTGATCGATCTTTTCATGCTCGCTCCTTCCGAAGGAATGCCTTGCCTGACTCAAACCCCCGCTCAGTATAGTTGGACAGTACGACAATGCACCATAGGCAAGAACCCGTTGAGGGCCTGACACTGTGCCTGGCGGTGACATGGTGGTGGCGGTGGCTGGTGGCGGTGGCTTGACGCTTGTGTCTCGGTAAGAGAAAATCCGATTGTCCGACAACGCACCTCATCACAGCTCACACTCTATGGATCTTCTGGTCGATCCGCTGCTCGTCAAGGGACGGGGCGAACGGGTAGCGTCCATCACGCTAAACCGACCGCAGCAGCGCAACCCCCTGGATGCGCAGACCGTGCGTCGCCTGCGCGAAGCGGTCGGGCAAATGGAGCAGGACAGCGCCGTCAACATCGTGGTGATTCGCGGCGCGGGCGGACACTTTTCTGCCGGCGGTGATCTGAAGGGCTACGTGGATCTGTACCGACGGCCGGACGACTTCCGCGCATTTCTGGAAGACTTCTACCAGGCTTTCGACATGATGGAGAAGTCGCGCAAAATCTATGTGGCGGTGGTCGAAGGCTATTGCGTGGCCGGTGGCCTGGAATTGTTGCTCGCCTGTGACCTGGTCATCGCGGCCTCCTCGGCCAAGATAGGGGACGCGCATGTCAACTTCGGCCAACTGCCAGGTGCCGGGGGCTCCCAGCGCCTGCCGCGCACCATCGGCCCCATGCGCGCGCGCTACCTCATGCTCACGGGTGAGATCATTGACGCAACCGAAGCCGAACGCATTGGACTGGTTTCAAAGCTCCTGCCCGATGCGCAACTGGACACCTACCTGACGACCTTTCTTGCACACCTCTCCAGCCTAAGCCCATTGGGGCTTTGCGGCATGAAGCATCTGGCCAACGAAGGCCTGCGTACCGATCCGACGAGCGGCCTGCGCATGGAGCTTGAGTATGTTCATCGCTATGCCACCACGTCTGCGGACGCAACCGAGGGCCTGATGGCCTTCCAGGAAAAGCGCAAGCCGCGCTTTTCCGGACTCTGACCAATTCAAAAGGGCGACACCATGTGGAAACTGCGTGACAAGTACGCAATAGGCGGCATCGGCTTTACCAAGTTCTCCAAGGCCTCGGGCGTGACGGTGCTCGAACTGGCGACCGAGGCCTGTCTCAAAGCCTGCGAGGACGCCGGCGTCAATCCCGATGAAGTCGACGGCATGATCAGCTTCAACTTTGGCGACTCGGTGCCGGGCATGGCAGTGGCCACCGCCATGGGGCTGCCCAATCCGCAGTACGTGGTCGATTTCGATTCCGGAGGCAACGCCGCCAATCTGATCACCTTGGCGGCCACGGCTGCAATCGAGGCAGGTCTTGCCAAGAATGTCCTTTGCTTTCGTGCCATGAACGGGCGATCAGGCTTTCGCCTGGGTGGCAGTCGCGACCTCTCTGCCTACAACGTCACGCAGTTCACGGCCCCGTTTGGTTGGATCACCTACCCCCAAGCCATGGCCATGTGGTGCCGCACGCACATGGTCAAATACGGAACAACCAAGGAGCAGTTGGGTTCTGTGGCGATCACCTTCCGTGAGAACGCGGTGCTCAACGAGCGCGCCATGTTGCGCACGCCGCTGACGATGGACGCCTACCTGAGTGCGCGCAAGATCGTGGACCCGCTCGGCCTGAACGACATCTGCCTCGAATCGGACGGGGCCTGCGCGGTACTGGTCACGTCGGCCGAGCGTGCCCGCGACATGCGCCACCGGCCCGTCTACATCATGGGCGGTGCCTACGGCGGCGGCATTCACCAGGGCGAGGACCTGTTCGATGCGATCCGCTGGCCCGATCTGTCTGAGAACTTCAGCAAGTACATTGCCGATGATCTGTGGAAGAGTGCCGGCATTGGCCCCAAGGATGTGGACGTCGCCGAAATCTACGACTGCTTCACCTACACAGTGATCATGGTGCTGGAAGGTCTTGGCTTTTGCAAACCGGGCGAGGCCGGTGCATTCGCTCAAGCCGGAGAACTCAAGCGCAGCGGCTCATTGCCCACCAACACACACGGCGGCCTGTTGTCCGAGGCCTATATTCACGGCTTCAATCATGTGATCGAAGCCGTTCAGCAGCTTCGCGGGCACAGCGGCGACAGGCAGATCAAGGATGCAGAGATCGCGCTGACCACTGCCGGTGCAATGACCTGCGGCAGTGCCATGATCTTAAGGAAATGACCATGCAGCGACCGCTTCCCGTCCTGGACCATCTGACCACGCCCTTCTGGGAGGGCTGCCGCGAGCATGTGCTGCGCCTGCAAAAGTGCGGCGCGTGCGGCAAGGCCCAGTTTCCACCGGGCCCGATTTGCAGGAGTTGCCGCTCGGCCGACGTCACTTGGATCACCGGCAGCGGCCGCGGCACGGTCTATAGCTGGATCGTTGTGCGCCATCCGATCCCGGCGGAGATTTATGCACCTGAGGTTCCCTACGTGGTGGCTTTGGTCGATCTGGCCGAGGGAACCCGCATGCCCACCAACATCGTCGGATGCGCGCCCGAAGATGTGGTGGCAGGCATGCAGGTCGAAATCGTCTTTCGCGACTTGACCGAACAGATTTCCATCCCCCAGTTCCGCCCAATCGCTTGAGGATCGCGTGATGAGCCACTCATCTTTGCTGGCCCGATTCAATGCGATGACGCGGGCGCAACTGCAAGAGCTGCAGCTCTCGCGCCTTCGCCGTCAGTTGGAGCGGGTGTATGCAAGCAGCACGTTCTACAGAGACAGGATGGACGCGGCGAGCCTGCCGCCCGAAAAGGTGAACAGCCTCACCGATTTCGCGCGTCTGCCCACTTCGAACAAACAGGATTTCCTGGCAGATCAATCGGCGCATCCTCCCTACGGGACCCGCCTGAGCGTGCCGCCCGATCAGGTGGCCCTCATCACCACGACCGGTGGCACATCAGGCCAGGGCCAGGAGGTCTACGGTCGCACCCATCACGATGTCGCGCTGCAAGGCTTCATGCATTACCTGCCTTGGCACCTGGCCGGGCTTCGTCCGGGTCATGTGGCACTCAACTGTGTCCCATCAGGAGGCATGACCACCGGGGGATGGGGCCCTCCCGAAGGATTTCGCGTTGCGGGCGCGGCGGGCATCCATGCGCCCGCTGCGTTCAGCACAGACGCCAAGATCGATCTGATGCTTCGTTTTGGCAAGGTCAATTTCATCTACGCATCGACCAACTATCTGCACACACTGACCGAAGCCATGCGGCGGCGAGGCATGTCGCCGCGCGAAGCATTCCCTATGATGCAAGGCTTGTTCATCGCAGGCGAAGGCTATCCCATGCACTGGGCGCACGCCATCACCCAGGACTGGGGCTGCCCACTGCATGAGGGCTATGGCAGCACACAGGGCGCAGGCTTCATCGCAGCGAGCTGCGAGAACAGCGTTGCACGCCACGATGGGCAGGCCGGGCGCCTGCACTTTTTCGAATGGGAAAACTACGTGGAAGTCGTGGACCCTGAAACCGGCCAGCCTGCGGCGCCAGGTGATGAGGGCGAAATCGTGCTGACCAATCTCAGCGTGCTGGGCTCGCCTGTCATCCGATTCGCCACCGGAGACAAAGCGCGCTATTGGCCAGCCTCCTCTTGCGGGTGCGGGCGGGCCTGGAACTGCATCGAAGCGGGCAGTGTGGCCCGCTACGACGACATGATGAAAATCCGAGGCAACAACCTGTGGCCCGCCACTGTGGACGCGGTGATGTTCTCGCATCCAGAGGTGGCCGAGTACGCAGGACAGGTCTATGTGGACGCTCAAGGCCGCACGGAGGTGTCCCTTCGCTATGCGCTCAAACCCGGCTTGCTGGCCGATGAGGCGATCGCCGGCTTCAGTGCAACGCTCACCACTGAACTCAAGGCGCGCACCAATGTCAGCATGAATCTGGAGCCGGTTGCGCGCGAAACCCTGCCCACGTTCGAGAACAAGGCTCGCCGCTGGACTGATGAGCGCAAGAGCGGCTATGCCGATCAAGCGGCGCACAAGAGGTGACCATGATCAAAGTCGATCCATCGCTGCAACGAACCAGAGCCCTCTACCATCAGGCGGTGAGCTTGCGGCTGGATCTGGATCCGCTCCTGGCGGGCCAGCATGAAGCCATCATCGGACGACTCAGTGCCTTGCTGGCCGCGATGGGCGACCCCGTGCCCGCCGATGCCCTGCCGGTATCGGGTGCGACCACCGCGCCATCCGGTGGCGCCGATTCCCTTCCCTCGTCGCGGCTCGATGGCCGTGTTGCCATCGTCACTGGCGGTGGCGGAGGCCTGGGGACCATGGCCGCCTGCGCCCTGGCCGAGGCGGGCGCCGACGTGATCGTCGTTGCCCGCAGTCTGGACAAGTGCCAGGCCACCGCCCAGAAGGTTCGATCCTATGGTCGGCGCGCGCTCGCTCTTTCGGTGGATGTCACGCAAGCAGCGGCTGTCGATGCGATGGTGGCTGCGGTCCTGGCTGACTTTGGTCAAATCGACATTCTTTTCAACAACGCCGGCATCACGTCTCCCCGCACGCTGGAGGAAAGCTCGCTGGACGAATGGTGGAAGGTGGTGGAAGTCAATGTGCGCGGCACCATGATCTGCTCCAAGGCAGTCATACCTCACATGAAGGAGCGCCGCAGCGGCCGTATCATCAACATGGGCTCCATCCTGTCGGACCGCGGCATGGCCAATCGCTCGGCCTACTCAGCCAGCAAGTCGGCCATCGCGCATTTGACCAAGTCACTGGCCTTTGAACTGGGTCCGTTCGGCATCACGGTCAACGCCCTGGGCCCCACCGTGATCGTCACCGATCTGAATCGCGAGCTGGTCAAAACCCAGCCGGCGCTTTACGAGTCGGTGGTCAAGCGCACGCCGATGGGCCGTCTGGGTGAGCCGTGGGATGTGGCAGGACCGCTGGTTTTCCTTGCTTCGGACGCAGCCCGATTCGTCAGCGGACAGATTCTGTTCGTGGATGGCGGCTATACCGCCGGCTGAGAAGCCCGCGCGGCCACGGCCATGCGCCCTGCCTCGCTCCCGGCCATGCGGCCGGTGGTCAACGCGCTGGCGAGTCCGCCCATGTAGCCGAAGTTGCTGATGTTGCCGGCATCATTGCCCGCTGCGTAGAGACCGCGAATCGGCATCTGACGAAAATCCTCGCCGACCGACACGGCCGGTCCGTCCGTCTCAATATAAGCACGCTCCACCGGTACCGCCGCGAAGGTGGAACTGGTTCCCGCACGCCACAGTACACGGGTGCGTTCATCGATCAGCAAGCCGCCCATGGTGAACGTGATGGCGGCCTGCACCATCACGGCACGATACGGCGGCTGCGCCAGCGGCACCCGATTCAAGACACGTGAGGGCACCAGCGCGTCAGCTTGCCCGGATTCGATGTGCGCGTTGTAGTCGCGCAGTGTGGCCAGCGCCCGCGAAGGAGGCACACCGTGCGCTGACAATGCAGCGCACAAGTCTTCCAGTGTGTCCGCTTCGATGACCGTGCCGCCAGCGGCGACTGCACGCCGCAGTATGGTGCGCGTAATGGCCTCACGCCCCTGGATCGCCACCTGCTCCATCGCGCTCTCGTCGACGATGTAGAAGCCCCTGCCCTGGGGCTGGCGAGCCAGGTGCTGGTTCAGCGCTTCGTCGCCGGTTTCTTCGGTCTCATCGGTGAAGCGCTCACCCAACAGATTGATCGCAACTGACAGCCGGCCATGGTATTGGCTGATGTCGCGTAACTGGGCCTTGCCATACTTCGCACCCGCGGCAAGCGCATGACCATAGAAGGTGTCCAGACCCGGCGAGGCAGCGGCGCCCACCGAAGTCGCCGCGAGAAAGCCATCACCGGTGCTCCAGCGATTGGCTCGCAGCACGAGATTTTCTGGGCGCACGATGTAACGCAAGAGCAATTCGGGATTGCCTTGAAATCCGCCGGTGGCCATGACGACAGCGCAGGCGCGCACGGTGACGAGCCGACCTTCGGTGAGCGCCTGCACGCCAGTGACCACCCCCGCGCTCATGTCCAGCGATGCCAAAGCGGTGTTGAGCAACACCGTGCCGCCACGCGCAAGGAAGCGCTCATGCAGCAGCTGAATCATTTCCACAGGGTCGACAGTCTGCCCCCGACCATGCCCTAGCACAGGCTCCTCGACGGGCCCCATTTTCGCGCCCAGACTGCGCAGCCATGCGCGCGCATCGTCAATGCTGTCGTACACCAGCCATTGCAGGGCAGCGTCGCCGAAAGGAATCTTCGATCGGGCCTCTTCATAGCGCGCCAGAGTCCAAAGCAAGCCGCCCGACAGCACCGTCGTGCCGCCCGCCTGGGGTGCCTTTTCAAGCAGCAGAACGCGCGCGCCCTGCTCCTGCGCCGTGACAGCGGCAGTCAATCCAGCCAGACCGCCGCCGCAGACGACAACCGTATCGGGCCCACCCCATTGGACGTGCTCCATTTGCCTGATTCCCTCCGACACGGCTACATCTTGTCGAGTATGTCGCCCGCCGCTTCCTGCGCGATGCTGATGCCGTCCATCCCACCATAGTAGGCCCAGCAGATCGCGTCGGCCAGTTGAGGGCGCGTCATGCCAAACGAACGCCCCAGCAAGACCGCCTCGCGAATTCCATCCTTGAAGCCGCGCGACACGTTCAGGTTGAGCAGCATATAGGGCACCATCTCTTTAGGCAGTCCGTCACGCAAGGCGTTCTCGAAGCGGTTGCGGTAGGCCTTGAGAAAGCCCGGCCGGTGCTTGACCAGGAACTGAACGTAGCGCGGCACCTCCCCCAACTTGGTCTGATACCAATCCTGCACAGCCTGCATGTCGTGCGGGGTTGGCTCTGGCGATGTGAAGTCCATCCCCGAGGTGAACGCCTCGCGATCGAAGGACCAGCTTGCCGGCCAGCGGTCTGCCCGGGTGGCCCCACCGTCTTTCCAGTCCTTCATGTAGGTGAGCGAAGAATTGGCGACAGCGCTCATCCCCATGGGTGCACCGTTGAGAAACGCGAAGGCGATGGTGTCAAGCACTTCACCGTATGAGGCGCCTTCGTTTTGCGCCAACTTGACTTCATAGAGCACGCCATCGTCAAAGCCGACCACAGCATAGTGGTGCAGCATGGCGATCACATGCGCCAGCGCACGCGGCTTTTCTTCTGCACTGGTGGTCTCACGAACAAAATTCGCCCGATAGCGCTTGAGCACATCGGGACGCAATTCAAGCCAGAACTCAAACGCCGGCAGCGAATATCCCTTGGTGGTGACGTAGAACTTGCGGTAGGTATCGATTTCCTCCTGGGTCGTCACGTCGGGGTTGTACAGAAGGCCATCGGCCGGCAATTTACTCATGGGTGTATCTCCAAAAAAGGAATCAGGCCAGTGTCTTGGCGGGTTGGTAGGCGACGCCTCCACGACCACCCGACGCCGGTTGTTGGTAGGGATCCATCTCCGGTATGACCGGACGCTGCCCCTGGGGCAGGTCGAGCCAGAGGCGTAGCAGATCGCGCTTGCGTTCAGGGTCGGCATGGTCCTCATACTCGGTGCGCGAATGCAGCATGGTGCGGTTGTTGATGAACATGGCATCGCCCGGCTCGAATTCGAAGGCCATCGCAAATTTGGGGCTGGTGGCGAGTTGATCGAAATAGTCCATCGCCTCCTGAAGATCCTGCGCCAAGGGCCTGCCCAGAACGGTCGCGCCGTGCATGATCATGTGACGCACATACATGCAGCTCACCAATCCATCTTGCTGGCAGAACACCGGCACATCATAGGGAGATACCGGCTCCTGCCCGGGCAGCTCCTGACTGAAACGATGATAAGGCGCTCCTGTGTACAGCGCGGGCAGAAGCTGTGGCCGTGTCGCCAGGATCTCGTTGTGGATCGCCAGCGAACTCACTGCCGTACTGAGCCCGCCAGACTTGGCCGTGCGCACGCACATGAGCCCAAGTGCATCGGGCGTGTCGGTGTGGTGAATCAGTTCGCGCGTTGTCCGATAGGTACGGTTGCTGGGGTTGTTGGGCGCATGCCGAACATGCGCAATGCGTTCTCCAAACACGCTTTGCGAAATCGGCGTGCCCAGAAACAAGCCCATCATCCAAAATATACGTTCGAAATCTTCGCGGGAATACCTCTGTAGATTGCAGCCCTGAATAATCAGCATGCCCAGACCGTCCTGGATGTCCGTGCGCGCGCGATCCATGAATTTCCGCAAGTGGCCGCCAGCAAGATCTGCCACCGTGATGTCAGTTAACTCGCGATCGCGCACGCCTGACAGGTAATGGTCAATCTCCAATAGATGGTGCTCATCCAACTGGCGACAGAAACTCTGCTTGCCCTGCACTTGATCGGTTGTCCACGCAAGCGGCCCAGTGATCGGCTGCTTGTGCACTTGTCTCGTGTTTTGCGCATTGATGGTCATTGCTCGCGATCCTTGACGGTGAACAGGCCGGCCACAGATAATATCAATTGTTGCATTGTCGGACAATCCGGTTCGACGGCATATAGCGAGTGCCCCAACGCAGAAGAATCGAAACAGGATGAAAGTGATGGATTCGCGCCCAGGGCTAGGCGCAAACCGCAGACATAGCCATAGCTATGGCGAGGATTTGCAACGACGCCATGGGTGCGAAGACGCACTTTCATGTTTCGATTCTTCTGTGTTGGGGCACTAGTTTCATTGACCAGGAGCTTGAATGACAAGGCCCAGCACGTGGGATGACGGCTTGGACATCTCTTCACCCGACTCAATCACTGAAGAGGAGATCAAGGCATTCCGCGATCACTACCAGTACACAAAAGGCTACTCTATCCCGGCCTTCGAATTCTGGTTGAAGTTTCGGGCCGACATCCTCAAGCGCTACAGGGCGTCCGTGCCATTCATGACAACCAGCGCTGAGCCAAAGTGCCTGGTCAAGAACTGCCTGAACATGCTGCACTACTACGCCATATCCGGCTATGAAGACGGCATCCTGTATGAGGTTCACCTGTCCAAGCGCCGCGGCGCCACCAAGGGTGAAGTGCTCGATACCTTGGCAGTGGCCTTCATGCATGGGGGACCGCAGGGTTCGCGCTTTGTCGCGACATCCTCGACCAACTACCTGGAGAGCTGGGTGGACGAAGAGCCCAGCACGGAGAACCAGGCTCGCTGGCCAGCCAACTGGAGCTTCGATCCGCATGCGTTCGACAGCGGCATGGACTTTCGCAGCACCGTCGCCAGCAAGCAAGACCTAGAGCGTCTGATGAACTGGTACGAAAGAACAATCGGCGAGATACCGCGCTATGTCAAATTCTTCGCGCAGTTCCGCCCCGATTTTCTGAAGGCCTACCGCAACCGGCTGGAGAACGTGATTCGCAATGGTTTGCCAAAGCAGATGCTGCCCTATCTGCTTCTTCACTACAACATTGAACGCGGTCACGCCGAAGGCATACGGGAAAACGTGCTGCTCGGACGCGCCATGGGCATGAGCAAAGAGCAACTGATCGACGGCTTCACCTGGGCATCGATCTATGCTGGGATTGAAGCCATCAGCCTGGCCGACGAAGTGGCGGGAGACGTCATCAGGGCGATGTAGCAATCCATCACTCGGCCTTCAAGTTGGCCGCCTTGATGATGCGGTCCCATTTTTCGCGCTCGCTGCGCACGAACTCAGCGAGTTGTGCAGGCTCACCCACGGTTCCTGGATCGAAGCCCAAACTGAGGATCTTCTGCCGCGCCTCGGACGTGCCGTGGATCTTCTTGATTTCCAGGTTGAGTTTGTCAATGACCGGTTTGGGTGTCCCCTTGGGAACGAACACAGCCTGCCAGCCTGTCACTTCAAAGCCGGGAAAATATTCCGCTACCGATTTGACGCCAGGAAGCAGCTCGCTTGGCGTGAGCGTCGTGACGGCCAGGGGCACTATTTTTCCTGACTGCACATGCGGCCGCAAGGAAGTCACTGTGTCGATGATCACCTGCACATGGTTACCCAGAGCGTCGGCGACGGCTGCTGCAGAACCCTTGTAGGGAACTGCCACCATTGAAGATCCGCCACGGTTCTTCAGCAGTTCCCCGACCAAGGTGGCCATGGTGCTGGGCAGTGCCACATTGAGCGACCCTCCTTTGGATTTTGCAATCAGATCGGGCAGTGAAGTCACCCCCGATCCAGCCGGTACGGCGATGACCATGACGACCTTGCCCAGCATGCCAACGACTTCGAAATCGCTCGCGTCGTATCCGGGGTCCTTGTAGAGCGCCAGGTTCAGCGCATGCGTGGCAGCTGTACCGATCAAGAGCGTGTAGCCGTCGGGCGCAGACTTCGCCGCAGCGGCCGAACCGATATTGCCGCCGGCGCCTACGCGGTTGTCAGGCACGAAGCTCTGCCCAAGACTTTGCGCCAGCCCGGTAGCAAAGAGCCGACCGATGATGTCGCTGCTCTGCCCCGCAGCGTAGGGAATGATGACCTTGACGGTCTTGTCGGGATAGCCTTGCGCCATGGCTGGCGTGAGAAAAGACAAGGCCACAATCAAGGCTGCAAGCATCTTCTTCATTCGAACACTCCATTCATTCAATCACTTCTTACCAACATGGATCAGGCGGCGCGCGCCTATACGATCACGGAACCACCATTGACGTCAAACACTGCACCGGTGACGAAGGACGCCGCATCGGATACCAGGAAGTCGATCATGGCTGCCACTTCCATCGGTTCACCATACCGGCCCATGGGGATGGACTGGGCACTGGCTTGACGTTGCTCAGTTGTGTATGCCTGTGTCAGGCCGGTCTGGATGGGACCTGGGGCAACCGCGTTGACCGTCACGCCATCACTGGCGCACTCGGCCGCGCAGGTGTGGGTCAGTCCGATCAAGCCGTGCTTGGACGCGACGTAGGCGGCGCTGGTCTTGCGAAACGCCGTGCGCGCAGCGCAGGAAGACACGTTGACAACCCGCCCCCACCGTCGCGCTTTCATCTGCGGAATCAACTCGCGACTGAGCAGAAAAGGCGCTGTCAAATTGACAGCCATCACGCTTGCCCAGTGCTGCGCGGATATGTCCTCCAGATAGAACTTGTCGCCATTCTTCTTGGGGTGGATACCTGCATTGTTCACAAGCACATCGACTCGGCCATGCTGCTTGATGACGTCAACAGCCAGTTGCAGTACGCCTTCTTCCTTGGAGAGTTCCGCCCGGATTGCGCTCGCTCGCCCGCCGATGCGTGAGACCAACTGCGAAGCGATGGTGCTGACCTCTTCGCTTCGATCGGTCAACACAAGCACCATGCCCCTCTTGAGCAAAAGTTCGGCAGTGGCAAGCCCAATACCGCTGGCCGCACCAGTGACCAAGGCGATCCGCTCCTGTGCCATGGTCATTGAGGCGCGATGTTGGATGCCTTGATCATGTTGCTCCACTTTTCGCGCTCGGCGCGAATGAATTCGGGCAACTGGCCAGGCTCGCCCACGGCGGTTGGGTCGAAGCCGCCTGACATCAATTGTTTGTTGGTGTCGGGGATGCTGCTGATTTTCTTCAACGCAGCATTCAACTTGGCAATGATGTCTGGCGGCGTTCCCTTGGGCGCGAAGAGAGCGAACCAGCCCTGCATGTCAAACCCCGACATGCCCAGATCAGAGAGCGTCTTCACCCCCGGAAGAAACTCGCTGGATGTTGAACTGAACACCGCCAAGGGTATCAGCGTGCCGGCGACGTTGTAGGACTGTAATGCCGAAACGGTGTCGATGGTCGCCTGCACATGATCGCCGAGCAAATCGGTCAGGGCGGCGGGAGACCCTTTGTAGGGAACGCCCGTCATGGCGGAGCCCTCTCGACGCCCCAGCAAGCCATGCGCCAGAACTGCGGTGGTGCTGGGCAAGGCAATATTGATTCTGGCGACCTTCGATTTGGCAATCAATTCCTGCAGGGAACGCACACCCGCCTTGGGCGACACTGCAATCGCAATCGTGACTTTTCCAAGCATGCCGATCGGGTCAAAATCGCGCACAGGATCGTACCCTGGGTTGCTGTACAAGGACGGGTTCATGCCGTGTGTGGCGGCGTTGCCCACCACCAAGGTGTAACCGTCGGGCCGAGACTTGGCTGCCACCGCCGTTCCGATGTTGCCGCCCGCACCGATGCGGTTGTCGATGATGAAGTTTTGACCCAACTCCTTGGTCAGCCGATCCGCATAGAGGCGGCCCATGGCATCTGTCGGGCCACCAGCCTGGTAAGGCATGATGATCTTGACGGGCCTGTCTGGATAGGCTTGCGCCAGGGCGGACCCGGCCGCAGCGAGAAAGAGCGCGGTCGACAAAAAGGACTTTGTACGTAAGAAAAAACTCATGCCATGTCTCCAGCAACGGGCCGGCTGCCCACTATCAATCGCTTAACAATACCAATTGTCGGACAAACCGACGTCGCAATGTATCCAGCCCTCATCGGACAGTCAAGGCAAATGTCAAACAGGCAAATGTCAAACACCGGCACTGCGCCAGTCAAACGATCTTGCGCTCGCGAAGCGCCCTGACTTCCTGTGCCGACATGCCGAGCTTGCCTTGGAGAACCTCATCGGTGTGTTCGCCCAGTTTCGGCGGTCGGCAGCCAATGACGCCTTGCGTCTCGGACATCTTCAGCGGAATTCCAGTGAGATTGATCTTCTTGCCGCGATGGTCTTGGATTTCGACAATCATGTCGGTGGCCAGGACTTGCTCATGTGTGACCACTTGATCGATCGTATGAATGGGCGATGCCGGCACACCCTGTGCATCCATGCGGGCCAGCCATTGCCCAACGGTGCGCGTGGCGAAGCGCTCCTCAAGCAGCGGAATCAGCACCTCGCGATGCTCCCGCCGGCCGGTGGTGGTGGCAAAGCGCGCGTCGGCAAACAGCTGCGGATATTCGATGGCATCGCAAAAGCGCCGCCAGAGTCCGTCATTGGTCACTCCCGCCAGCAGATAGCCGTCTTCGCACAACCAGGCCTGATAGGGCACGATGTGCCCCACCCCGGAGCCGGACTTGCTGCCGGCGAAGCCCGCGTTCATGTAGTTGGTGACGTGGTATCCGAGCAGGGCCACGCCTGTCTCGAGCAAGGACAGGCGCACCTGCTGCCCGCGACACTTGCCAGTGGCCCGCGCAAACAGCGCTGTCGCAATGCCACCAAAAGCCAGCATGCTGGTGCTGATATCGATGGCCGACAAGCCCGCCCTCACAGGCGGGCCACCGGGCTCGCCGGTCAACATCATCACTCCGGTGAAAGCCTGCAGCATCAGGTCATAACCAGGCTTGTCCTTGAGCGGACCCACCGTTCCATAGCCTGAGATGGCGCAGTAAACCAGATCAGGGTTGAGTTGATGAACGGTATCGTAGTCAAGGCCAAGGCGCTCAGCCACGGGTGGAAGAAAACTGTGGATCAGTACATCAGCCTTTGCGATCAGTCGCCGCATGACCGTGCGGCCTTCGTCCGCCTTCAGGTCCAGCGTGATCGACTGCTTGCCACGGTTGACGGATTGGAAGTTCGTGCTCTCGCCATCGATCTGCGGAAACCAGGTGCGTAGTTCGTCTCCTGCACGCTCCTCCACCTTGATGACTTCGGCGCCGAAATCCGCAAGAAGCTGCGCGCAGTAAGGGCCCGCCAGCACGCGGCTGAGGTCCAGCACAAGAATGTCACTGAATGCAGCCGGATTCATTGCGCCCTTTCTGGCGATTGACCGATTGGCGCGTCACCCGCAAGCTGCGACGCTCCCAACTCACACAGCAGCGCATCCGTCTCGCCCAAGAAACCTTGGTGAGTCAGGATGCGTCTATAGAAAAGATGAAGTGTCAGCTCGTTGGTGAAACCAATTCCGCCGTGCACTTGCAGCGCCTCTTGCGCCGCGTAGCGCCCGACCGTGCACGCGTACGACTTGGCGACAAGGGCCAGAGCGTGCAGGCGCGCCGGCTCGGCCACCGCGTCGGCCATGCATGCAGTCACCAGATGCCCGAGCGCACTGCACTTGGCGGCAAGCTCGGCCAGCATGTGCGCGAGTGCCTGAAAGGAGCCGATGGCACGACCAAACTGACGCCTCAATTTCGCGTACTCGATCGACATGTCAACCAAGGCTTGCACGCCGGCTGAAATTTCGGCGGCCATCATCAGGCGCTGAATGTCCTCGATCTGGCCCAGTAGCTGGGACGCTGCGGGACCACGCACAAGCACATCCTCTGGCCGCACTTGCAAGCCGCGCAATTCAATGCGGCAGTACTGCACGCAGGGATCCACGCTCGCACACGGCTGGCGTGAGCACGTCTGGGCACTGGCCAGGACGAGCACGCATTCGCCCCGGTCCTGGGCGAACACGATCAGCTCGTCGGCCCATTGGCCAAACCCCACCAGCTCAGCGACACCCCACAGACGGTCGCCACGCAATGTCAGCTCTGCCCCTTCACCATGAGGCGGCGGCAGTGAGCGGGCACACGCGATCAGCTTCTCACCGTCCAGAGCGGCGTCCAGCCTCTTGCGCGCAGGCTCGCTCACATGCGCCATCAGCAGCGCAATGCTGACCGCATGATCGAGCAGAGGGCCTCGCACAAGGTGCGTGCCCACCGCGCGAAAGATAGCACCCAACTCCTGGATGCCCAGCCCCAGGCCGCCATGCTCTTGGGGCACCAGGATGCGCAGCCAGCCAGCTTGGGCCAGTTGCCGCCACTGCGAATCAGGGAAGCTCTGCGTCGCGGCATCGGGTTGCCGAAGCCGAGCGGCATTGCCCTGGCCTTCCAGAATGCGGACAGCGGATTCGTGAAACGAAGCAAGAGTGTCAGCGCTCATGAGCTTGGCAATTTAAGCAGCCGCTTGGCGACGATGTCGCGTTGGATCTGGGTTGTGCCGCCTGATATCGAGCGCGAACGCGAATAGAAGAATTCATGAATCATGTGCGCGGCATCCATGGCAGGCGGCCTTCCGCCGGGCACCTGCCTGTATGGACCGAGCTGATCGAATGCCAGCGCAAACACTTCTTGCTCCACATCCGTGAGGATCAGCTTGTCCAGCGATTCTTCGCCCGCGATCTCGCTGCCGCGCTGCAGGCGATCGACCAGATCGCGCACTTGCGCGTCCAGTGCGGCAAGCTGCATGCGCGCATGACCGAGCCGCCACGACAGGTGCGGGGGCAAGCCTTCGCCCTTGGGATAGCGCGACTTGAGCACTTGCAGCAGCCACTGAAACATCGCGTCGGCTTCGGCCTTGCGCTGGGCCATGATGATGCTGCGTTCACTGGCCAGCGAACGCATCGCCACCTTCCATCCTTCATTGAGCTCGCCGATGATGTTGGCAGCAGGTACACGCACGTTCTCGAAGAAGACTTCATTGAACATGGCATCTCCGGTCAGTTGCTCAATCGGCCTGACGCGGATGCCTGGGGACTTCATGTCGACGATGAAGTAGCTCAGGCCAGCGTGGCTGTTCGATGCGGTATCGGTGCGTGCCAACACGGCGCAGTAGTCGGCAAACTGCGCTTGACTGGTCCATATCTTTTGTCCATTGATGATGAAGTCGGACCCATCAGGAAGCGCACGCGTTTTGAGCGAAGCGAGATCCGAGCCCGCGTTCGGCTCAGAAAAACCCTGGCACCAAATCTCATCGGCGTGCAAGAGGGCTTTGAGGAAGCGCTGCTTCTGCGCTTGGCTTGCCCATGACACGAGAGTGGGCCCCACCACATACAGGTTGACGATCGCCAGCGGAAGCGGCGCGCCGCCCCGGGCGAGTTCTTCCATTGCCGCCATCTGATGCAGGGTGCTCAGCCCCTGCCCCCCGTATTCGACCGGCCAGTTCACGCCCAACCAACCCGCCTGCGCAAGTTGCTTGTGCCAGGCACGATTGGCGGCGTAGGTCTCCTCCATGTTGGATCCGACCTTGGGGAAAACCGCTTGTGACAGCCACGCACGCACACTGGCGCGGTAGGCGCGCAGCCCCGGATCGCTCATCGCCCCTTCCATACAGGCTTTCTCTTTTCCAGAAACGCAGCAATGCCTTCCTTGCGGTCTTGTGCGGTGTACGGGTCGGGCCCCACGTTGAGACGCAATGCGGTGGCGACGGGCAAGCTAAGTCCCTTCAGTGCCATCTCCTTCATGCGCCTGACGGTGATGGGCGCATTGGCCGCAATGCGCTCGGCCATGCCCATGGCCGTGTCAAAGAGATCTTTTGAGTCCACCACATTGTTGACCAGACCCCAGCGCCGCGCCTCGTCCATCGACATGTAGTCACCGGTGTACATCATCTCCAGTGCAATGCCAACGGGTATGGTGCGCGGCAGCACCACCGAGCCATAGATGCCACCCATGCCGATCCTGGCTTCGGGCAACGCGAAGCGCGCATGCGCGCTGGCAATGCGCAGATCGCAGGCCAACGCGAGTTCAAAGCCTGCGCCGATGGCGGCGCCATTGACTGCCGCGATGGTGGGTTTCCAGGTTTCGTGCACCACCTCAAACAGCAGCCGCTTGTCTTGATCCATGGGGCCGCGAAATGGTTTGCCTGCATTGTCTCGCTCCTGGACGTCCTTCAGGTCAAATCCTGAGCAAAAGGCCTTGTCACCCGTGGCCGTGATCACGATGGCGCGAACCTCGGCATCGGCTCCGGCTTCCAGATAGGCATCGATCAGTGCGTCCCACAGTGGCCGGGACAAGGCATGGAGACGCCCAGGCCGGTTCAGCACCAGCAGTCTCACATGTCCCACGGTGGAGATCTGCAGCTCTTGCGGGGTGCCGGGTGTCGTGGGCGGGGCGGGATCTGCAGTGTCTGGCAAGCGGCTTCCTTCGGGTCTGAGGCGGGTCATCGCACGCGTGACTCAATCAGGTGGATTGTCCGACAACCGGATGATACAACAGCCATTTCCGACAATCATGGCCCAGCTCTGGCGCCGCTTGCCACCTTCTGGGCTGACAAGGGACGCCACACGCGCAGGGTCCATCCCTGTGCCTGTGCCGGCGACGGCGGCGCCTCATCCTGGGCGCCCCATCGCAGGCCGCGCTCGACCATGCTGCAGTCAAGGCCCACTGGCTTGAGCCGCGCAAACCCTGGAGGCAACTCGGGCGCATCAGGCGCCTGCCTGTCGATCAGCGCGATCCACTGACCGGAGTTGACTTCAGCCGCCACGGTCACTCCGTCCAGAAGATTGCGTTGCCAATTGCTCATGAAGGGGGCCCAGGTCGAAGCAGATTGTGGGCCGGCGCGGGCAGTGTAGGTCGGGTTGGTCAACGCGGACTCGTCGGTGACGCTATAGATCGCAAGATAAGGCGAGAGGGTGGGCCCGATCGATACAAAACGCTGCGCGCTGATGAAGCCCGGCATGGTCAACAGCTTGTCCACATGCGCTTCATACCAGGCATGCCACTGCGCCAGCCGATCGCCATGCGACATGTCCATCTCGACCATATATAGCAATGCTGACCTTCCTGCGGTGCTGCCACTCTGTTCGAGTTCGAGTTTAGGCAACTAAGGCGTGTGCGGTCAAGTCTGCAAGCTCCTACCTTGCATCAAGTGGCGGCCACTTCAAACACCGGCAATGAAATCTCGGCGCTCACCTGCTCGAACTTCACTCGCAGCTTCTGGCCGATCTTCAGATCGCTGGGCGCTGTGCCGACAATGTTGCTCATGAGCAGCGGTCCTTCGTCCAAAGCGACGATGGCCACGGCATAAGGCACTTTGTCGGCAAAGGCCGGACTGGGCGCGCGGTGCACCACGGTGAAGGAATGAAGTTCGCCCAGCCCGCTGACCTGGGCCCAGCGCAGGCGAGCCGATCCACAGAAGGGGCAGATGCTGCGTGGGTACATGTGCATGTGCCCACAGTCTTCGCAGCGCGGCACGCGCAAGATGCCCTGATGGGCCGCCTCCCAATAGGGGGCGGAGATGGGATCGGGATTGGGTAGCAGTCTTTCCATGCTCATGTCGGCCTCACACGGTGTCGGCTGAGCCGAGTATCAGGGAGCAGTGGATGGCAAGCACGCCACCGTTGCCGTGGATGAGCGCGGTCTTGGCGTTGGCAACCTGCCGTGCCCCGGCTTCGCCGCGCAGTTGCCTGATCCCCTCGACCACATGGAAGAAGCCTCCCGGCAGACCCGGGTGGCCGGCCGACAAGAGACCGCCGTGCGTGGTCACAGGCAGCGCACCGCCCAGCCGGATGCGACCCCCTTCGACAAAACGGCCGCCCTCCCCCTTGGGGCAAAAGCCCAGGTCCTCCAGCTCGATCAGCACCGTGATGGTGAAGCAGTCGTAGAGCTCGGCCACGTCGATGTCCGCGGGTGTGAGGCCGGCTGTGCGAAACGCGTCACGGCCCGACTCCACCGCGCCGGTGGTGGTCAGATCCCGATGCTCGCCGATGTAGCTGTGGCGCAGGCCGTAGCCCTGGCCCAGCACATGCACCGGCTTCTTGCGCAGATCGCGCGCTCGGTCGGCGCTGGTGACAATCACTGCGCAGGCGCCGTCTGAGACCAGCGCGCAATCGAGCATGCGCAGCGGCGAGGTGATCATCGGCGAGGCCATCACATCTTGAATCGTGATGGGGTCACGCTTGTGGGCATTGGGATTGAGCACCGCATTCGAACGCAGGGCCACGGCTACTTCGGCCAATTGTTCGGGTGTGGTGCCGTACAAGTGCATGTGGCGCTGCGCCACCAGCGCGTAGAGCGAAGGCACCAGCGGGCCGTAAGGCACTTCGAATTGCGGATGCGCAACACCGCTCTCGGCCATGGCCTGCACCGCTGTCGCGCGCGATCCATGCGACAGCATGTTCTGCCCGGCCACACACAGCACCGTGGTGCAGCGCCCCTCCTCGATCGCCGCAACCGCTTGCTCGATCATGGAGCAGCCCGAAGCCCCTGCCACGTCCACCGTCGCCAGATGCCGCGGCCGGATGCCCAGTTGGCTGGCAACCACGCCACACGGCATGCCCAGGTACTGCACCCGCATGGGTGTGGTGAGCAAGCCGTCGATGTCTGACATGCGAAGGCCCGCATCGTCCAGCGCAGCAAGCGCCGCGTCGGCCTGAAGCTGGAAACTGGTGCGGTTGGGCACGCGCCCAAGCTTGCTCTCGCCGATGCCGACGATGGCCGCTTTCTTAGTTGTTTGGCTCATGGTGATGTGGGTGTGTTAGATAGACGCTTTGACCCATTGAGGTGTTGTGTCGGCGGCAGTCGGCCGATTCCGGCGGGGCTGCGCTAAGCGACCCTCACCTGCGCCGATTCACTTACTGGCCATTGCAATGATGTGCTCGCTGCGTTTGAGCAAGGGCCCATCGACCATCATGCCTTCGAAGGCGATGGTGCCTATGCCTCGTGCCTCTGCGGCGCGCGAAGCTTCGACCAGGCGACGGCTGAACGCTACCTCCTCCTTGGTCGGACTGAAGAGTTCGTTGGCCAACACAACTTGTTTTGGGTTGAGGCAGACCTTACCGTCATATCCGAGGTTGCGCGCTTGCTCTGAGTCGTAGCGAAAGCGCTCATCGTCATGTATTTCAAGCACACCCTGATCGATTGCGCAGATCCGCGCGGCTTTGGCGGCCAGCACGATACGAGAGCGTGCGTACAGCACCTCCAGCCCTTCGCGCGTGCGCCGCGCGCCCAAAAGATCGGTGGCGAAATCCTCACCGCCGAAATACAGACCGATGAGCCTGGGGTCGGCAAAGGCGATCTCCGAGACATTGAGGACGCCCAGTGCCGACTCAATGCCGCCTATGATTTTGAAACGGCGCTGCAATTTATCTTCGGCCGGGGCCAACACCTGCACTGCAGCGTGCAACTCGGCCACCGTGTTGAGCTTGGGGATGCAGACGCCATCAACCCCTGCGGCAGCAGCAGCGGCAAGATCGCGAGGGTAGTGTTCGGTGCGCGGATGGTTGACGCGCAGGTACAAACCTTTGACGAGGCCTTCGCTGCGCAGCCGTGTCACCATGGCCGGCAGATTGTCGCGGGTTGCGTTCTTGTAGGGCTCAGGCGTGCCGTCTTCCAAGTCCATGACGGAACAATCGGCCCCCAGGGTGGCGAACTTATAGATGTACTCGGGGCGATTGGCTGGCGCGATCAGCCAGCTTCGGATGATTTCCATGGCTTAACAGGTCCTGTGTTTTGGACTCGACGGGTCCATGCGGGTTGGCGAGCTTTTGCATCCCATTCTACATCCAGGATATCGCGGCTTGGTCTTCACGGCTGCCCGCTCCTGCCCTGGCTGCTGGGGCTTGATGGGGTAGCTGGAATGTCGTTTCGTTCAGTCCGTCTTCTGCGCTGCGCCCCTGGCCGTGAGCCATTGCGCCAGCCAATCGAAGCTACCCTTGGGCCCCATCGGCCGATAGTCGCACCCGATCCAGCCCGAATAGTCCAGCAGCTCTAGTTCATCGAGTATGTAGTCGAATCGGATCTCTCCTGTACCGGGGGTCGCACGAGTTGGTGCATCCGCGAACTGAATGTGCCAGATGATGGCGCGGTGCTCCCTCAGGGTGGGGCCAAGGCGCCCCTGCGTCATCTGTGCGTGATAGATGTCATATTCCAGGCCCACGTTGGGCAGGTCAACTTCAGCAAGAATGCGGGTGGCTTGCTCGGTGCGCGACAGGAAGAAGTTCGGATAGTCAAATGGGTTGAGTGGCTCAATGACGATGCGTACGCTGCGCTCTCGCGCCTGCCGGCCGGCGTACTTGAGGTTGGAGACGTAGGTGTCGTTCAGTTCTTCGTAAGGCACACCGGGTGGGGAATAACCGGACAGGCAGTTGATCTGTGCGCATTGGAGCGTGCTCGCGTATTCCAGAGCAATCCCAATGGAATCTTGAAACTCCATCCGACGCTGTGGATCGCAGGCCAGGCCCAGATCACCGCTGCGTGACCCAACTGGCACATTGAACAGCACCTGCTGCAAGCCATGCGCATCCAACTGCTCACGCAGCACATCGGCTTTGTATGCATAAGGGGCTGGATACTCGACGCCTGTAAAGCCCAAGCTTGCCGCCACGCCGAAGCGCTCTAGAAACGACACGTCGGGCAAGAGATGCCCCAAACCCGCAGAAAACCGAAAGCCCAGGCCATTGTCCCGCAGCGCACGCGAGGGAAACACTATTCCGCCTTGATGCCAGCGGCCTTGATGACGCGGCCCCACTTCTCGCGTTCCGCACGTTCGAACTCGGCCAACTCTTGCATGCCGCCCCCGGCAGCGTCAAAGCCGGCCTGCAGCAAGAGCGCGCGCGTCTCTTGATTGTCAATCGCCTTGCGCGCTGCTGCGTTCAGTTGCTCGATGACCTGCCGTGGCGTGCCCTTGGGTGCGTAGAACCCGATCCAGGCCGAGACTTCGAAGCCCGGCAGTCCTTGCTCTGCCACGGTCGCAACATCCGGAATCAGGTCGCTGCGTTTGCTGGTCGAGACGCCCAGAGCGGTCAGCCTTCCCGCGCGGATCAGCGGAACAGCGGCCACCACCGTGTCTATGGCGATGTCGAGCTGATTTCCAGCGACATCTGAAAGCGCCAATCCCGATGACTTGTAGTTGATGTTGACAAGTGGCACGCCGCTTTGCTTGAGCAGCTCGGACACCATCACGGCCGAAGTGCTTGGAATGCCCGCATTGAGACCACCCGGCTTGGCTCTGGCTCGCGCTGTCAGGTCGGCAAGGTTTTTCATCGGAACGTTGGGCGGGGCCAGCAACACCATTGGCATGCGTGCGATGAGAATGATCGGCTCGAAATCTTTCTCGGGATTGAACGGGAGGGTCTGGAACAAGAACGGGTTCATGGCGAGTGTGCCCGCGGCACCCACAACCAGCGTGTGCCCATCAGGAGGCGCCTTTGCACCGGCTTCCATTCCGATGTTGCCGGACGCACCAGCTCTGTTCTCTACAACAATCGCCTGTCCGATCGACTGCGTCATGCGGTTCGTGACAATGCGCACCGCCACGTCCGTTCCCGATCCCGCCCCATAGGGCACGATCACGCGCAGCGGCTTGCTTGGAAACGCTTGCGCGGCGGCATTGCTTGAGGCCACAAGCAGCGCGACCCAGACAATTGCATTTGAAAACAGTTTCATTTCATCAACTCCTTGCGCGTGTTGTCGCGCTTGCTCAGGTGACCTCGCCGCCTCTAACGCTTGGCGAACCAGCCGCTGACCGAATCGACCTGAGCCTTGGCGACCGCCCGGTAATCACCGGCTTCGCTCTTGTTGAGTCCCATCGTGCGGCGCAATGAGACCAGCGTCTCCAGCATCTTCAAGCCGATCGCCGCGTTGTCAATGAAGGGCAGCCCTTGTGGCGTGAGGAAGGGAATGCCTGCCATTCGCATGACGGCCCCCATGAATTGATTGCCGGACAACAAGACGTCGGCGCCGTCGCGGGCGAACTCGGCGCACACCGTGTCATACATGCTGGCCAATTCGTCACTGTCACCGTCAATCGCGCGCGCGAAGGTTTCGAAAAAATGCTCCCAACTCTTCCCAAGGGGTCGCACCGGACGATGAGAGATGAATCGCCCCCGATAGCCGTAGCGATCAGCCAGTCCTTCGATTGCGCGGACATAGCCGAGATAGTCGCCAGCCCCAGCGATGCAAACGACGCCCACACGCCGACCGACGAATTCGCTGAAGCCCATGGCTGCTTCGGTGGATCCGATGACCGGCATGGCCACCGAGGTGCGCGCCTCATAGACGCCCGAATCGACGGACGCTGCAATCATGGCGCCATCAAAGCCTTCGGCCTCCAGGCGCTGCACGTCTTGCGCCACCATGAATGCGTTGACAGAGCCCATGAACGGCTGCGTGCTCAGCGTTGTCTTCCGCGAGAAGCAGATCTCCACGTTCGTTCCCGGATTCACGACCTCGGCGGCCTGTTTGCGCAGCGCAGCCCACAGGGCGGGTGCGTTCGGGAGTCGCTCGGTAGCAGACTCAGTTAACCCAACATGCCAAGCAAGTTTCATCATGTATTACCTCAGACCTTAAAGAATAATTACCTATGGAAAAGTGCGAGCCAGTGCCAGGCTCGCCAAGTGTGGAGCGCCCCTCTACATGCGCACCGGCGGCCTTCCGTCGGCGCTGCGAATTTCGTTGATGATCTGCAATACCCGGTCTTGGAACGGCGGATAGGAGACACCGAACTCCTGCACCAATCGCGTGTTGTCCATCAAGTAGATGTTCCGGGAATCTTCTCGCCCCCCTTCGCCCCCGAATGTGATCTGTGCCTCAGGCAGTACGCGTCGCACCATGTCGGCCAGATCCGAGATGCTGGTCGAATGCCCACCGGAGTTGTAGATCGGATATCGGGTGCTGTCAGCGAGCAGGACGCGAGCAAAGACATCGGCAATGTCGTCCAGATGAATCGGCAAGAACATCGTTCCTGTTAAACGAAAATGAACAGGCTGGCCGGCAGCCGGCTTGGTGATGCAAGTCACATGGTCCACCGAGCCTCGAACCTTGTTGGAGCCCGTGACGTTGGCCACCCGGATTCCGGTGGTGCTCAAGCCGTAGATTTCTTCGAACTGCTTGGCCTGAAATTCGTTGAACCGCTTGCAGGTAGAGTAAACGTTCTCAGGGTAGCAAGTGTCCTCTTCAGTGACTTGTCGCTCGCCGAAATGGAACTGCTTTCCGTAGATGGCCAATGAGCTGGCGTAGACAAACCGCTTGACTCCACATAGGCGCGCGGCCTCAAGGCAGTTCTCCATCCCCATCACATTGAGCCGAATGGCCTGGTGGGGTTCGCTCTCGCCTCCGATCCGGTAAGCAAGGTTCAGCAGCCGCTCGGCCTTGCACTCCATCAGTACCCGCATGACGTCTTCTGCACGCGTGGCGTCACCGTAGACGACCTTGACTTTGGGCGACAGCGTTGACGGCGCAATGGCACCGGGATTGATGTCCATGCAAACGACATCTTCCCCGCGCAAAACCAATTGACTCACGACTCTTGGCCCGATGAATCCCGCGCCGCCTACGATCAGCGTCGTCATACCACTTCTCCTGGAGCTGGGTAAGAATATATAGTATTTGATCCATTGTGCAAAGTGTCAGCCCAAGGGGAGCAGACCGACCCACTCAAGCAAGCTGGCATGACCCCACCGCTCGCGTTCGCGTTCATCCGTATTGCACAGAAGCGCAATACATTGCACACTGCGACCGGCCATGAAGGCGCCCATATCTGGGCGCATCGGCGATCAAGTCAGAAGTCTCTAAATTTTCGCCTTGCGATCGACGTCAACACGAAATCATGCAAACCTTCAAACACTACATCAACGGCGAGTCCACCGCCTCCTCGGACAGGTATCTGGACACCGAGAACCCCTACACCGGCTTGCCCTGGGCGCGTATCGCGCGCGGGGACGACCGCGATGCAGATGCTGCCGTCGCGGCAGCCAAAGCGGCCTTTAGCACGGGGCCATGGTCCAGGCTTGCACCTACCGATCGGGCCACCCTGCTGCGTCGTCTGGGCGACTTGGTTCTGAAGAATGTCGAAGAGCTGGCGGTTGCCGAGGTTCGCGACAACGGAAAGACCATCACCGAGATGCGCGGCCAGATCACCAACGTCGCTGAGTGGTACTACTATTACGCCGGTCTTGCGGACAAGTTTGCTGGGGATGTTTTGCACACGCAGCGTCCGGGGTTTTTCAACTACCTGCGCTACGAACCCATCGGTGTCATCGCGCTGATCATCCCCTGGAACTCCCCTCTGCGTCTGCTTGCCTGGAAGCTGGCGCCCGCGCTTGCGGCAGGCAACACAGTGGTCATCAAGCCTTCCGAGTTCGCATCGACTTCATCTTTGATTTTCGCGCGGCTGATTGAACAAGCCGGGTTTCCTCCTGGCGTTGTGAACGTGATCACTGGTCTTGGAGCCGAGGTCGGGACGGCGCTGGCTAACCACCCCGACGTGGACAAGATCGCCTTCACTGGCGGCCCTGGCGCAGGCGTGGCAATCTATGAGGCGGCCGCGCGCAGGATAAAGCCTGTGACACTGGAGCTAGGTGGAAAATCGCCCAACATTGTGTTCGAGGATGCAGATATCGAACGTGCGTCGCGCGGCGCGGTGTCGGCCATCTTTGGCTCAGGAGGCCAAAGTTGTGTCGCGGGCTCCCGCCTGCTGCTGCAGGAAAGCATTCACGATCAGGTGATGGCTCGCGTCACCAAGCTGGTCCAGGCCATTCGATTCGGCGATCCGATGGATCCGGCGACTGAAGTTGGCCCAGTGGCCAATCGGCCTCATTTCGACAAGATCATGCGCTACATCGAGATCGCCAAAGAGGACGGCGCTCGCCTGGCGGCTGGTGGAACGAAATCGACTCGCCCGGAATGCGGAAGCGGACTCTTCGTGGAACCAACCGTATTCGTTGGAGCAAACAACCAAATGCGAATCGCACAGGAAGAGGTGTTCGGTCCCATCCTGTGCGTGATTCCGTTTCGCGACGAAGCGCATGCCATTTCCATCGCGAACGATTCGAAGTATGGCTTGGCGGCCGGTCTGTGGACGCGCGATCTGAATCGCGCGCATCGGGTGGCAGGCAGGCTCGATGCCGGCACGGTCTGGGTCAACAATTACCGTCTGACTTCGCAGTTGTCTGCGTTCGGCGGCTTCAAGATGTCGGGCTTGGGCAAAGAAGGCGGCACAGACGCGATCAAGGACTACCTCAGGGTAAAAAGTGTCTGGATCGATCTCAACGATGAATTGACGACGCCCTTCAAGGGCGTGTAGGCCTTTGATCATGAATAGAAGGAGTCCGAGCGTGAAACAATTGATGTCGAAACCCATGGCGGTGATTGCCATCGCCCTATCTGCGCTGATGTCCGCCAGCGTATCCGCACAGGATTCACCGCGCTATCCGAACAGGCCGATCAAGCTGATCGTGCCCTTTGCCCCTGGAGGAGGACTCGATTATCTTGGCAGGTTGGTCGCCGAAAATCTGAGCGTTCGCCTGGGGCAGAGCGTTGTTGTGGAGAACAAGCTCGGCGCCGGCGGGACCGTCGGCGCCGATATGGTGGCAAAGGCAGCTCCCGATGGCCACACGCTCCTCATCGTGTCTGCCAGTTTCTCTGTGGCTTCGGCCGTATCGAAGACACCCTACGATCCCGTGGCTGACTTTGCGCACGTCATTCGGGTCGTGGATGCTCCCTTGATCATGGTGACCAGCCCGGCCGTGCCCGCGACGAATTTGAAAGAGTTCGTCGCATACGGCAAAAGCAATCCTTCGAAGCTCTTCTACGGATCCAGCGGTCTCGGAGGGATATCGCACCTTGCCGGGGAAGACTTCAAAAAGAGCGCGGGAATTGCGATGTCGCACGTTCCGTACAAGGGAATCGGCCCAGCGAACACGGCCGTCGTTTCCAACGAAGTGCAACTGAGCTTTACTGATACGGGCGCTGTATCGCCCCTGATCACAGCGGGGCGTGTGAAGGCGCTTGCCGTGGGTGGATCGGGTCGCCTGAAGGCGCTGCCAAACGTGCCAACGGTGGCCGAGGCCGGCTTTCCTGATCTTAGATTGAACATCTACTATGGACTACTTGCCCCACGCAATACGCCGCAGGAGATCGTCAACTTTCTAAACCGCGAAATCAACGCCATGCTGAAAACGCCCTCGGTGGCCGATACGCTCGCGTCGCGATTTGCGACTCCGATAGGCGGATCTCCCGACGATCTCCGAACAGTTGTCAAAAGCGAGTATGACCACTGGAAGAAATTCATCGAGACCACCGGCATCAAAGTGACCGAGTAGCACAGGACAAGATTGATATGAGCGAGCCCAAGCCGCAAGTCACTAACGAGTCATTCACAGTGGTTCCGTCGCTCAATGGCGTCGGCGCCGAAATATCGGGCGTGGATCTGACGCAAGCCATGAGCGATGCAGTGTTCTCAGGGATTCGCGCTGCCTTCTTTGAATATGGTGTGATCTATTTTCGCGGCCAAACTCTGACAGTAGAAGACCAGATATCCTTTAGCCAGCGCTTTGGCGAGCTGGACAAGAGCAGCGTGCTCAGCCAATACCTGCATCCGGGTCATCCGGAAATCTTCCTTGTCTCCAACATCGTGGACAAGGACGGGCGCCACCTCGGGGCTTACGACGCAGGCCGCATGTGGCACTTTGATCTCTCGTATGAGGCCAAGCCGAGCATGTGCTCCATGCTCTATGCACTGGAAATACCGCACGATGATGCGGGCAAGGCATTAGGCGACACTCAGTTTGCCAGCATGAGCCGAGCCTACGCATCATTGCCAGATGCTGTGAAGCAGCGCCTCGAAGGTCGAAAGGCAGTGAACACCTTGGCAAAGCGCTTCGCCAGGAAAGAGGATGTGAATATTCTCAGCCCGGAAAAGAGCAAACTGGCCGAAGCCACCCACCCAGCCATCAGGACTCACCCGGCAAATGGCAGAAAGTGCATCTTCGTGAACGAAGCGCACACCGACAGGATCCTGGACCTTGCGCGTGAAGAGAGTGACGCCTTGCTGGCAACCGCCTGGGAGGCCTGCAAGAACCCGGCATTCAGGTATCGCCATAGCTGGCGGGTTGGCGATGCGGTGATGTGGGACAACTGCGCTGTCCAGCATCTGGCGACCTTCGACTATAAGTTGCCGCAGCGGCGCCTGCTGCATCGCACGACTGTTGTCGGTGCCACTCCGTACTGACCGATCAAGCAAGGAGACCGATTTTGAACGATGACGAATCACTGGAACGCGGCGTTGCCTTGCATCGCCAAATGTTTGGCGCCGACCAAGCGGACCGGCCTCGCTCGCCCAGATGGGCTCGCTGGGCCAAGGCGGTGCTCTACGGCGAGCTGTGGAGCAGCGACAAGCTGGATCTGCGGACACGAAGCCTGATTACGATCGCCATACTCGCGTCGCAGTCGCGGCCGGAACAATTAGCGTTGCATGTTCGCGGTGCTGTCAGCAATGGCGCAACATCCGACGAGATTGTGGAAGCGATCCAGCAAGCTGGCTTCTATGCCGGATGGGCCAATGGCACGGCCAGTCTGACTGTGGCGGACAAGGTGCTCACCGAGCTTGGACTGTAGGACCAGGCAAAGTCTTGTTGAGACATTCAGCGCTGCTGGACCCGCCCTGGTAGCGCCGCAAAGATCACCCGTGCTTTGGATCACCTTTGGCCGGGGGATCGCGCTCTAGCGCTTCGCGCAGACGTTCGGGCTCGACCGCAATATGGATGCCCACCCGCTCCTGCTGCAGCAGCATGAACGAGCGTGCGTCGCGATCGCCCCAGCCACGATTCATCGCCTCGGTCAACTCGGCCAGCGCCAAGTTGGCCATGCGCATCGGCACATCAAGCTCACGGCCAAGCGCCGTGCCAAGCACCACGTCTTTATGGGCAAGACGCAGCGCGAAGGCTGCGGGATCGTATTTGCCGGGCAAGAATTGGTCGATCATCACGTCCAGCGTGCGGCGGCGGCCCACGGCGCCTTGGCGCACAGCCTCCCACAGCGCCAGCGGCTCCACGCCTGCCTTCACACCTAGCGAGAACATCTCGGCCAACGCACAGTTAACCGTATAGGAGGTGCAGTTGTGGACCAACTTGGCGATCGACCCTGCGCCGATTGGCCCAACATAGACAATGTGATGGCCCATCAGGTCGAGTAGCGGCTTGTGTTGATCGAACACCGCACGGTCGCCGCCCACCCAGATGGCGAGGTCGCCTTGTCTGGCGCCGCGCGGGCCACCGCTGATCGGTGCGTCCAGCACATGCAGCTCGCGCTCGGCGAAGGCGGCATGGATTGCGCGGATCATGGAGGGCGCGTTGGTCGACAAGTCGAAATAGGTGGACCCGGGGTGCATGCTCGCCAGCAGGCCGTCCGCGCCGAGCGCAATCGCTTCAACCTCTGGTGGACCCGGCAATGCGGTGAAGACGACATCCGAGGCTTGGGCAAGTTCGCGGACCGTGTCTGCCCAGACGGCACCGGCGTCTGTCAAGGGCGTAGCGCTGGCTCGGCGCACATCGTGGACCAGCAGGCGATGCCCCGCCTTGCGCAGATTCATTGCCATCGGGCCACCCATGTTGCCCAAGCCGATAAAGCCGATCTGCATGTCAAGCCTCCTTTGAAGGATTACTTTTTGCTCTTGCTCTTCTTAATCTTCTTACTCGTCTTGCTCGCCTTGAGTTCGTCGAACACACCGTTTGCCACGGTCGCGGCCGCCATTGCAGCGGGCCAGCCCGCGTAGAACGCCAGATGCGTGAACAGTTCACCGATCTTGGCTTCGGTAATCCCGTAGCTTGCGCCGCGTTCGATATGGGCGCGCAATTGGTCGGGCTTGCCCAGCGCCACCAGCACCGCAATAGTGGCCATGCTGCGTTCGCGCTTTGACAGGCCAGGCCGCTCCCACACATCGCCATACAGCACCTTCTCGGTGAGCTCGACCAACTTGGGCACCAAGGTCTTAACCTTCGCGCGATTGGCCTGTGTGATGGTGTACAAAACCGGGGACTTCTTGCCTGCTTGTGTCATATGCTTGTGCTCCTGTTGTGTCTCATGAAATCTGCGGCCATCTTGGTGGTTAAGTAAGTGCCACTCCCGCTAAAGCTAGGTTCAAACTAATCGCGCAGAAAAATCACCGCATCCACTGCAGTGGCTGCGCGTGCGCTGTGATGCACGATGATCGGGTTCACATCAATGGCTTCGACCTCTTCGGCAAGGTCCCGCGCCAGCTGCGCGAAGCGCGCCAGAGTGGGCGCCAGGACGGCCGGGTCCACCCTCGGGCGGCCCCCTGTTCCATCGAGCAGCGACTGGTGCGCCAACATGGCCAGCATGTCCTGCGCGTCAGGAGCGCCATGGGCCAGGCGAATCTGCACGTCGTCCCAGGCTTCAGCGAGCACCCCGCCTATGCCCAGTGTCACGACCATACCAAAGGTGGCATCGCGCTTGGCCCCGAGCAGCAGTTCGACCCCGGCCGGCACCTGCTCCTGCAACACGACATCGGCGTGCGACAGGCCCAGTTGGCGTGACAGCATCATGAGTTCGGTGATCGCAAGCTCCACCGCCTCGGGGTTGATCAGATTCAGGCGTACGCCACCTGCCTGTGCCTTGTGGACGAGATCGACGGAACGAAGTTTAGCCACCACAGGAAAGCGCAGAGCCGCAAGTGCTGCCTGCGCGGCTGCGGGCGAATCGACCACACATTCCTTGACGACATCGATGCCATACGCGGCCAGAATCTGCTTGCCGCCGACCTCGTCGATGACTTTATGGCCGGCCTCGCGCGCCGCGACGAGTGTGGCCCGTACCATCGCCAGGTCGGGCTTGAAATCTGCTGACAAGTCTCGACGAAGCGGCCGCTCCCGTTGCGCTACCCCTGGGGCTATGGCTTGCACCAGACGTGCCGCATCGGGGAAACAGGGCACGCCTTGACCATTGAGATAACGCGTTGCCAGGTCGCCACCGCCGAACCACAACACGAAGGTGGGCTTGTCGCGCTTCTTGGCCTCGTCGGCAATCACTTCGGCGATCTCCATCTGGCGCCGTTCGAACGCGCCGATGGCAACGATGGAAAAATCGCTCTCCGGGTTGCGGTCGAATATCTGGAGCAATGCGCGCAAGCGGTCGAGATAGTGGAATGGCCCGCCGCTGACATCAAGCGGATTTTGACGGCCGAGAAACGGCGGCAGGATGGGGTCGATGTCGGCCAGCACGGTCTCGGTGAATGTGGCCAGCCCCATGCCGGCATGCTCCAGCGCATCGGTCAGCATGATGCCGACCCCGCCCGAAATCGAAACAATCGAGGCGCGCGGGCCGAAAGGCTTCGGATACGCGGCAAATACGCGTCCGATGTCGAGCAGGTGGGCAAAGCCGCGTGCGCGCGCCACTCCCAGTTCATGCAGCACGCCGTCGTAGACCCGATCTTCGCCAGCGAGGCTGGCTGTGATGATTTTTATTGGCCTATTGGGGAAACCTTGCTGGGCGCCGGCGCCGCCCGCGAAAACCAATAGTGCGCCGACCGTCAGCGCCCGGACTACCGCAACAATATGTCTGCGCATGCTTGTACCTCAATGTGTCGTCAAACGTCGGTTGGACTGGAGAACACTCAGGATCAATTCGCCCCAATGGGCTCGCCCATCAGCGAGAATTCTAACCCGGGTGTTCCTAATAATGTTTACTTTGACATGCCTCAATGTCTGATTTGGCCAAGTGTGATCGCACATGGAAACAGCGGTCAACTCCTGTTTTCAGGATGATTACCGACGCCAAATGAAAGCCAGTTTGGATGCGTGCGGAGGGCCCCATATCAACCAGGGCTCGCCACCGAACATGTATTCATTGCTAGCCCGCATATTTCACCAGGTCGGCTTGTTTCAGCAAGCATTACCAATGAAAACAATGACTTGTAGCCTTGACGGGAAAATCCAATTTGGATTGAGCGCCTACGCGGGTGCCTGCGGGCCATGCGGTGGCCATTTTGGGCTCAACTCCTCGCCAAGGCCTACGGGCCTTGGCTGCGGCCGTCTCGCCCAAACTGACCACCGCCTGACCCACAGCCATCCCGCGTCCCTGATGAAATATGCGGGCTAGGCCGGTGATGCGGGCAGGTGCACATCGACGATGAGGTTGCGAGACGAGTCGACCGTGATCTTCGCGCCCGGACCCACCACGAAGGTCGATTCACGTTCCTCGATCAGAGCCGGCCCAGCCAGCACATCGCCAACCGCCAGTTCGTAGCGGCTGTACACCTTGCACGGGATCATGCCGCCCGCCTCTTCGAAGAACGCCATGCGCTCGCGAGGACGCGCGGCACTTGCGCCGGCTTCAGCGAAATGCAGGGTCTGCAGCCCGACGGCATTGGGCACGGTGACCCGCAAGCGCCAGTTCAGCGTCTCGATCGAGGCGCCGCTCAATGCGTGGCCGAAGCGCCGCTTGTAGGTGCTCTGGAAGCGGCGCGTCATGTCAGCCGCATCGCCCTCCTGGCCGAACTTTCGCACCGGCAGATCGACCGTGATGTTGTGGGTCTGGCCGGTGTAGCGCATCTCCACCATGTACTCGACCTTTGGCGCCAAAGTGGCGCCCTCCGCCTGGGCCAGCACATCGCGCGTGTGCTCCTGCATCTCGGCGAACAAGGCGTTCACCCGCGTCCAATCGACATCGCTCAAACGCGCGACGTAGCTTCGCACGTCGTCCACCACTTTGGGCGCGACGGCAAAGCCGAGCGCCGACGCGACCCCAGCGCCGAAAGGGCACAAGATGCGCTCGATGCGCAGCAGTCTTGCGATGTCGTACGCATGGGTTGGGCCCGCGCCGCCAAAGGTGACCAAGGTGAAGCCGCGCACGTCGCGGCCGCGCTCGGCGGCATGCACCCGCAATGCCCGAGCCATGCCGTCGTTGACGGTGGCGCGGATGTGCGCGGCCGCTTGTTCGATCGAGCAGCCCAGCGCGTGAGCGACCGTCTCGCCGATCGCTTTCTGCGCCCGCCCCCGATCGAGCGCCATCGCACCACCAAGGAAATAGTTTGGATCGAGATAGCCCAGCACCAGGTCAGCGTCGGTCACCGTGGGCTTGTCACCGCCGCGGGCGTAGCACGCCGGGCCGGGTTGAGCGCCAGCGCTTTGCGGGCCAACTTGCAGCAGCTGCAGGTTGTCGAGGTGGGCAATGCTTCCGCCGCCTGCGCCGATTTCAATGACGTCGATGGAAGCCGTCTTCATCGGCAAACCGCTGCCTTGCTTCAGGCGATGCAGCCGGGCGACTTCCAGTTCGTTGACGATCTCTGGACGACCGCCATCGATCAGCGTGATCTTGGCGGTGGTGCCGCCCATGTCAAATGCGACGATCTTCAGATGCCCGGCCAGCTTGCCCCAGTAGCTGGCGGCGATGGCACCACCGGCGGCGCCCGATTCGACCAGCCGCACCGGCAGGTTCGCAGCCTGCCCAAATGTGGTGACCCCACCCGAAGAGAGCATCACTTGCAGCCGAGGCTTCAGGCCAAGCCCTTCGATCTGTTGGCGCAGCCGAACGAGATAGCGCGTCATCATCGGCTGAACATACGCGTTGGCAACCGTCGTTGAAGTGCGCTCGTATTCGCGGATTTCCGGCGCGACGTCGAATGAAATGCTCACGTAGGTGTCAGGGAAGGCCGCCTTCACGCGGTCGCGAATTGCCTTCTCATGCGATGGGTTGGCCCAGGAGTGCATCAAGCAGATGGCGATCGATTCGACACCGCCGCGGATCAAGCCGTCGGCCACTGCCATTGCCTGCGTCTCGTCAAGCGGCTCGACGACACCGCCTTCGGCGTCCAATCGCTCGCTCACGGTGGCGCGCCGCCAGCGCTCCACCAAAGGCTCGGGCCGGCGGATCGCCATGTCGTAGATGTCAAATCGTGTCTCGCGCCCTATCTCAAGGATGTCGCGAAATCCCTTGGTGGTGATCAGTCCAGTCTGGGCGCCCTTTCGCTCGATCAGCGCGTTTGCCACCAGGGTTGTTCCGTGCACTAATTCGGTCATCGACTCGCGCTGCGCACCGGCCAGCTTGAGGATGATGCCTATGCCAGTCAAAATCCCCTTGGATGGGTCTTCGGGTGTCGTCGAGGTCTTGGCCGACAGCACGGCACCGTCTGTCTCGTTGATTGCCACAAGGTCAGTGAACGTGCCGCCCACATCAACGCCGAGAATCATGCGTACTTCCTATTCATTTGGTGGCCCCATCGAATCCAACTTCGAATCCATAGTCACGGCGGGCCGCCTCGCTTGAAACCAGTCCGTTCTTGATGTCCGCGGCGATGCTCTCGGGGTTGCGTTTGTGCGGGTCGCCGTATCCTCCGCCGCCCGCATAGTGGATCGTCAACTTGGCCCCGGCAGCCACGGTGGCCCGGGCTTTGGGCGGCATCGTGGTGCCGTCCACCGAGAGTACAGTCGGCGCCCCTGCGGTCCCACCGAGGATGCCTTGCGCCGCATGGTCAACCCGGTCGGCCAGGGTGGACAGCCGACTCGGTTTGGGCGAGGTCACCTCTACGACGATCTCCTGGCCGACACCACCGCGGAATTGGCCACTGCCGCCCGAGTCGATCAGCATTTCGCGCTTGTGAAAGCGCAGCGGAGCGGTGCTTTCCATGACCTCGATCGACCCACCGCCTGTATTGGTGGGAAAAGGCGTGCAGTCCTGACCATCGCGCGTGGAACCCCCGCCCATACCACCGCTGGCAAACAGGACGGTCGTAAAGCGATTGTTGTCCTTGCGCTCGCCGCTGAACACGACCCTCAGGGCCGGGGTCGATCCGGCCTCGGCCACTGCCAACTTGGGCATCGCCAGGCTCAGCCCCGCGAGCACGAGGTTGGACACGCATTGACCCGTCAAGTGGCGCGCGCCGACCGGCGCGGGATGCGGCGCATTGAGAATAGAACCAAGGGGCGCTTCGATGGTGATGGGGCGGTATGCGCCTTCGGTCTGCGGCGTGGTGGGATCGAGCGCGCATTTGAGCGGATAGCTGGCATAGGCGTAAGTGAACTTGAGCGGCGAATTGATGCCGGCTGCCACTTGGTTTGATGAGCCCGAAAAATCCATGTGAATGCGGTCGCCACGCACGCTCATTTTCATTTTCAATATGAGCGGCGCGCCGACACCATCGAGTTCGACCGCGTAGGGATAGTCGCCATCGGGAACCGCGGAGATTGCGGTACGCATTGCCCTCTCCGAGCGGCTGAGGATACCGTCGGACAGGTGCTGAAGGTCGTGCGAAGGCATCTCCGCCAACAACTCCAGCACCCCGCGCTTCATTACCCGCAGGGCCGCACGCAAAGCGTACAGGTCGCCCATGATCTGCTCGGGCTGGCGCACATTGGCGGTCAGCAAGTCGGTCAGGGTGCGATTGATTCGACCCTTGCGCGAGAGTCTCATGGGGGGAATGCGTACGCCCTCCTCGAACACGCTGTTGGCATCGGCTGCCCACATCAAGCCGCCGATGTCGGATGTATGTGCGGCGCAAGTGCCGAAGGCAACCAGACGTGTGCCCCAGAAGATGGGCTCGACCAAAATGATGTCTGGCAGATGACCACTGCCGATCCACGGATCGTTGGTGATCAGGATGTCGTCCGGCGCCAAGGGCCCGCCGGTGCCGTCCCTGAGGTACTCCTTGACCACCGACGGAAGCACGCCGACATAAGAAGGCGGTGAACCACTGTTTTGCGCGAGAGAGTTGCCTGCGGCATCGGTGATGACCACCGCACAGTCGTTGGATTCACTGACCGCGGTTGAGAAGGCTGTGCGCACGAGCGTCGCCCGGCCTTCGTCCGCGATCGAGATCAAACGGTTCCACAGGATCTGCAGCAGTATGGGATCGAACGCCTCTGCGCTGCCAGACTGCGATTGTCTTTTCATCGTCTCTCCCACCGATTATTCTTTGCCTATGTAGAATGCATAATATATTATCTCTTCGGTCTCGGCCTGTCGAGCGCGTATCTACTGGGCGCATACCTACCCGGGTCCTCGGAGAACCTCACTTGCACAGACTTGAACTGATAGATTGATGACCGGCGCAACCCTCATGCCCATCCCATTCGATTCAGTGGCTGCCGCGTCCGCCACGCATACGCCCGTGGTGGAGACGGCGGGCGCCCCGCGTCCCTTGATCGAGTTCCGTCATGTGCAGAAGTCCTTCGAATCACACGGCCAATCCACACATGTTCTGGACGACATCAGCTTCTCGGTCGAGCGAGGCGAGTTCCTGGCCATCGTCGGGCCAAGTGGCAGCGGCAAGTCCACTGTATTGAACTTGGTGGCCGGTCACGTACAGCCGAGTTCCGGCGAGATCATGTATGACAACAAGCCCGTCACGGCCGTCAACAACGCCGTGAGCTATCTGACACAGGACGACAGCCTGTTGCCTTGGCGCACTGTGGCAAACAACATCGCAGTCCCGCTGGAGATTCGCCGCGTTCCCGAGCCGGAACGCAAAGAGCGCGTGGCCGCGATGGTCCGCATGGTAGGGCTGACCGGCTTTGAGAACCACTATCCACGTCAGCTCTCGGGTGGCATGCGAAAGCGCATGATGCTCGCTCGCTCGCTGATCTACGACCCCGACACCATGCTGATGGATGAGCCGTTTGGGCCCTTGGACGCACAGTTGCGGCTGGTGATGCAGGCCGAGTTGCTGCGCTTGTGGTCGAATTCTGGCAAGACCATCATCTTCGTCACCCACGACATCGTCGAAGCTGTCAGTCTGGCTGACCGGGTCATCGTGTTGTCAGCGCGGCCTTCGCGGATCAAGTTGATTGAAACGATTGTGCTTGCACGCCCTCGCGACATTCACACCGTGCGCTTCGCCCGAGAGTTCGAGGAACATTACTTGCGTCTGTGGAAGTCTATCGAGGTTGACGTGATGCGTGGAGCATTGCAATGAGCCGAACGCAAGGCTCTGCAGACCTCGCACCTGCATCTGCCGCGTCGGCAGAAGTCGCTGGGGTCGTCGCGCCCAGCGACAATGCGGGCAGCGCGGGCGCTCGTATCTGGCTTTATCGCGCCTGCTTCCTGATCGGAGTGCTCACCGTCTGGGAACTTAGCGCCGGGCGCGTCTTTGATGCCTTCTGGACCAGCAGCCCATCCGAGATTTTGCGCACGCTGTGGAAGTGGCTGCAGTCAGGCTTACTCCTGCGCCATCTTGGGGTGACCTTTCAGGAGACTGCCGCCGGATTTGCGATTGGTGCGGTTCTAGGGGTGCTTGGTGGCGCACTGGTAGGCCAGAGCGAGGTTTTGCGCCGCACCCTGGATCCTTTCGTCACCGCGCTCTATGGCGTACCCAAAGTGGCGCTGGCACCGCTGTTCATCATGTGGTTTGGCATCGGCATGATGCCCAAGATTGTGCTGGCCGCAGTCAGCGTTTTCTTCTTGGTGTTCTTCAACACCTTGAGCGGAGTCAAGGAAGTCGACCGCCGACTGATCGAGGCGCTGCAGACGATGGGCGCCAGCCGAATGGACATTCAGCGCAAGGTCGTTCTACCGGCCTCGCTGCCTTGGATCTTCCTCGGGTTGAAGTTGGGTCTTCCTTATGGTTTCATTGGGGCAGTGGCCGCAGAGATGATGGCGTCCAATGCCGGTATCGGCTATTTGACACAGCAATCGGCCGGCCAGTTTGAAACCGCAGGCGTGTTCGCTGCGCTACTGGCATTGATGGTGGTGACGACTACGCTGAACGAAACCTTGGCCTCGATCGAGCGGTGGATTTTTCGATGGCGTTGAGGGCCAGCCGACGATGCGGGGCCAAGACCGATGACAGGTGACAGGTGACAGGTGACAGGTGTGAATCGATAACCAGAGGAGACCGTGCAATGATCAATCTCAAAACTCTGCCTTTGCGGGCTGCTGCGGCGCTCGCGCTGTCCTTCGCGGTCTTGGCCGCGTCGGTGACCTGGAACCCTGCGTCGGCGCAAGCCGCCAGGACGCCCGTCAAGATCACCATTGGTGTTGGCGGATTTTCGTTTGCCTTCCTGTCGGTGCTCACCGCAGACGTTGCCAAGCTGTTTGCCCAGGAGAACCTGGAAGTCACACTGATCAATACCGGTGGCGGCACCAACACCATGGCGGCGCTGTTGGGCGGCAGCGTGGAACTGGGCGGCGTGGTCATGAGTGACGCAATCCTTGCGGCTACCAAAGGACAAAAAGTGCAGACCGTCGCGCCCCTGCTGACACAGTTCGCCAGCGATGCGGTGATTAGCAAGAGTGCGGCCGCGAAGGCCGGTATCACCCCAGGCATGCCCTTGCTGGAAAGGATCAAGCGGCTCAAGGGTATGACGCTGGCAATCACGGGCCGGGGCAGCGGGGCCGACAAGATGTGGCGCTACCTGCTGGAGCTCGCCGGCATGGATCCGGATCGGGACGTCACGCTCACGGTCGTGCGGCTAGACCAGATGTACGCTGCGCTGCGCGCCGGCCAGATTGATGGTTTCAATGCCAGCGCCCCTTCGAACAACCGTGCGGTCCAGGAAGGTCTGGCGGTATGGGCGGCTCGTCCATCGCAGGGGGAGGTGCCGGGCCTCACCGATTTCCTGTACACGTCGATCGCTGCCAAGCCCGCCTACATTGCCGCGAACAATGACACCATCGCTCGGGTGGTACGTGCACTGCAAAAAGCCAACGTGCTGATCCAGGACGATCCTGTCCGGGTTGCCAAGCTGCTGCACCCAGTTTATTTCAGCCAGACCGACTATGGCCTGCTGGAGGAGACCGTCAAGGACCAGAAAGGCGGGTTCTCCAAACGCATGACACTATCGGTGCAGGCATTTGACCAGAACGTCAAGTTCATGACGCGCTTTGGCGACAACGTCAAATCGGTGCAATTCGCCGATGTGATCGAACCGAAATTTGTAGCGGCCCTTCGTTAGACGGGTCCAAGTCAAAGATCCTTCGCGACCTTTGCGAATTGATCCAGCAAGAACCTCCAGCCAGTTGACGATCAGCATGGCGGTATAGACGCCTGCCACATCGGCGATGAAAGTTGGTTTGGCTGAGGTGAGTTGGGCCAGAGTCGCTGTGCTGCAGGTCACTTTGGAGGTAAAGACCAGGCAGGTCGCCGACTAACTCTTTGCGTCTGAGTGGTGAAGGTCGGCCACGCGGACGCCAGTTTCTACCTCCACCCGACTCATGCCAATACGCGCAAGATTTCAGTCGCGTCGTCCAGGGTTTCCAGCTTGCGCACCATCTCCTGGGCCGTGCGGATCTTGTCCGCCGATGGCGCCACGGCAGCCAGTGAGGCGCAGTCGCGGAATTTGTCCAAGAGGTAATCCCAAGTCATCGGAGACTCTGCATCGCCAGGCACATCGTCGCCCACGCGCGAGAACGTGCGCCCGTCGCGCATGACGATGTCAAGACGCCCCTTGGGCAGCTTGGAAGTCCAGTTGAAGCTGGCGTCCACCACGGGCACCACCTTCTGCGCAGCCGCCAGCACCTGCGGATTTTTCAGGCCTTCGCCGAAGAAGTCCGACACCTTGACTTGCCCGTTGGTGGCTGCCACAGCCACGCAAAAGGGGATGCTGAACTTCGCGTCGGCCGAGGTCGCCGGCGCGCGCCGCCCTTCGATGGGCAGGCACATCTGCTGCTGGTAGTCGCCCACGTTCACACGCAGTTGTTCGATGTCGGAGATGGTGAGGTGGTGCTCTTTCATCAGACCGATGGTGGCGTGAATGAAGCCGTGCGAGACGCCGCAGGAGGGCCAAGGTTTGTAGAGGATTTCTCCGCCGGAGTAGACCTTGCCCAGGTTCTCGGTCATCTTCGCGCGGTCGTATTTCCCGCCAAAGTAAGTATTGAACAAGCCGGCCTTGCCCTCGAACATGCTCTTGACGCCGCTGATGCCTTTTTGCGCCATCAGCGCCGAGAGCACCGCGCCCTTGGATGTGAAGCCCGCGTACATGCCGCGCAGGCCGCTGCCCACGCCATAGGCCAGCTCCATCGTGCCGCACGACTGCATGCCCGCGATGCCAAGTGTGTCCACGGTGCTCTCCTGGTCCAGCCGCAGCACCCGAGCAGCGCTGGCGGCCGCGGAGAACACACCCAGCACGGTCGTCAAGTGCCAGTCAAGGCGCGATTCGACGTTGCGGCGCAGACGCAGAAACATGTCCTGCCCCGCGGCAACCGCCGCGATCATCTCGCGGCCCGAGATGCCGCCAGCGCGCTCGGCCAGCGCGAATGAGGCCGGCACGATGGAGCTGCTGGGGTGGTGGCCTTCGGGCGCGTGGTCGTCAAAGTCAAGGCAATGCGCCATGGCCCCGTTGGCGTAAGCGGCCATCAGCGCCGGCGCGCGCCCGCCAAAGCCCAGCACCGTGCTCTCTGGCGTGCCACCAGTTTCGCGCACCAGTTCGACCACACCGCGCACCGATGGCTCGACACCACTGGCCCCCATGATGACGCCAATGGTGTCCAGGATGCTTTTCTTGGCGCCCTCGATCGCACTGGCGGGAAGGTTCGCGTACTGGGTGTCCGCCACCATGGCAGCGAATTCGCGGGACAGGTCGGGTAAAGTGGACATGGGGCTATGCTTTCTGCGTTTCTAGGTTTACGGCCACCCTCCAGTTTCGGAGATGGCGCTCTTGGTGTCGAGTCGTATTTTTTTCAGCCGTGGTAAGCAACACTAACCAATTTTTTGTGAAAGGAGTTATCAGATTTTCAGCCTCGACAGGTCTCGCGGCCAGAGACATCATCTGGCGGTCCACGCAGGAGAACTTCCGTTTCAATTGGTTGCGCCATCATCGGCGCGGCGGCGTCCCTGTTGGTTATTTCTGAAGCAAGGAGGCATCATGATCGGCTACATCGCAACGCGTCTGGCATGGCTTTTGTCTGTGTTGGTCTTAGTGGCCCCTGTGAATGCTCAACAGTTTCCCAATCGGGCGCTGCGGATCATCGTGCCCTTTCCAGCAGGTGGCGGATCTGACAATCAAAACCGTGCCCTGGCGCAGACCCTGGCGCAAGTGCTCGGGCAGCCAGTCATCGTCGAGAACCGCGCTGGCGCCGGAGGCAACATCGGCGCAGAGGCTGCGGCAAGGGCAGCGCCGGATGGCTACACGCTGTTCAACTGCAACATCGCCACCCACGGAATCAGCCCGGCGGTCTACAAGAAATTGCCCTTCGACGCCGAAAAGGATTTCGCGCCGATTTCCACTTTTGCATCGACACCCAACGTGTTGGTGGTCAACCCGACAGTGCCTGCACGCACCGTGCCGGAATATCTCGCCTGGGCAAAAGCCGGCGCCGGCAAGATCGGCTTTGCTTCCTCTGGCGTCGGCACCTCGCCCGATATGGCGATGCTGTTTCTCAAGCTTTCCACGGGGATCGACCTGGTACGCATCAGCTACAAAGGTGGCGCACCGGCGCAGCAGGACGTGATAGCGGGTCATGTACCCACCATGTTCGGCAGCGTCGGCGAACTCGCCGCGTCCATCAAGTCGGGCCTGCTCAGACCCATCGCCGTCTCATCACTCAAGCGCCATCCGTCGCTGCCCGATGTCCCCTCCTTCGACGAGGCTGGCGTCTCGGGCTATCAGGTGGTCTCATGGAACCACTTGTGCGCGCCCGCTGGCGTACCCGAGCCTATCCTCGATGCATTGAACACCGCCGTGGTCAAGGCGATCAATTCGCCGGAGCTGCGCGACAGGATGTCGCGCATGGGGGTGGTGGCCGAGCCCTCGACACGAAAGGAGCTTGGCGCGTTCATCAACGGCGAACTCGCCAAGTGGCGCAAGGTAGCGCAGTCGGCTGGCATCGCGCTCGACTGACGAGGAAAAAACGTCCGCTCGATCGCGTGCAAGCGCCGTGCTCAGGCTATTTCCGGCCTCGCGCCTTCACTCCCACGCTCTGGCGGGTGCACGGTAGATTCTGAGCGCCAATCGTCTCGAACAGAAAATCGCTGAGGGCCTTGACCTTGGCCGAGCCGACGCGCGACTTGGGCATGACGACGTACAAAGTCTTCACCGCTGAAGTCCACTCTGGATAGACTCGCACGAGCGAACCGTTGGCGAGGTGGCCCTGGGCAAGCACGTCCAGCACATAGGCCGCACCCATGCCAGCCCGTGCCGCCTCCAGCACGTCGTAGCTGCTGTTGATATGCAAGGGTCCATCGGGCTGAATATGGACCTTCTCCTCGGCATTCTCCAGCGACCAGGGCAGGATGGAACTCCGGTCGTTCTCCAAGTGACCGATGCACTGGCGCGGATTCAACTGGCCTGGGTGCGCTGGCAGTGTGCCCGCGACGCTGGGCGCGCAACACACAAGGTAGCGGCAATCATGCAGCGGACGGGCCACCAGGTCGCCGTCTTCCACATGGCCAACCCGAATCGCCACGTCGATCGCCCGCTCGATCACATTGTGCGGATGGTTGGTCAGCGTGACCACCGCGGTGATGTCGGGGTAACGCTTGGCAAATTCCGGCAGCCTGGGACACAACAGCACATGGCCCAGCGAAATGGTGGTCTCGATGTGAAGCCAGCCGCGCAGCTCAGAGACCTGCGCACGCAAATCTTCTTCGGTGCGTGCCACACCATCGAGGAGCACGCGCACGCGCTCCAGATAGGTCTGACCCGCCTCAGTCAGCCGCAGCCGGCGCGTGTCCCGGTTGATCAGCATGACATTGAGGTGACGCTCCAGGTTGCGCACGCAGGTGGTGACGGTCGCGTTCGCAACGTCCAGCGATTGCGCCGCACGCGAAAAGCTGCCGCACTCGGCAACTCGCACGAAAACTTGCATGGCAAACAGCCTGTCCATAGAACGTATCCTCAGCTGTGAATGCTGAAGCGGGCATTGTATGAAAACAATAGTCGGCTGCGGAGCGTGCTCATGTTCACCCTGGAATCACTTCAGCCGATAGACTCGCTTGGCCGTACCTGCGTAGATCAGTTGCTTTTCATGGTCCGAGCAGGCAGATGTGATGCGTTTGAACATGTTCCACACGGTGCGATAACTAAAGCCAGCCTTGTCCACCGGAAAATTAGATGCAACCATGCAGCGATCCGCGCCAAACAGCTCGATACATGGCTCGATATAGGGGCGCCACAATTGGGCAAGCTGCTCTGATGTCACTGGCGCGTCGACCTGCGTGAAGTCGTAGTTGGCCAAGTGCATGAGCACACCGCCAAGCTTGATCGATACGTTGGGGCACGAGGCCAGCTCCTTGATGCTGGCAAGCCAGTTGGCGCGGTTCTCATCCTGCCTGCCCGCATAGGAGCTGTGTCCCACGGGGCTGCCTGTGTGGATCAGCACGATGCTGGCGTCAGGGTGCGCCCTTGCCAGCGCCGTCACATCGGGAATCTGCGGATGGTAGACGCTGGCGTCGAAAGAAAGCCCCAACGCGGTCACCATATCCAGACCGCGACCGAACGCGGGGTCCAGGTACAGACCCGGGCCGTCCGCGCTCACCTGCCCTTTGACCAGAGGGTCCGCGTCCCACTTGGCCCCTTGCCGAACACCTTTGAAGCGACCATTGGCAAGCTCGATGTGGGCTTGCAGCGTTTCCCTCGTCCGATCACCCAGCATCAGGTCTGCGTACCCGACGATGCCTGCCGCAACGCGTGAACGGGTGTACATGCGGCTGGCCGCAATGGCCGCCATACCCACCGCGAACTCAGTCTCACCCACGCACTTGAGATGCTCAGGGCCGTCGGCACGATACATCGCATGACACTCGATGAAGACGGTGGATTCGACATTGTGACCCGACGCAACAAGGTCTCTTGCGTAGTCTTCGACGAAATACTTGTGCCCGTTATCTCGATGCCACAGGTGCATATGGGCGTCGACGATCGGAAGGTCGGGTTCAAGCGCAGGCTCTGGCGCGGCACGCGAAAGCCATTCCTCGTTTGGCGGAATAAGTCGTCCAAAGACTTGCTGCTTGATTTGCTTGTTCATGGCATTGCCCGAGCAAGATCGGCGACGATCACTCTTGGATCTTGAAAACCCTGGCAGGACACCTCTGGGCTGCTTCCCGGATAGAGTCGTGCAGTTCTGGCGGCGGGTCTTCCTGCAAGATACGCACGAGCCCGTCTTCTTTGCCCTGGGCGAACACCGTAGGCGAAGTCTCGACGCACAAACCGCCGCCCACGCACCTCTCGACGTCGGCAGTGAAGAACGCTTTGCGTCTTTTCGTCAATGTAACGGGCAGCTTGCGCACGCCCCACACCACTGCATCTTGCTTGAACTCGATCTCTGACGCAGGCACGGCCAGCGCCAAATCTGGAAAGCGCTTGAACAGCAAACGAAAGACGATTTGCAACTCTGCCCGGGCCAGCGCCTGGCCCAGGCAGTGGTGGACGCCATAGCTGAAGGCCAGGTGATTGCGGACTTCTTCGCGGTGGATGTTGAGCTCATCAGGCTTGGGGAACATCTCGGGGTCGTAATTGGCTGCGCTGATCATGGCCAAGACACCCTCGCCCTTGCGAACCAGATGGCCACCGACTTCGACATCCTCCAGCGCAACGCGTGCGCCGTTGAAGTGAACGATGGAGTGATAGCGCAGCATCTCCTCCACGGTGTTTCGGATCAGCGCGGGGTCGGCAATGATGGCGTCCTTGATCTGCGGATTTGTCAACACCGACAGCACGCTCAGGGCGATCATGTTTCCTGTCGTTTCATGACCGGCCTGCAACAAAATCTCAAGCGTGTGCAGTACTTCCTCGCGTGTGATGTTGCCGGTCTCCACCTGCGAGGCGTACAGGCGGCTTGTCAGGTTGTCTGGCCTGTCAGGCCTGTTGATGGTGTTGGTGAGCATGCGGTCGAAATACTCACGCAACTCTGAGCTGGCCCTGGCCTGAATGTGAGTTGGAACCGTCATGTCGAGCTTTAGCGTGCTGCGTTCCTGGAAAAATTTATGGTCTTCCCGTGGCACCCCCAATAGCTCGGCTATCACGGTAGAAGGAAGCTGCAGCGCGAAAGCCTGAACGAAGTCGCACGCTGGCCCATTGGCTTCCATTTCATCCATGAGCCTGGTCGCGGTTTCCTCCAGGTACGGCACCATCGCATTGATCGCCTGGACCGTGAACTCGGCCGTCAGCATGCGGCGGTACTTGGTGTGCTCAGGTGGATCCTTGCGCAGCAAGGTGTTTTCGGCACGCATAACGGGCGCCCGGCTGGGCGCTGGGAATGGATAGCCTTCGTGCTTGGGTGAAGTTGAGAACCGGTTGTCGCCCAAGATCGTGCGCACATCAGCGAAGCGAGTGAACAGCCATGCGAGCTTGCCGTCGGGCAGCACCACCCGCGCGACGGGCTCACTGGCGCGCAACTGTGCATATTCGGCCGGAGGCCCGAAGGTGCAGCGCTTCATGGGGAAAGACGGCGGGTTGCCTACGTGTTCGCTCATGTTGTCTCCGGCTGTTCTGGTGTAGCAACTGAGCATTGTAGGCACGGTCGCCGATTTCGAGAACAGTGAAATATTCTTATGCCCCTATAAGAAAACCAACACCCTCGCCTTGGCGATGAGACAATTTCGAGCCGCCCGTCACTTTCAAGGAGGATCCGTGAGATTGCTGTACTCCCGCCACCTGCGGCACTTCCTGGCCGTGTGCGAAACGGGGAGCCTGCGCAAAGCAGCCGAGATCTGCTCGGTCACCCAGCCCGCGTTGACCAAGAGCCTGCAGGCTCTGGAGGCTGAGCTTGGCGTGACCTTGTTCGAGCGAAGCGCCACCGGCATGGTGCCGACACCGGCAGCGCAGATTGTGCGTTCCCACGGACAACACATCGTCAACAGCAGCCGCTACATGGAGATGGAGATTGCAATTTTGCGCGGTGGCGGCGTCGGCACCTGGCGCATCGGCAGCACCATTGTCTGGAGCGCAACTCGGATGCCTTCCTTGCTTGCCGCGCTTCATGCGCAGTATCCTAAGCTTGAAATCACACTGCAATCGGGCCTGGTGACCCAACTGCTGCCCCGCCTGATGGACGGGACGCTGGATGTATTGCTGGGGTCTCTGCCTCCCCACCCCTTGCCAGACAAGTATTGCGTGCAAGAGCTGCCGGGTTCGGATGTGTGCGTTTTCTGTCGTCATGATCACCCGCTGACACGATTGGAAAACCTTCAGTTGGGTGAGTTAGAGCAAAGCGATTTCATCGGATTTCTGCAAGACCACGAGTCTGAGCGACAGCTTGCGCTTCGCTTCGTTGACAGGGGCCTGTCAGCGCCTCGCATCATCTTGCGAACCTCTTCTCTTGAGACACTGCTGGCTACCGTCGCTGCGTCCGACAGCCTCACCTTTTTGTCCGACCTCTTGAAGGATCGTGCCACGGCTGCAGGTTTGCAGCAGTTGCGGCTGGATGCGCCGCTTTGGCGGATCCAGCTTGGCGTTTCCTATCGCACAGACGCCGTCGAGTTTGCGCCGCTGCGCAGCTTGCTTGTGCTGGCAACCGGCGGATCCTGAGCACCAGGACCTCAAAACTCCAAAATGTGTTTTCATGCGCGCCTTCTGACAAGTCGCCTTGCGGTATCTATGATGTCTGCAATTCGACGGTAAGCACTCCCGGCATGGATCGCAGCGATCCTAAGTGGGTTTCACTTCCAATCTCTCGCGCTACTTGGATGAAATCATCTCGGCCAAGACCTTCCATTTTGGAGACCTAATTGAAGCTCACTAATCCCATCAAATTTCCGAATCGGTTTTTCATCGACGGCGACTGGGTTGCACCGTCAAGCAATTCGAAAATCGACGTTTTCAGCTGCGTCACCGAGGAATTGTTCGCCACCGTTGCGCAGGCTCAGCAAGCCGATGTGAATCGGGCTGTCGATGCAGCGCGCAAGGCTTTTGACAAGGGGCCGTGGCCACGCATGTCTCCCAGCGAGCGGGCGCAGTACATGTTGGCTCTTTGCGTCGAACTGGACAAGCTGGCCGAAGACGGCGCATTGATCTGGACCAGCGAATCGGGTGTGTTGCACAACATCGCCAAGATGCGGATGCGGACTTTGAGCAGCACCTATGCCTACTATGCGGGCCTGGCCGACACGTTCGCGTTTCAGGAGCGGCACACGCCGCAGGCTGGCGGAAACGTCGGACTCCTGGTGCGTGAGCCGGTCGGTGTGGTCGCCGCCATCATTCCCTGGAACGGCCCACCGGGCATCATTGCGTCCAAGTGCGCGCCAGCGCTTCTGGCAGGCTGCACCATGATAGTCAAAGCCTCCCCAGAGGCACCGGGCGCCGCCTACCTGCTTGCGCAGGCATGCGAAAAGGCCGGCCTGCCGCCGGGCGTCGTGAACATTCTGACCGCAGACCGCGAGGTCTCGGAGTGTCTGGTGCGCCACCCTGGCGTGGACAAGGTGGCCTTCACCGGGTCAACCGCTGCCGGCCGTCGCATCGCTTCCATTTGCGGGGAGCGCATCGCGCGCTGCACACTGGAGCTGGGCGGCAAGTCGGCTGCCGTCATTCTGGATGACTACGACATCGACACCGCCGCCAAGTCCATTGCTGACCGGGGTAGGTTCCTGTGTGGGCAGGTCTGCTCATCCCTGACCCGCATCGTTGTCTCAAGCCATCGGCACGACGAGTTGGTGGAAGCGCTGAGCTTCCACTTCGCAAAAGTGAAAGTGGGAGACCCGTTCGACGCGACCACCGAAATGGGGCCGCTCGCGACGCGCCACCATCTCAAGCGAGTCGAGGGCTACATCGAAAAAGGCAAAGCCGAGGGCGCCAAGCTCGCGACAGGAGGTGGACGTCCTGCGAATCTCGATCGTGGGTTCTTCGTCGAGCCAACCGTGTTCGGCAATGTCAACAATGATTCGACAATCGCAAGAGAGGAAATCTTCGGCCCCGTGTTATCGGTGATTCCCGCACAAAACGAAGCCGACGCGATCGACATCGCCAATGACACGATCTACGGGCTGAACGCCTCGGTGTTCACAAACGACGTGGAGCGCGCCTACGCGGTGGCGCGTCAACTGCGCTCAGGCACCGTCGGACACAACTCATTCCGCACCGATTTCAGCATCGCGTTCGGTGGCTTCAAGCAATCGGGCATCGGCCGCGAGGGCGGCACCGAAGGACTCCTGGCCTACCTTGAGACGAAAACCGTCATTCTGGATGCGATGCCGAAATCAGCAGGCCGAGTGGTGGGATAGGGCTGGTGAGCCGTCCTTTAGTCCGTCAGCACCACCTTGGACTTCTCGATCACATTTCGCCACCGCAAAGAATCCGTGGTGACATAGCGTGAGAATTCAGCTCGGTTCATGAGCTTTGAATCCAGCCCTGTGGACGCAATCTGCTTTTGCAGATCCGGGTGGCGCACTGCGGCCGATACGATTTCTTCGAGTCTCTCGGCCCGCCCCGCAGGCAGGCCCGCGGGCGCGAACACACCAAACCATGCCGATGCCACGAACTCAGGAAAGCCCGCTTCCACCATGGTGGGAATATTGGGCAGCGCTACCGCTCGGCTGCCGCCGGTGATGGCTAGGCCGCGCAGTTGGCCGCTGTCCAGGAAATTCTTCAGACTGGCGGGTGAGGTCGTGACCATGTCAACCTCGCCCGCGAGCACCGCAGTGGTCGCAGGGCCCGCGCCCTTGTAGGGAACATGCAGCATTTGCACGTTGCCGATCAGCGCCAGGTTTTCGGTAACGAGGTGCGCCGAAGTGCCGGTGCCAGGCGATGCGAATCTGATCGCACCTGATTTGGCCGCTGCCAGCGCGACCAGCTCTTTCATGTTGCGCGCGGGTACCTTTGGATTGATCGCGAAAACCCAGCTGGTCTCGGCGACCAACCCAATGGGCAACAGGTCGCGCTCGACGTTGTAAGGAATGTCCTTGCGCAGATGGGGCAGCACCGTGATGCCATCGGGCGCCGTCATCAGCAGTGTGTAGCCATTTGGCGCGGCCTGGGTCAGCGCCTGCACACCGATGGTGCCGCCAGCGCCGGCCTTGTTTTCCACAATCACAGTCGCGCCGGTCTGCTCCTGGATGATCCGGCCCAGAGTGCGGGCCAGCAAATCAGTGGAGCCGCCTGGTGCCACAGGCACGATCAGGCGGATGGGCTGCGAGGGAAAGATCTGTGCCCCTGCCTGACTGGCAATAAGCATCAGGCCGAACATCCCCAAGGTGAAAAAGGCGCGCAACAGTCGTGTCATGGCTTTCCTTCAGAGTGATGAGTTATGCGGTCGGGCGTCAAGCCACGGCTGCGGTTGTGCGGCCGACATCCACTTGCAGTAGCAGGTCGGCCGCCTTTTCCCCGATGGCAATCGCAATGGCGTTGGTGTTTCCGGATATGACGAAAGGGCACACAGATGCATCGGCCACGCGCAAATTTTGAACGCCGCGCACTCTAAGCGTGTTGTCGACAACGCTGTCTTCACCCGGCCCCATCGCGCAGGTGGCCACAAAGTGAAACGTAGTGGATGCACGGTCACGGACAAACTGCTCCAAGGCCGCTTCATCCGCGACCGATTGGCCCGGAATGAACTCTTGCACCACCTGCTTTGCGATGGACGGCATGGACATGACGCGCCGCACGATCTTGACCCCTTCGACCAGTTTGGCCAAGTCCCCAGGCGCTGACAGATAGTTCGGTTCGATGATCGGATCGTCGTGTGGATCTGTGGAGCGAATACGCAAGGAGCCACGGCTCTTCATGCGCCCGGGCACGGCAACCAGAGAACACCCCGGAAACGGGTGAGGCGGTTTACCTACGCCGTCCGCACTGCCTGCAAAGAAGAGAATCTGGACGTCAGGTGTCTGCAGCTCGGGCCTGCTCTTCGCGCACAGGCCGATCGGCCCTGCCCCCATCATCAGTGCGCCATGTCCGCGAAAAATGTAGTCAAGACCCGTCAACAGCTTCCTGATGGGACTTCTGTAAACATCGTTGAGCGTATTGGGGCGGTTTGTCTGGTAGACCAGCCGCATCCCGAGATGGTCTTGCAAGTTTCGACCGACCGCCGGTGCGTTGGCAACGATGTTGACCCCAAGTCTGCCAAGTTCATCGGCGTCGCCGATGCCCGAGCGCTGCAAGATCAGCGGCGAGCCGATGGTCCCGGCAGACAGCACGATCTCTGATCGTGCCATCGCGGTGCTCTTGACACCCCCGACCGAGTACGCCACACCTGCCGCGCGTTGCCCCTCAAACACCACACGGTCAACCACAGCGCCGGTCTGGATCGTGAGATTGCGCCTGGACTTTGCTTTGCTCAGATAGGCGTACGCCGAGCTGCTTCGGCGCCGGCCTTTTATGGTGAGCTGAAAGCGCCCTGCCCCTTCCTGAGTTTCGCCATTGAAGTCATTGTTCAGCGGATAGCCCGCATCCACCGCCGCGCTGATGAACGCGTCATGCAATTCATAATTGGCGCGCAAGTTTGAAACATGCAGGGGGCCGTCTCCACCGTGATACTTGCTTTCACCCTGCTCAGCGCACTCAGCCTTGCGGAAATACGGCAGCAAATCTTCATAACCCCATCCGATGTTTCCGAGCTGGCGCCATTCATCGAAATCCTGGCGTTGTCCGCGCATGTACAAGAGGCCATTGATCGCGCTCGAACCCCCCAGCACCTGCCCCCGCAGCCAATCCAGGCGTCTGCCGTTCAAGCCTGGGATGGGCTCGGTCAAGCAGTGGCGAGTGACGCCAGGATTGGTGAGATTAAAAACATAGGCGCCGGGGACGTGAATGCGAAGATCGCGGTCAGGAGGGCCTGCTTCAAGCAGGAGCACTGTGTTGCGCGGGTTCGCCGACAAGCGGTTGGCCAGGACGCATCCGGCCGATCCCCCACCGACAACGATGAAGTCATAGTGAACAGGGTCGTCAATTGCCAACAGCTCTCTCCGGTGAGTTCGTCATGTCAAATACCCATGTAGGCTTTCTGTACGGCCTCGCTTTTGGCCAGCGTACTGGCAGCGTCTTGGGCAATCACCTGCCCGGCCTCCAGGATGTAGGCGTAACTGGCGATCTCAAGGGCGATCTCTGCATTCTGTTCAACAAGGAGGATGTCGACGCCGCTGCGGGAGATCTCGACAACCAGTTCCGATATGCGGTCCACCACGGCTGGCGCCAGGCCAATGGTGGGCTCGTCAAGCAGCATGATTCGCGGCTCGTTCATCAATGCCCTTGCCACTGCCACCATCTGCTGCTGCCCGCCGCTGAATCGGCCGACAACCGTGGACAGTCGATCTTTAAGATCTGGAAACAGATTCAGCACGCGTTCCAGGTCGCGTCGAACGGCCATGCGATCACTTCTTGCATAGGCGCCAAGTTCAAGGTTCTCCTTGAACGTCATCTTGGTAAAGAGGCGCCGGCCTTCGGGCACCACTGAGATGCCCTTCTTCACCAGCACATGGGTGGGAAGACCGGTCACTTCCTCGCCGAACAGCCGAACGCTGCCAGCAGTAGGCTTGACCAAGCCGCAAATGGTCTTGATGATCGTCGATTTTCCTGCGCCGTTGGCACCAATGATGGTGACGATGGTGCCGCGCTTGACTTCCAGCGACACCGACCGGATGGCAGGCGTGACACCGTAAGAGGCGCACAGCCCCTGCACTTGGAGCGAGATCTCACTGTTTTGCATGACGCTTGCCCAGGTATGCGGCGACAACGTCGTCGTTGGCCTGGATCTCTCGCGGGGTGCCGCTTGCCAGATACTGGCCGTGGTGCATGACGATGATTCTGTCGCAGACAGTCATGACCGCTTTCATGTTGTGCTCGACAAGCAAGATGGAGCAGTCAAAGCTGCGCCGAATGGTCTGAAACACTTCCAGGGTGCTGGCAACCTCTGTCTGATTCAGGCCGGTCAGTGGCTCGTCCAGACAAAGCAACCTGGGCCTGGCCGCAAACGCAAGCGCGATTCCGACCAAGCGTTGAAGCCCATGCGGCAATGCGCCAGACATGTAGTCCAGGTAATCGCTCAGGCCGAAGATCTCGGCGGTCTCTTCTGCCCGCAAGTTGCGCTCTCGGTGTTTGGGCCCAGAAAGGCTGTGGAAGGTTCCGAGAAGAATGTTGTCCCGAACAGTCATGCTCGGAATCAGGCTGCCGTGCTGGAAAGTCCTGACAAGGCCCATTCTGCTGATCGCCAGCGGTGACTTCCCGGTGCAATCTTTTCCAAAAAGCATGAGCCGACCACTCGAGGGCTTGAGAAACCCGCTCAACATATTGAAGGTCGTGCTCTTGCCAGCGCCATTGGGCCCGATGAGGCCGGCGATTTCCCCTGGCCAGACTTCCATGCTGAGATCTGACACGGCCACCAAACCGCCAAAGCGCCGTGTCAAATTGGAAGCGGCAAGAAGGGGGGCGGATTTATCCACCGCTGCGCTTGCTGAGCTTGTCATGCTAGTTCGGGCTTGCAGGAGCAGACAGGCCACGCCGCTTTGCCATTGCCAAGCGATACCACTTGGAGCCAAGGCCCAAAATGCCACCGGGCAACAACAACATACTGAAGACGATGACCGCCCCATAGAACAGGTGCTCTCCAGTGCCCAGCCCCAATGCGTAGCTTCCGAGCAGGACCAGAAGAATCGAGCCCAAGATTGGTCCGACAATCGTCGACTCACCGCCGATCTTGACGTAACTCAGCGCAAAGACGCCCACCAGAAAACCAAAATCAGCGGGGCTGATGACGTTGTTCACAAAGGCATGGAGTGCCCCTGCCGCGCCTGCGCAAAATGAGGCAATCGAGACGCACAAAATCTTATAGAGCGTCACGTTGATGCCCACCGTGCGTACCACTTCTTCGTTGTCACGGATTCCGACGAGGACCCTACCGAAGTCAAGATTTTCCAACCAAAATAGCAAAGCAAGCAGGATGATCGCGACCACGACAACGAAGGTCGGCATCCAGGGCGTCATATACTTTGGCGGGAATATTCCTACCAGCCCCGAATTGCCACCGAGCCAGTCGCTCCTGGTATAGAGGATTCTCATGAATTCTGAAAAGGCAAACCCCATCAGCATGAAATAGGGACCTTTGGCGCGCAGTGTGATCGCACCAAACACCGTGCAGATGATCGTGGCGACCAGCGCTCCAATCATGAGAGAACTCAAGAATGGCAGTTGAAACATGGTGGTGGCCGCACCCGCGCCGTAGGCGCCCAGGCCCATGGAAGCCGCCACAGCCATATTGAGCTCACCAATCAGCATGACAAAGCGAAGGCTGGCCGCAATGACCGCACTGATGGCGATCAGATTCAGCAGGCTGAGCCGGTAAGGATCAGTGACGAACACGGAAAGGGCGAGCGCTGGCACACAAAAAGCCAGCAGCCAACGGGCCGAGAGTTTATGCATGTCCCAACAAGCCTCTTGGACGCAAGAGCAGAACCAGGATCACAAGAACAAAGATCAGTATGTTGGCCGAAGATGCGTCGAAGTAAAAACCGCCAACGGTTTCAATGACGGCGATGAATATTGATCCAAGAATCGCGCCGGACACGCTCCCCAGCCCACCCAGGATCACTGCGATGAAGCCCCTGATGATGTAGTCGGCACCCAGATTGGGGGACACGGCAGCAAGGGGAGCGATCACCGCGCCTGCGATTGCGGCAAGCGCCGTCGCGATGACAAAGCCGAGGAAAGCGATGCGTGCATAGGGAATACCCTGCAGCATCGCGGCCTCATGATCAGCCGCCACAGCCCGCAATGCTAGGCCCAGTTTCGTTCGAGCCAGTGCCAGGTACAGCACAAGCGTGGCCACAATCGCCACCGCACAAGGGATCAAGCGTTGCGATGCCACACGCGCACCGAACACTGAAATGGCATCGCCATTGAATACGTCCGGCACCTGCCGAACGTTTCCTCCAAACAAGGCGAGCAGGACACCGTCTGTAAACAGCACGATGCCTATCGTCAAGATGAACGAGCCGTTGTGGTCGCTCCAGAAGAAGCGGAGAAAGAAAATGTAGACCAATATCCCCGCAGTCACCGCAACCACGAATCCAAGCAAACTCGCCAGCGTATAGGCTGTCAGTACCGAGAAGCCGGCACTGGCCAGAGGTGGAATGGTGACCGCGACGATCAGCGCGGACAGCGCGAAGATCTGTCCGTGGGCAAAATTGACGATCCCCATGACACCGTAAACCAGTGTCAACCCCAGTGAAAACAGTATGTAAACAGAACTGACCTGCAGGCAAATTGTGGCGAGCTGGATCACAGTTTGCATGCGTCAATTACCCCTGCAGGATGCTCAATACCGTGAAGTCAGTTGCCCTTTGGACCGTCCATACGAGACACCCCCACCAGCTTGCCCTCGCGCACCTGGGTCACGAAGTAAGGCAGAAGGGTTTGTTGCGGCGAACCGTAAGTGCTGGTTCCACCGAAGCCGGCTGTCCCACCGTAGAGAGTGTTAAACCGCACCGATGGCAGAACTGCCGCCACCTTGGTGGGCTCTACGCTCTGTGCTTTCTCCATTCCAGCCTTGAGCGCGTGAACCGTGTCGTACACCGCAATGTGGCTGGCGCCGAGGGACACGCCCAGTACCGGGAGCGCCTTTTCGTTGAGTTTGGCAAGTGGGCCGGGAACTGCGCTCGTGCCGTAGGGCACGCCCAGCGACATGTAAACACCATTTGCGGCCGCGCCCGCTGTCGCAACAACGTCTTCGGCGCCAGACCCCGCACCCCAGGCTTTCACACCCTTCCACCCCAGAGCCGCGAGCTCCTTCAAAATCAGACCGGCATCGCCAGGCGAGATGGCACCCAAATCGATGATGGCCGGGGACTTTGAGGTGAGGCGCAATGCGATGGGCTGGAAGTCGGTGGTGCCGCGCTCATAGAAGTCACTCCCTACAACCTGCACACCAGCGTCCTTCCAGGCGCTAAGGGACTTGGGCTCGACTTCCTTGCCAGTGGAGTCGTTCGCGCCGAGCAGAGCGACCGTCTTGGCCTGCGGGTTGGCTGAAGCGATGTATTTGATGAAGCTGGGAAAGATCTCGTTGGGCGTGTTGGCTGCCGTGAACGTGAGTGGAAACTTGGGGCCTTTGGTGCTGCTCGACCAACTGTGGGTGAAGATCAGAACACCTTGACGCTCCGACAGCGACTGCAGCGCCTGATACGGCGGCGTACCGACAATGCCAACCACGAACTTGACGCCATCTCTATTAAGAAGCGTCTGAGCAACCTTGGTGCCTTCTGCCGATGTGTACTTGTTGTCGTACGCGATGCAAGAAAACTCGTAGACCTTGCCAGCCACCTTGACGCCGCCAGCCGCGTTGATCTCCTGGGCGGCTTCTTTGCAAGCCCACTGGCTTCCCAGCCCCCAGGCGGCTCCTCCACCTGACATTGGCACACTAAGCCCTAGTTTGATGGTGTCGGCAGCCATTGCTGTGCTTGCCATCAAGCTTGCTGCAACTGCAGCGAGAAGAGTCCGTCCGGAATGCGTAATCATGCTGAGTCTCCTACTGTATTGAATGATGAGGGCTTATGCCCCGAGTCCACTTCTAATCGATGGAATTCTAGGGCGTGGCCGCTTCGACGCAAGTGCGACTGATGAGAAAACACTTTTTTGTTTTACGAACTGAGGCTCAGGCCTGGCTGCAGGCTGGCATCGTCACATCCGCCGGAAGTTGAGAATTCGTGGCCAAAATCAGTTTTCGGATCTTCTATATCGACAGGGGTGGCTGTTGGGGAGATCATTGTGCCGTCCTCGACCCGCGAGTCCCTTTTGACCCGCAGTGCCTGATTCCTTCTTTGTCTGAGCCCGAGCAGACAGGTCCCATTCCGAACAATTAGGGTGAATTCATGTCCACGATCACGCTCAGCGCGCGCAGATGGCAAACGACCGACGACAACCGCGCCTTGCAGTCGGACATGTACGACCGCGGCTTCACTGACGGACTGCCGGTGGTTCCCCCCACCGAAGAGGCTGTGCTTGAAGTCATCGAATACATGGGGATGGCTCCTGATGCGGTGATCGTCCAGCTCATGCCCAATGACGTTCCTGTCACGGTGGAAAAGGCTGCGATCAATGCGGTCATGGCCGGATGCCTGCCGCAATACTTTCCTGTGATCGTCGCTGCACTCAAGGCGATTGCAACGCCTGATTTCAACCTGCTTGGCATACAGGCCACCACCAATCCGGTCTCGCCCATCCTGGTGGTGAATGGGCCGATCCGCAAGGAACTCGACATCAACGGCGGGCGCGGATGCCTGGGGCCGGGCTGGCGCGCCAATGCCACCATCGGCAGAGCCTTGCGACTGATCATGATCAATTGCGGTGGCGCCACCCCTGGCGAGATCGACAAGGCCACGCACGGCATGCCGGGCAAGTTCACCTTCTGCTTTGGCGAGCTGGACGAAGAGACCCCTTGGGAACCCTACCATGTCGAACACGGGTTCGCTCGGGAGCAAAGCACGGTCACTGCCTTTGGCGGGCAAGGCACCGCCAATATCCTGGCACAGTACCTGGAGCCAGAGAACGTGCTGCACATGCTGGCCGATGCGATGCGCTGCTATGGCTACAACACTTACCTTCGCGCGGTGGGCAGCCCGATGGTGGTGATGAATCCGGGCCATGCAAAGTTTTTTGCGCAGGCCGGCTGGAGCAAGCGGCGCATTCAGGAACACCTATTTGAGCACACCAAGATACCGCGCTCGCATATTCCGAGAGAGCGTAACCTCTTGCGCCCCGTGTACCTTGATTTCCCGCCCGAACAAATGTGCCTGATCTGCCGCAAGCCAGAAGACATCGCCATTGTGGTGGCGGGAGGGCCCGAGGCCTACCACATCACCTACATACCCAGCTTCGGGCACACCGACCCGGTGACCGTGGCCATCGATCAACCTCACAGGAGCAAACCATGATGCAAGGCGCAAGCGCAAGCATGCAGTATCTGGACCCATCCATACCGCCCAAGGATGGACGACTGAAAGTGCCCACGCTGGAGGGCCTGCGCGGCAAACGGATTGCGTTCGTCGAAAACGGCTGGAAGAGCTTTGGCAAGATGGGCGAGCGGCTGGAAGTGCTGCTGCAGCCCTTGGGCATTGCGTCGTTCACCACGTATAGGTTTTCCTCTTCGCACATAGCGCCGCCGAGCCTGATGGACCAGATCGCGCAGGAGAACGATGCAGCCATCTTAGGGATGGCCAACTGAGGAGCCTGCACGTCGTGGAGTGTCCATGGCACCGCAGAGTTGATCAAGCGTGGCTTGCCCGCTGTTGTGGTTTGTACCGAGCAATTCCATAAGCTCGCCTTGACGGTGATGCGCGCCCAGAATGTGCCAGAGTCCATTGGGATTCACATCAAGGGCAACCCGGAGTACATCAGCGATGAAGCACTGATGGAGGTGTGCGACGAAGTGTGCACGCAGACGATCGAGAAACTGACGAAGACGAACCTTGCATAGGGTGTTTGGGGAATGATCAACAAGATTGCGCGCTCTGCGGCCGATGCGCTGGCAGGCGTGAAAGATGGCTCCACCGTCTTGATCGGCGGTTTCGGCACCACGGGCATTCCCAATGAGCTGGTTGAGGGCCTGATCGAGCAGGGGGCCAAAGACCTGACCGTCGTCAACAACAACGCCGGTAATGGCGAATACGGCTTGGCGGCCCTGCTCAAGGCGGGCCGGGTGAAGAAGATCATTTGCAGTTTTCCGCGCCAGGCCGACAGTCATGTGTTTGACGGCCTGTACCGCAGCGGCAAGCTGGAGCTGGAGCTGGTGCCGCAGGGCAATCTGGCCGAGCGCATCCGCGCGGCCGGCGCCGGCATTGGTGCCTTCTTCTGCCCCACGGGCTTTGGCACGCGCCTGGCTGGCGACCGCGAAACGCGTGAGATCAGCGGCAAGCAGTATGTGCTGGAATATCCGATCCATGGCGATGTGGCGCTGATCAAGGCCGAGACGGGGGACCGCTGGGGCAACCTCAGCTACCGCAAGACCGCACGCAACTTCGGGCCAGTGATGGCGACGGCCGCACAGCGCACCGTGGCGAGCGTGCATGAAATCGTCGAGCTGGGCCAGATGGATCCCGAAACCATCGTCACCCCCGGCATCTTCGTTCACAAGATCGTCAAGATTGACCGCGTCTCCAGTCCGGCCGTCGGCTCCAAGCAGGCAGCATGACCATGGCTTACCAAAGACGCACCAAAGATCAGCTCGCTGCGCGTGTGGCGCAGGACATATTCGAGGGCGCGGTTGTCAACCTCGGGTTCGGGCGACCCACTCTTGTCGGGGAACACCTCGGGGGTCGTGAAATCATCTTGCACAGCGAGAACGGCGTCTTGGGTATGGGCCCCACGCCGCCGCCGGGCGAAGAAGACTATGACCTGGTCAACGCCGGCAAGCAGCCCGTCACGCTGCTCAAGGGAGGCTCGTTCTTTCATCATGCCGACAGCTTTGGCATGATTCGCGGCGGCCATATTGATATTTGCGTGCTCGGGGCTTATCAGGTTTCAAGTACGGGCGACCTCGCCAATTGGAGCACTGACGAAGCAGACTCCATCCCGGGCGTGGGTGGCGCCATGGACTTGGCCATCGGGGCCAAACAAATCTGGGTGATGATGGAGTTGCTGACCAAGACTGGCGAGAGCAAAATCGTCAAGCAATGCAGCTACCCGCTCACTGCGGGTGGCTGCGTCAAACGCATTTACTTGGACATCGCCACGCTGGCCTGCACGCCGCAAGGTCTGAAGCTCATCGAAAAGGTCGATGGCCTGGCACACTCCGAGCTTGAAGATCTCATTGGCTTGTCGATCTCTATTTAAGCTAGAGATGGCTCAACGAATCATCGCTCGGGCTCCCGCTTCGACTCAGGATGGGAGCTTGTAGCCAGAGCGCAGCGCGTCTTCCTTGTACGCTTCTGCATCCTTCTTGATGAACTGCTCGAATTCCAGCAGGCTTGCACCCCAGGGCTCGCCACCAGCCGCCCTCATCCTCGACTTGAGTTCTGGGTCGGCCAGCACCTTGGCCATGGCGCTCGCGAGCTTTTGGTAAACCGCATCAGGGACCTTTGCCGAGACAGCCACTGAATACCAGATGTTGATGGACATCGCCGGCAGGCCTTGCTCCTTGAAGGTCGGAACATCCGGCAGCGCCTCCAGACGCTTGTCGGCCCCAACAGCGATGATCCGGATCTGGCCGCCCTTGTGGAGCGGGATGCTGGTCGGTGCGCCGTCGAAGAAGATGTGAATGTCTCCCGTGGTCACGGCGGTCAAGGCCTGGGTCGCGCCGGGGTAGCTGATGTAGACCATGTCCAGGCCCGTCAGATACTTGAAGCGCTCAGCCACCAGAGTTGTCTGCCCCCCGATCTGGCCGATGTTGAGCGTGCCCGGACGCGCCTTGCCGTAGGCGATCAGCTCGGCGACGGTCTTCACTGGCAGCGATGGCGGGACATCGAGCACCGTCGGAACCGTTCCCATGGGTCCGATCGCTCGGATGTCGTCTAGGGTGTAGCCGGTGGACGTCGCAGCGATGAAAGGCAGCACGGCCGTCGTGCTGTTGGCCATCAGCAGCGTGTAGCCATCTGCAGGTGCAGCCAGGGCTGCCCGGGTACCAACGAGCGAGTTGGCCCCTGGACGGTTGTCGATGACGACGGGCTGGCCGATGGCTTCACTCAGCTTCTGTGCGACAACGCGGGCCAGGACGTCGGTGTTCCCACCCGGCGGATAGGGTACGACCAGCCGGATCGGCTTGGTCGGGTAGGCCGCAGTCTGCGCCGAAACGCAGGTGGCGGACAGGACAAAACCCATCGCGACAGCCGATGCGAACGCGGCGCAGCGCAGCTTCTGGAACTGGTACATGTTTGTCTCCTTGATTGAGCTTGTGTTTTCAGTAGGCTGCGTCTTCGCCCAGAAGCACCTTGCTTGCGGCTTCCGGCGTCAGGCCTATGACATTGAGGCTCTGACGCGGAAACATCGGCGTGGATGCCTCGCCGAAAGCCGCCACATGCCACATGATGCGGGTCTGATCTTCGGGCCAACCGTCGCGGCTGTGCACGCAGGCCCGGTTGTCCCACAGGACGACGTCATCGGCCCGCAGGGGAACGCCGATGGAGAAATCATCGCGCTGCGCGAAGGACCACAGTTCGTCAAGCAGTGCATGTGCTTGTTCGTCCGACATGCCCGGTATGACGCTGTCCCTGCGCGTGGGCAGGTACAGGATCGGTTTGTCGGTGCCGAAGTGACGCCGCACCAGGGGATGGGCGAAACCCAATTCTCGGCGTTCACGAGGAAGCGATGGCCCTTCCTCGTGAACCTTCACTTCGATCTGCTTGGGATAGAGATGATGAATCGCACGCAACCGAGCAATCCGATTCTTTGTTTCTTCGGGCAGCGCTTCATACACTGCGATCATGTTCTTGAAGTAGGTCTTTGGCGGGGGTTCTGGTGTTTGGCGGCAGTAGAAGGCGACGTGGCCGACGGGGACTTCCCATGTTGCGTCGGTGTGCCAGATCTGCGCGCTGGCATTTCCATCGCCATAGGGCTTGCCGTCGGGCGCAAGCCCATTGGAGATGACCTTGATCCACTCGCAGCCGGGTACATGATGCGCGTCGTACCCCGCCCACTTGATGTTGGCCGGCGGGCCAAAGCTTGCGGCGAGGTCCTGCAACGCGCGTGGACTGAGTTTTTGCCCGGGTGCGTAGACCACCAGCCGCGAATCAACGAGCGATCGCAAATCCTTGAGGAAGGCGGGGTCGCGAATGGCAGACTCGAGGTCGACGCCAGTGAGCTTGACGCCAAACCCTGGCGTTAGCGCTTCAACTTCGAAAGCACAGGTCATTGCATGGCTCCTGGTGAGTTGCGCTTGCTCGGTGTGAATGAAGCTTCCAAAAAGTGCGCCGAACCTATAGGGCATGAGGTCGTATGCACCTTCGAGTGAGCAGGCACAAGCAACGCAGACAACCCGAATCAGATTAAGAATTACTTTAGCATAGAATCCATGAAACTTAAGTCTGTAGCAAGAGGCCTTCGGCCGCCAAGATGGCAATTTTCCTGATCCTGGCTCTCAACGTCATCGTCTTCATCGGCATCGCTGCGGCGCGAATTGTCTTCTCCCTGTACAGCCTGAATCTCGGCGCCAGCGCCGCCGGCGTTGGCGGCGTGATGGCCATGATGTATGCCTTGCCTGTGTTGCTCTCCTGGCCGATCGGTGTGCTTTCTGACCGCTTCCACCCGACGTGGCTGCTGGCCGGCGGCACGGCTGTCGGCGCCTGCGGCATGCTCGTTCCCCTGTTCTTTCCGACCTTGGCATCGCTCTACGTCGCTTCCACCCTGCTCGGGCTGACGCACGCCTTGCTCGTCGTCATCGGGCAAAGCGTGGTCGGCTCCTTGAGCCAGCCGCACGAGCGAACCAGAAACTTCAGCAACTATGCGATGGCGGGGTCAGTGGCAAACTTCGTCGGTCCGCTGTTCGCTGGCTTCACGATCGACCACTTCGGCTACGGGATGGCCTGTGCCGGGATTTCCATCGTCCTGCTCTCAGGCGTCGCCTGCCTGCTCATCTGGGGAAAGGTGCTGCCGCGCAGCGAACCCAAGGTCAGAAGCAGTGGAAACCTTCTGCACACGCTTGCTGATCGCCGGCTGCGGCCCATGCTCGTCATCAGCACACTCGCGCAGCTTGGCAACGACATTTTTCAGATGTTCCTGCCCATCTATGCGCATGGTGTCGGGGTGTCCGCGTCCGCGATCGGCTTTGTGCTCGCGGCAATGGCGGCCGGTTCGTTCTGCGTGCGAATCGGCATGGTCCACCTCACTACCTGGGTCAACGAGAAGCGGCTGTTGGCCATTGCGTTTTATGGCGCTGCCGCTGTATTGATGCTGGTGCCGCTGGTGACCGACACAGTCATCCTGGCGGTCCTGGCTTTTGTGTTTGGCACTGCCCAAGGCTGCATGATGCCGCTGACGCTGATGCTCATGTTCAACAGCGCCGAAGAAGGCCGCGTCGGAGAGGCCATCGGTCTGCGGGTCACTGCAAACAATGTCGCGCGCGTGGTCGGACCCGCACTTTTTGGCGGGCTGGCTTCGCTGGTGGGCTTGCTGGTGGTGTTCTGGATCAATGGCGTGCTGTTGGCTTGGGGCGGCCGCATGAGCGACCCAGGAGAGCACAAGAAGCCACCGGGAACCGCGCCTGGCGAATCCATCAAGGCAGGATAGAGCAGACCCACAGCCTGAACCCTCCTGCACGGACCATCAAGTCAACCCGTCGGTCACTTCCTTTTCTTCAAGCTCTGGTTAAATTCTTCAAAGATCAATTTCTGGTTCTTGCCCACTTGGTCCCAGTCGATCGCGGTGGTTTCGCTCACCGACTTGAACCACGGCTCCTTGATGTAGGGACGCGTATCGGCCACGCCCTTCCTGGCCGACGGGGCGCCAACCAACTTCTGCCAAAGCTCCTGAACCGGTTTTGAGAACGACCACTCCTGGTATAGCTTGGCCGCGTTCGGATTGGGTGCGTAGGCAGAGATAAACTGCGGCGTCTGGCTGCCCCACTTAGGGCTCGATTCGATGAAATTGATCGGCGCCTTGTTGGCCCAGTGCCGGGTAGAGCCCACCACACTGGCCATGAGAATGAAGTCAACCTCGCCGGCAACCAAGGCATCGAGGGACGGATTAAGTGCCACGTAAATCTTGGGCTGGTTTTGCGACAGCTTGGTGAAGTATTCTTTTCCATATCGGGTGCGGAACAAGTAATAGCCCGCCACCACCAGCCCGCCCGATGAAACATCAGGCACCCCGACGCGGCCCTTGAAGACCGGGTCCAGCGCGCCTTCCCAGGTCGAGAGTTTGGTCAACTCCGCAGGCGTGAGGGCGCCCTTGCGGTAGGCGATCAATGGCGTCGTGTTGTGTATCGAGTACCAGTAGCCGGTGCTTTTGTCGCCCGCACCGAACAGGGCGTCATCCCCAAGGGCGTGCTTTAGCACTGCGTTCTGCGCCACCAGGGCATCGATCGCAGCCACATTGCTCACCTGAAACACGTCGCCCTCGCCGCGCCGTGCGCCGGCTTCAGCCTGGAAGCGGGCCAACTGCTGGCCGCCACTGCCTTCACTGGTGTCAACCTTGATGAACGGAAATGCGGCGTTGAACTGTTTGAGCATGATGGCCTGCTCAGGCCCCCAGGCCATGTGGTTGAGCATCAGCTTACCCTCCTTGGCCGCAGCCCGAATTAACTCGGGGCTGACCGCCGGCAGGTTCTGCTTGGCGTAGTTGATCGAAGCCTGAATCGCGGCAGGAGAAGCATCGGCCGCTGCCGCTACCCCAGGTGCTCCCAGAAGACAGATGGACGACAAGCAGGCAAGCAGGTGCAAGGCCTGTGTCCTGAAAAATGCGCAACGTAGTTTCATGACGATTTCTCCTTGGCGTAGTGAGTGACTTACCTTAAGCAGTCGATGCGGCTGATGGGTGGCTCGCCAGACGCGCACGCTCTGCATGAGTCGCCTGCGTATCAACGGCTTGGTTCGCAAGGTCAAGCACCACGCCATACACTCGGCGCGCATATTCGGTGCTCAACTTTCCGTTGAGGACGTCTTTGAGAACACCTTGGGCGTCCCTCTTCAATGGGTTTCCGTAGCCGCCCGCTCCCGGCGTGATGTGGCGAAATCGATCGCCCTTGTGAACGTCCCGCACAAACTTTGCAGCCAGGCGAACCTCATTGGCCGACCCCGCGTTAAGCAGATTCTCCGATCCGGTTCCCGGGCAACCTTCTTGCGCTCCCCAAGGCACGAAACGCGAACGGTCCGAGCGTACTTGCAGCATCGCGTCGGTCAGGTACTCCCACTCGCGCACCAGCGACATTCCGCCTCTGAACTGCCCCGCACCGCCGGTGTCGGGTACGAATCCGTATTGCTTGACGCGCACCGGAAAGTCCGCCTCCAGTGCTTCGACAGGCGTGTTCGACAAGTTCTGGGTGGGGTTGTTGACTCCCTCGATGCCATCGATGGTGGGGCGTCCGCCGCGACTGCCGCACACCACTTCCATCAAGATGAACTGGCGCCCGCTCTCGTCGCTGCCAGCCATGCGCAACGAAGTGTTGCCCCCTTCGCTGGCCGCGGGTATCTGCCCCGGCAGCGCTTTGGACAGCGCGCCCAGAATCGCGTCATCGATTCGATAGCCAGTGACACCCCGCGCAGCCACCGCGGCAGGATATCTCGGGTTGACGAAGCTGCCCTCAGGTGCAATCACCTTGATGCGTCGGAACGCGCCGGCGTTGTTGGGTGTCTGGGGCGGCACCAGGCAACGAAAGACGGCCTGAACACAGGAGATGGTGTACCAGTAGGTGCTGTTGATCGCGCCCTTGGCCTGCGGCGAGCTTCCGGTGAAATCGACCGTGACCGCGTCGCCCAGCACGTCCAGCTTCACCGCGATGCGAACCGGCTCGCCAGTCATGCCATCGTCGTCGACGAAATCCTCAAAGGTGTAGGAGCCATCGGGCATGTCGCCAATCACCTTTTGCATCATGCGCTCGGTGTAATTGAGCAGCTCATCCCAGTAGGCTTGCACAGTCTCCAGTCCATGGCGTTTGACCATCGCCTGGATGCCGCGCTCGGCAATGGCGCAGGCCGCCGCCTGGGCGCGCAAGTCGCCAAACACTTTGTCTGGAATTCTCACGTTCTTGCCGATGATGTCGAACACTGCGCGGTTGGGAACACCGCGTTCGTATAGTTTCAAGGGGGGTAGCCTCAATCCCTCTTGATGGATGCTGGTGTTGTCCGCCGCCATCGAGCCGGCCGTGCGGCCGCCGACATCAATGTGGTGCGCCATGAGCACCGCATACCCCACACACACCTCGCCAACGAAGATCGGCTTGAACAAATAGATGTCCGGCAGGTGGGTCCCGCCCTCATAAGGATCGTTCAACGCAAACAAATCCCCCGGATAGATCTCGTCACTGAACTTCGCCATGATGGACTGGTACGCACCGGGCATCGCACCCAGGTGGTGAGGCAGGGCGACGCCCTGGGCAATCATGTCACCGCGCGCATTGAACAGTGCGGCGGAAAAATCCATCAGGTACTTGATGGACCCGGAATAGCCAGTTCTGTGCGTGGTGATCATCATCTCATCGGTGATGGACGACAGGCTGTTGTTCATCAGCTCCAGCGCGATCGGATCGATCTTAATCATTGTCTTGCCCCTGCCTGTTCATCACGATGTTCTGGTTCGCGTCAAGCGTGGCGGTCCACCCCGGAGGAATCAATATGGTGGCGTCGTATTCTTCGATGATCACCGGCCCGGCGATTCCCGCGGCCGGAATGTCGGCGCGCGCTGGCAACACGCGGGTCTGCTGCCAACCCAGTTCGACCCCGAAGAACGCGGCGCGCGTTGGCGATGCGTCGTTGGCGCGCGACATCGGATAGGCCGCCCTTGCCATCTTGCTCAATGCATCGGAGGAAATGCCGGGTCGCTGCACCGCGGTCAATCGAAGGTTGACCAACTCAACAGCCTCACCGGGTGCGTTGTGCCCGTAGTTCTTGTGATGCTCTTTGTGAAACGCTTCGATCAGTTGGGCTTGGGCATCAGCGTCGATCGGGCCGGCCGGCACCGGGACACTGAGGTGGTAGCTCTGGCCGGCATAGCGAAGGTCCACTGTGCGCTCGGTCTTCTGCACGGCACGCCCGTGTTTGCGAAGGCGCTCCACATAGTCGCTCTCTTCGGCGGCAAACAGCTTGGCCAGATCGCCCGGACCGAGCTCGTGCAGTTTGCGTTTCAAGCTGATGACCAAGTGATTTTTCACATCTGCGGCGAGCAAGCCGATGACGCTGAAAAGCCCTGCAAGCGGCGGAATCAACACCTTCTTCATTTGAATCGCCGCCGCTATTTGGCAGGCGAACAATGCCCCGTTGCCGCCAAAAGCCATCAGGGTGAAGTCACGCGGGTCGCGGCCCCGCTCGATCGAAACCGCCTTGATGGCCCGCATCATGTTGGCCGCCGCAATCTCGTAGATGCCATAGGCGGTTTCTTCTGCAGGCTTGCCCAGGCGATTGGCGACCTTCTGCGTGATGGCCGCCTGCGCTCGGTCGCGATGGAGCACCACGGACCCACCTGCGATGGAATCGCCAAGGTAGCCCAACACGGAGCAGGCATCGGTGACGGTGGGCTCTTGGCCACCGCGCCCATAGCATGCAGGCCCAGGGTCGGCGCCTGCGCTTTGCGGCCCGACGTGCAGGCCGTTGGCCTCGTCGAACCACACCAGCGAGCCACCCCCGGCGCCCACCTCGGCCAGATCAATGACGGTGGAACGCACTGGATAGCCGCCACCGCCCATGAGCTTGCGCCCGTATGAAATTCCGCCGCCCACTTCAAGCTCGGGGCTTTCGCTGACCTTGCCGTCCTCCACCATGCTGGCCTTGGCTGTCGTTCCTCCCATGTCGAAGGTGATCAGGTTGGGGTACCCGCACACCCGCCCAATCGCCTGCGCGGCGATAACGCCCGCAGCAGGCCCGGACTCGATCATGAATGCGGGCTGCTCGGCTGCGGCCTGCACCTCCATCAGTCCGCCGTTCGAGCCCATGACCATGACGCCGCCTTGAAAACCCAGGCTGCCCAGGCCCGAGCGCAGCTTCTCCAGATAGCGGCTGACCACGGGCATCAGGTAGGCGTTCATCACGGTGGTGCTGGTGCGCTCGTATTCGCCGATCTCGCGAAGCAGATCGCAGGACAGTGAGAAATACAAACCGGGTCGCTTGGCCAGCAAAGCGCCAATCTGCCGCTCGTGCGCCGGATTGGCGTAGGAATTCAAGAGACACACCGCCACCGCATCGATGCCGCCTTCGGTCATGCGGTCGATATGTCGCTCCACCTCTTTCTCGTCGATGGCGGCAAGCTCCTGGCCTTGCGATCCGACGCGTTCGTTGATCTCAAGGCGCCACAGACGCTCGACCAGAGGAGCGGGCTTCTGATAGTTGAGGTCATAGAGCACTGGCACGCGCACCCTGCCGATCTCGAAGACATCGCGAAACCCAGATGTTGTCAAGAGCGCGGTGCGCGCGCCCTTTCGCTCCAGAATGCAATTGGTGGCCACAGTGGTGCCGTGGTTGATCTGCACCACCGGCGCGAGCCCCTGGCCCTGTTGCTTGAAGAGCTGCGCGAGCCCGTCGCAAATGCCCAGAGAAAAATCGCTGGGCGTGGACCTGACTTTGGCTGAGATCATGCGGCCGTCGGGCATCGCGGCCACGATGTCGGTGAAGGTGCCGCCGATGTCGACACCGACCAGTACGCCGGCTTCGGCCGATGTGGTGGGCGAACTCATTTGTTGCGGTCCTTTCTGTCCTGAATCACTTTTGCCCGGTACAGAAGTCTGCGGGCCCGCTCCACCGTGGGGATGTCGGCCATCTGGCCATCGACACCGAAGGCCCCCTTGCCCAGGCCTTCTGCCTGCTCACCCAAGGCTAAAATTTTCTTTGCTCTCTGAATTTCAGCCTCGCTTGGGCTGAAGACTTCGTTCAATATGGCCACTTGATCAGGATGAATGCAACTGGCGCCGCGGTATCCCAGGCGCCTGGAGCGAAGCGCGGTTGCACGGAAAGCATCGAGGTTGCGGTAGTCGGACACCCGGCCCACCAGGCCCTGGGGTTGCAGGCCATGCGCACTTGCAACCACAACAAGCCGGGTCTTGGAATAAAACAGTTCCCAGGCATCGTCAGTCAGTTCGACCTCCAGGTCAGTGGCCAGGTCTTCAATGCCGCAGGATATGGTTCGGATGCGCGGGCTTGCGCATGCAATCTCCATGTCGCGCACCAAGCCCTTGGCTGTCTCCATGCCAACGGCCAACTCAATTGCGCCGGGCGGCAGACCCTGGCGGCGCTCACGGTCTTCGATCAGTTTGTCGATGGCGTAAATGGTCTCGGGTGCGTCCACCTTCGGTAGCTGGATGCAAGTGACGCCCGGAGCGACGGCGGCATCCAGATCCAGAAACGCCAGCTCCCATTCGGAATTGATCCGCACCAAAACATCAGCCCCCCCCTTGGCCACGAGTGGGATGGCGTGGCGCACTGCCGCACGTGCTTCGCTTTTCTTGTGCGGCGACACGGAATCTTCAAGATCGATGCAGATCGCATCAGCGCCGCAGGTGTGCGCCTTGGCCACGAAGCGTTCGTTGTGGGCCGGCATGATCAGGCTCGATCGCCGCAGAAACGGTTTGGATGAAATTTTCTCGCCCATTGATTCACTCCTTGATTGGCAAAACAAGCATATCCACAGCACGCACCCCTTGCCCCTTGGGCAAGACAAGAATCGGGTTGACCTCCAACCCGGCCACTTGCGAAGCGCAAGACACCAGCAGGCGGCTGAATCGGACAAGGGCGTCGATCAGTGCATCGGCATCACGAGGCGGCTGCCCTCGCAAGCCCTGAAGCAGTTTTGCGCTCTTCAATTCAGCCAGCATCGACTTCGCCGTGTCGGCATCCACCGGGGCCACGCGCAGGGAAATATCGTCGGCAACTTCTACCCACACGCCGCCCGCACCCAGCATCACCACAGGGCCGAAGACAGGATCCATCATGCCGCCCAGGATGAATTCGACACCCCCACTCACCTGTTGCTGCACCAGCACACGCCGGCGCTCGCCCAGTGCAGACGTGCGCCCCCACACGTTCGCGTAGGCCGACGCAAGCGCCTGTGCGTCACCGACGTTCAGTTCAACGCCGCCCACTTCGGTCTTGTGCAGGAGTTCGGGCGCATCGATCTTGAGAACGACCGGATAGCCGATGCGGCCCGCGCATTCCAGGGCGCTGGCAAGACCGGTGGCCACCAGCGTCACGGCCACAGGAATGCCCGCGTCTGACAAGAGCTGAAGGCCTTGGACATGATCGCCAGTGACAGGCGCGCCATGATCGCTCAAGGCTTCATCGCGAGCCTGCAACTGCTTGACGACGTCTTGGCGCCCCGCATGGTAGTCGCGCAGCCACCGCAGCGCGCGCGCGCATTTGGTGGGTTCTTGAAACATCGGAATTCCAGCCTCACGGATCTGCATGAAGCCAGCAGTCTGGGCAGTGACAACGCCATGCGCGGTGGTGCTCGATGCCCACAGCACGACAAAGGGAAGGCTGGCCTTCGCATAGGCCGCACAGACATTGCGAGAAATGTCGAGCGAGCGCTTGCCTGAAGCCAGAGCCGTCAGTGCAAGTGTGATCAGATTGATTTGTGGGTCGTCTTGAAGCGATCGCAGGATGTCGTGCAAACTGTCTTTGGTCAGTTGCCCGCTCGCATCCACCGGGTTGCCCGCGCTGCCCCGACCCGCCAGCAGGCGTTCGATTTCTTCGGTTGTTGCATCGCCGATCGGCGGAACCGGAACGCCCGCTTCGCCGCAGATGTCGGCGAACAGTGAGTTCATGCCCCCTGAATTGGACAGGACGCCAACCCCACCGTCTCGGCTTAAACGCGGCACCGCGCTAAACAAATAGCCCGCCTCCCACAAGTCGTCCAGATCGGCTACGCGCACCACGGCGCATTGGCGAAATGCCGCCTCGTAGACGGCATCCTTGCCAACGAGTGCTGCGGTGTGCGACAGCGCGGCTTGCCGGCCCTGGTCGGAGCGTCCCACTTTAAGCACGAGGATGGGTTTGCCCAACACCGCCGCGCGTCGTGCAACGCGCATGAAGCGTTTGCCGTCCCCAGGGGGAAGCCCTTCCAGAAAGACAGCGATGACTTTGGTGCCTTCGTCTGCCTCCACCAGGTATTCGATGAAGTCGACCACGGTGAGATCGGCCTGGTTTCCTACCGACACGAGGTGCCTGAACCCGACGCCTCCCTCTTGTGCCCGAGACAGCAGCGTCGTAAAGGCAAGCGCGCCGCTTTGTGAGACAACGGAAATTGGACCCGGCTTGGTCTTTTGCACGCTCCAGTCCCAGTTGGGTCCCGTGGCAAACACCCGGTCTTGCAAATTCGAAACGCCCAGGCTGTTGGGACCAGACAAGCGCATGCCATAACTTCTGGCCAAGTCAACCACCTGCCGCTGGAGCGCGATTCCGTCGGCCCCGCGCTCGGCGAATCCGGCGGAGATGACAACCCCGGCTCGAATGCCTTTCTCTCCCGCAGCCTTCACCACATCCAGCATGGCCCGCGCGGGGACCACGATGACGGCCATATCGACCGGCCCGGGAATATCGCGCACGTCCGCATACGCCTTCAAGCCCTGAATCTCGGTCTCTTTCGGATTGACCGGATAGATTTCCCCAGGAAACCCTCCGCTCTTGAGATTGGCAACGACGCGCCCGCCATACTCCATTCGGTTGGACGCGCCGATCACTGCGATGGAGCGGGGATTGAGCATCGCCCTGATGGGCTCTATGGCGTCCAATGAATCCGATTGATCTCCAAGCACGATCCGTCCTCCTTCTTGTTTTGGAACTTAGTCGTTCAATAGAAAAAAATCGGCTTCGGGTAGCCGCACAAAGCACGCGCTCCCGAAAAGCAGCGCGGTCGATTTGCGTGCGATCTGCAGGGCGGTGATCTGGATCGTGCCGACCCGCACCAGGTATTCCTGCGTCGAGCCCAGGAAGACCACTTCCTCCACAACGCCCTGGCATGTGTTCTCGCCCGTCAGTGGGCTGGGCGAGACTTCCACATGCTCGGGCCGGATCGCCACCGTCATCGTGTCGCCGGCTTTGCCTGCGCCAAGCACAGACCCGCAGCGAACGACCAGGTCGGGGCCAAGAGCAAGCATCAGATCGGCGCCGCGCGCCTGAACCTCACCCTGCAGAACATTGACGCTACCCAGAAAGTCAGCGACGAAGTGATCGCGCGGGTCTTGGTAGACATCGGCCGGAGCGCCCAGACGCCTGATGCTGCCCGCTTCCATCACTGCCACGCGGTCAGAAATAACCATCGCTTCTGCCTGATCGTGGGTGACATAGATGGCCGTGATTTTCAATTTGTTCAACAGGCGGCGCAACTCCACCCTGACGTGCTCGCGCAGCTTCGCATCCAGGTTGCTCAGCGGCTCGTCGAACAGCACGGCCTTGGGCTCCAGCGCCAGGGCGCGGGCCAGCGCAACGCGCTGCTGCTGGCCGCCGCTGAGTTCGCTCACATACCGATCGGTCAGACCGACCAGGCCAACCAGCCGCGCGACATCGGCCACTTTGCGATCGATATGCTGTTTGGAGTTGCCTTGCACCTTCAAGCCATACCCGATGTTCTGGGCAACCGTCATGTGCGGCCACAAGGCGTAGGACTGAAACACCATGCCGATGTCTCGGCGCTCGGGCGGAACAGATTTTTCTTCGGAAAACAGCAGTTCCCCATCCATTTCAATTCGCCCGCTGGTGGGTTGATCCAGGCCCGCAATACTGCGCAGTGTGGTGGTCTTGCCGCAGCCGCTGGCACCCACCAGAGAAAGAATTTCTCCGCTTTCCACCCTGAAACTGATGCCGTTGACCGCGGTTACCTTACCGAATGTCTTGACCAAGTTCTTGACTTCAATGACGGCCATCGCGGGCAATCCTTTCGTGAGTGCGAGAGTGCTTGCTCATTGCGCGGCCCGCACCCGAATGCTCATCTTGAAGCGGGCCACCACAAACAAGACCACGGCAACGATCAAGCACTGCAGCAAGCTGACCGGATACGCGGCGCTCTGGCTGAGTGTGTCGAGCTGGCTCCAGATGTAAACCGACATGGTTCGCGAAGAGCTTCGGTACAACAATATGGTGATGTTCAATTCAAGAATGAACAACACGAAGAGAATCATCCAGGCCGACACAAGGTGCGGGCGCAACAGGGGCAGCAAAATGTCCTTGATGGTGCGAAGCGGGCCGGCGCGGTTCATGCGTGCGGCCTCAAGCAGCTCGGTGTGCACCTGCAGCAAGCCTGTTGAGGTCATGCGAACCCCGTGGCCCATGAAGCGAATCGCGTAGGCCAGACCCAGACCGAACAAGGTTCCATACAAGGGAAGCGGGCTGCGCACATAGAACCACAGGAAGCCCAGCGCCAGCACGATTCCCGGCATGGACATGGGAATGGTCGACAGGTAGTCGGCCACGGTTCGCCCCAGCGCCCGGGTTCTGAGCGACACGTAGCTGATCAACAGGCAGAACAAGAGCGTCGCGGTGGCCCCTACCGTGCCCAGCAGCAGGCTGTTCTTGATGGCGCCGAACACGGTGTCATCGGTCAGCAGTTTTTCCCAGTGCTTGAGGCTGAAGGTCTCAAGGGTAAAGACGGGCGACACATAACTTTGCAATGAGCCCCACAACAAAGCCAGCAGCGGCAGCACCACCGCCGCCAGCAAGTACACCAGCATGAGCCCGGCGGCCAAATACTTCGCCCAGCCCAGTTTCTTGACGTAAGCGCCATCACCCTTGCCAGAAAGCGTGGCGTACTGGTTGGAGCGACTGATCATGTAGCGATACACAATGACGCCGGTGACGGTGAACCACAAAAGCATGGTTCCGGTTGCAGCGGCCACGTTGTAGTCGGTGGGGTAGCGCGCCATGGCCAGATAGACCTGAGACGGCACGGTCTCGAAACCCTGGGAGATTCCCAGGTAGAAAGGCACTGAAAACTGCTCCGCCGAAAACACACCCACCTGGATCAGCGACGCAAGAATAGCTGGCAGCAGCATCGGAACTGTGATGTAGCGAAGGGTCTGCCAACTGCTGGCTCTGCAGGTTTGGGAGGCTTCCTCCAGTGAGCGTGGCAGCGACGCGAGGTTGCTTCCGATGATCAGATACGCATGCGGAACAAAGTGAAGCACCAGGACAAAAACGATTCCCCCATAGGAGTAGATGTTCATCAAGGGCCCGCTTGTGTCGAACATCTGTCGCCACAAGATGTTGACATAGCCCACCTTGCTGGACCCTAGAGCGACCCAGGCCAGGGCCAGAATCAAGGGCGAGAGGTAGAGGGGAAACAGCATGGCCACGTCGAAGTACTTGCGCCCGGGCGTGTCGGTGCGAATGGCGATCCAGGCAAGGATAAATCCCAACAGAGTTGAGAAGACCGCCACTGTCAGGCCAAGCTCCAGTGAGTTCCACAGCGCCTCCAGGAACGGTGCGCCGGTGTAGACCTCTTGCCATTTCGACAAGGTGAAGTGCGCGGTCGGGTCGCCCGGCGGGCCGCTGGTGAACGACGCCACGAACACATAGATAAGGGGCACAGTGACCAGAACCGCCGTTGTCACCGGGACCAAGCTGATCACGGCCCGCTCCAGGCCATGCAACACGGCATGCCCCTTCATTCGAGTCTGCTTCGCCTATGGGGATCGACCACACCAGCCCCGGGCACAGGGCAGTCAACGCACGAGGTGAAAGAGCCGAAACGCCGCAATCTGGATCCTTTGATGAAGTCGCTAGCGCAAGCCACGCTATCGTCCTGTATTGCTGTTGGTATTGCTATTGCTATTGCTATTGCTTTTGGTTTCAGACCGGACGTCGACTGAAAAAAACTATAACCCAATCACTCTTGGGATGCAATCGGCTGCTACCCCAAGCAATCCCGCTTGCCCCTGGGCTGTCAAGCCGCTAGGATTTGACTTCCGGGAATGGACCGGCGTTCTAAAACTATCGCGTCGCGCCACAGTCCAGTGCGGCGTTCCACGCCATGCGGCACTTCCAATTCAATCCCGATTTCCACGATCACAACCACAATCACAAGCGAGCACACCACACCATGCCATATGCAGCTTTGCGCGAACTGACCCGCAGCGCCGGCCTGGCGGATCCCGATCCGTCGCGTTTCGTCATTACGGGTACCGACCCCTTGCTCCGCACGCCCTATAAGCTGGGAACCGCCGGTGCGGCGTCGATCGCTTCGCTGGGGGTGGCGGTTGCAGATCTGTGGGCGCTGCGCACCGGCCGCCAGATGAGTGCCTCGGTCGACATGCGATCGGCAATGGCTGCGATGAGAGCCGGACGCCATTTGCTGGTCAACGGCGCGCCTCTACCCGAGGTGGTGGATCCCATCAGCGGCTATTACCGAGTCAAGAACGACCGATGGATTTTTCTGCACTGCAACTTTCCTCACCATCGCGCGGCGGCAGTTCGGGTGCTGGGCGCAGCCAACAACAGAGAGTCCGTCACCGAGAAGCTGCGGGCCTGGGAAGGCGAAAAGCTGGAGACCGCACTGATGGACGCCGGCGGTTGCGGCGCCTACGTTCGCACAGCGAGCGAGTGGCAGGCGCATCCTCATTACGCTTACGTGGCAGCCTCTCCCATCCTTGAGATCGTCAAGATCGGCGAAGCGCCGCCAGAGCCCTTTGACAAGCACGGGACACGCCCGCTGCAAGGCATTCGTGTGATCGACATGACGCGCGTGATCGCCGGCCCCACCTGCGGGCGCACGCTTGCCGAGCACGGCGCCCAGGTGCTCAAGATCACCCGTGCCGACTTGCCAAGCTCGGGGGTATTGGAGATCGAATCGGGCTTCGGAAAATACGCGGCCGACCTCGATCTGCGTGATCCCAAGCAAAACGAAACTTTGAAAAACCTCTTGCGACAAGCCGATGTCTTTTCGCAAGGCTATCGGCCGGGAACGCTCGCTGCCAAAGGGTTCGGGCCGCAAGAGCTCGCCGAGCTACGCCCGGGCATCATTTGCACCTCACTGTGCGCATGGGGCTATGAAGGTCCTTGGCGAAACCGCCGCGGCTATGACACCGTGGTGCAGTCCGCCACCGGCATGGGGCATCTCACGGGCGATGAAAACAGCCCGCGTCTGCAGCCAGTTTCAGCGATCGATTACATCGCTGGCTGGACCATGGCCTTCGGCACCATGGTGGCATTGGGCCGCCGTGCCCGAGAGGGCGGCAGCTGGATGGTCAAGGTGTCGCTGGCGGCTGCCGGGCAATGGCTCGTTGGCCGGGGCACCTTCCCAACATCCGAGATCAGCGGCCTGCCGATGGAGCCGTCGGAGGAAGAAATCGCACGCATGACCATGCAGACCGATTCAGTCATCGGTCGCCTGACGCACTTGGGCCCGACCATCAAATTGTCCGAGACGGTACCCGGATGGTCGCGCGCGCCCGTGCCCCTGGGCTCCGACCCGCCGGCATGGCCGCAGTGACTGTTTTCAAACCGGAAACCGTTGCCGCACCCTCGTGGAACAAGCGCATGAACCGGAGCTCTGTAGAAGAAGAAGTGCAGAGTTATTGCAAGCCGCAGGAGTTGGTCCCAGGCACCGAGAGAAGCTGTCAGATCGGCAGCTTGCACCTTGAGAATGGCCAAGGTCTGGAGAACACTCGTATCGGCTTCGTGACGCATGGCAAGCTCAACGCGCGCCGCGACAACGCGGTGCTCTTGCTGCCGGGCACGACCAACTCGCGCCACAGCGCGGACGGCTACATCGGGCCGGGCAATGCCTTTGATCCCGATCGGCACTTCATCATTGCTTTCGAAGCGCTCGGCTCGGGCACATCGTCCAAACCCTCAGATGGTCTGGGCCGCGCGTTCCCCGCCTACAACATCCGCGACCTGGTCAGGACGCAGCACCAGGTGGTGACTGAGCACTTCGATCTGCCCCGCGTGGCCGCTGTCGCAGGTGCATCGATGGGTGCCTTCCAGGCGCTGGAATGGGCCATCGCATACCCAGGGTTCATGGACCGCGCTGTGTTGGTGGTGCCGGCGGCGCGTGCCAGCAACATTTTTAAATCGGTGGTGGCGGCGTCCAGGGAAATCCTTCAGCTCGATCCGCGCTGGGACCAAGACCAAGCCACCATGGCCGGATCGGCCGCGCTGCGTTGTGCCATGCGACTGTATTTTCCCTGGACCGTGAGCGATGCCTATCTGGAGCGCGTGCCTACGGCGCTAATTGAGCAAGAGATCGCGGCCGCCATCGAGCGCTCGCAGCAGTGGAATCTGTGGGATTTCGTGCTGCGCTATGAGGCATCGGCGAGCCACGATGTGGGCATCCCCTTCCAGGGCGACATCGTCAAAGCGCTGGCGCAGGTGCGGGCCAAGACCTTGATCATGCCCTCATCAAGCGAGCGGCTGCTTGGCACGGGCAGTGGCCGCGAGCTCGCCAAACACATCGCGGGATCGAAGCTGGTCGAGATTCCCACCGACCGCGGCCACCTGGGATGGCGCGCGGTTGAAGGCGCCGCCGAAAGTCGGCTGATAGCCGCCGAGGTTTCACAATTTCTTCAAACGGAGCCAAGCCAATGAGCACCCCATGTTTCACCAAGCGCCAGTTCGTCGGCACATTGCTCGCCGTATTTTGCGGGTATGCCAGCGCGCAGGATGCTTACCCCAACCATGCGATCAAACTGGTCGTTCCCTATACGCCGGGACAGGGCGCTGACTCGGCCGCGCGGCTGGTGGCCACCAAGCTGTCGGAGCGTCTGAAGCAGCCGGTGGTGATCGACAACCGCCCGGGCGCGGCCGGCAACATCGGCGCCGAGTTCGTAGCAAAGGCGCCGCCCGATGGCTATACCCTGCTGGTCGGCTCCAACGCAACCCACGCCGCCAATGCGGCGATGTACACATCGCTGCGATTCGATCCCATCAAGGACTTTGTGTCCGTCTCCTACATCGGCGCGGTGCCGATGGCGCTGATCGCCGCGCCCGGCTTTCCTGCTTCCAGCATTCGCGAACTGGTGCAGATGGCCAAGGCCAACCCGGACAGCGTGTCGGTCGCCATACCCAGCTCGACCGCCAGGGTGGTGCTGGAAATGCTCGCCAAAAGCTCAGGCGCCCACTTCAAGAACGTACCCTACAAGGGCAGCGGCGCGGCCATCACCGATGTGCTGGGCGGCCATGTGCAACTGAGCATAGACACTGCGATGGCCGCCACGCCGCAGATCAATGCAGGAAAGATGAAGGCGCTGGGCGTGACCAGTTCCGCGCGCACCAGCGTGCTGCCGGCGGTGCCTTCTTTCGCCGAGTCTGGATTACCCGGATTCAATCTGGTCGCCTGGAATGTATGGTTCGCGCCGCGCGGCACGCCAGCGGACATCGTCGCAAAGCTCAACACCGAAATCGCAAAGGTGCTGGCCGATCCCGAAGTCGTCTCCAAGATGCGCGCGCTCGGCTACGAGCCGGGAAGCGGCGAAGACGCGCAGAAGGTTTCCGCGTTTGTGAATGCAGAGACGGTGAAGTGGGGGGAGTTGATTCGGGCGGCTGGGATCAAGGCTGATTGAGGCCAAGGGCACAGCGAATCCCGGCAAGCCTGCCGGCTGTCGTCCAGTTATTTTCAGATTGACAGCGCTTCAAGCAGCAGCGCGTTGACCTGTTCTGCAGCTTCATACTGAACCCAATGCCCTGCGTCGGGCAATATGACTGCGCGTCGGTCGGGATGTCCATCGATCAGCCGTGACACGACATCGTTGGGCGTGGCGGTGATGTCGTGTTCGCCCCATGCCATGGTCAGCGGGCCGACACGTCGGTCCAGTCGCTCGGCAAGCCCGCCAGCGCGAGAGATGGGTTTGCTGCGAAAGCGGGTGCGCAGGCAGGCATCGGTATGAATGCGCACGGCCAGTTCGTCGGCGCTCTCGGGCTTGGCCAGCATGTGAACGCACAGGTTATGGCGCATGATTTCACGCACGGCCTGGACGTCTGCGTTGGCCTGGGCGCTGCGCCAGGATTGGACCGTGCCCCTCGGGCGGCGCGGGCTGCCGTGTCCGGCGGGCCCAAGCAGCGCCAAGTGGGTCACACTGGCACGGCGGCAAGCGAACTCGGCAGCCACCAGACCACCGAACGAAAACCCGGCCACGCCCACGTCAGTGCGCGGGCCAAGCAGCGCATCGAATGTGTGCTCAAGCGCATCGACAAGCGAAGCCAGCGTCGGCTCCCGCGGCGCCTGGGAATCACCGTACCCTGGCAGGTCGGGAACCCAGACCGTGAAGTGCTCGGCCAGAGGAAGAATATTCCTGACCCAGTGCAGCCATCCTCCATGACCACCGTGAAACAGCAGCCTGTGCGGCCCCTGCCCAAAGCGCCGCCACATCACCTCGCCGCCATCAAACGGCATGGGATGGCGGCTGGCGAGCCGCTCCAGATCAGCGACGATGTCAATGGCGTTCGTGTGTTCGATATCCATCGCAGCATTCTCCACGCTCGGCCGGAGTGCTGCAATTTTCTAGGCCTCCTGATGGCAAGGTCAGTTTGTCGTCTCCTGGTATTTGATGCGATTCAGGGAAGCACGCAATAGAAGCCGCCCTGGTACTTCCCCACGATGGCTTCATCCGCCGCGCAAGATTGCGGCGCACCGGCGGTGACGGAAGACGCGTAGTCTTCCGAACGGTCTACGGGACGGTATCCCAGCCGGACAGCATTCGCGTTGTCCCACCAGGATCGCTGGTTGTCGGAGACGCCATACACGACCTCATGGCGAAGCCCCGGCCGATCCAGGCCGATGCGAACCAATTGAAGCAGGTCCCGGGGACTTTGCCATATCGCCAGGTGGCGATCTTCTTTGGGCCTCAGATTGACGTGTCCGATCCGAATGACCAGCGCGCCGATCGCATGCCGATAGGCGTACATCGCACACAGCGCTTCACCTGCGGCCTTGGACACGCCATAACGGCTGTCGGGAAGCGGCGCCGCCGTGTGGTCGATGCGCTGGTCGCGAGGATAGAAGCCTATCGCATGGTTGCTGCTCGCAAAGACGATGCGCTTCACGCCGTGTTCACGCGCAGCCTCCAAAACGTTGCGCGTTCCCTCGATGTTGATGGCCGAGATGTCATCCCAGGTGTGCTTGCCTGGAATTCCCCCGAGGTGAATGATTCCATCGACCCCTTGCACCATCTTGTCAACCGCAGCCCGATCCCGAAGGTCGGTGCGGTCCAGCTCTTCGCCCGGTCGCGCTTCACCCAGGTCGGCTATGTCGGAAAGGCGCAATTTGGGATAGGCTTCTGGCAACAAGTCCCTGAGGTACCTGCCGATCAGCCCGGCCGCACCGGTCATCAGAATTCGTCTCATTGCCTTGTGCCCCGGTTAGCTTGCGCCGTCACCCGACAAGGGTGGTCCTGTGCATCAACCTACGTTGCGGCAGCTGGTAGTCGAACGTGGCCTTGTGCTGCGACGAACAGTTGTCCCACATCACCAGGTCATGTACACGCCATGAGTGGGTAAAGCAAAATTCCGGCTTGATGACATGGGTGGTCAATTCCTTGAGCAAAGCCTTCCCTTCGTCTGCAGGCACCCCGAGAATCTCCGAGGTGTACCCGTCGCAGACGTATAGGCATTTCTGTCCGGTCACCGGATGGATCCTGACGACAGGGTGGACCGCCTGGACTTCCTGGTCCTTGGACTGCTGCAGCGTCGCGCTGGTGATGCCGATCGCTTCCGCCAACTCAAGCCGTCGCGCCAGGCTTTGCACGGCTTGCAGGCCATCGACAAGCTTTTTGGTTCCAGCTGGAAGAGCCTCATAGGCGGCTGCCGCACTCGCAAAATGGGTTGCGCCGAGTGCGCGGCCGTCCTGCTGCGGCACCTCCAGCGCATGCAGCGCCGACGGGCCGTGAGGCTTTGGAATGAACGGTGCATCGCTGTGCCAGAACATTCCTGCGTCATGCGCGCCTATGTATTGATCGTCTTTCTTGATATTGGAAACTACAAAAATCTCAGGACGACGCTCGCCCAGGTACTTGTCGAACTTAAGTGTCCTGAGCTCGCCGAAACGACTGCTGAAGCGAATGTGGTCGTCATCATCGAAACTGTGTCCGCGAACGACGATGACTGCATGCTTGTAGAAGGCATCGCGCACCACGGCAAAGTCTTCATCTGACATTGGAGCAGAGAGATCGAGCCCTTCGATCTCGGCACCTATGTGGGGGGATAGGGCCTTGACATTCAGGGTCATAAAATTTACGGCGTGGTGAAGGGAGCATGTCCCCGAGGGGCTCTCTCAGCTAGGTCGAAGCTTATAGTAAGCATAAGTGCTTCCGCAGTCAAGGGTGCTAGAGCAGGGTGCTAGAGCGGTGCTAGAGCGTGTGCTAGAGCGTGTGAACCTTACGGAACGTCCGCGCACAAAAGTGACCTTGCCCCTGTTTACCGCACTCCATAGGCTGCCCATTATGCGGACTTCCTGTCTTGCTGCTGGGCCGCGATCCAGCGTTGCTCGAACGTCATCGGGCTGACGTAGCCCAGCGTCGAGTGCAATCTTGTATGGTTGTAGAAATT
>CANJPU010000007.1 GCA_947476285.1 Comamonadaceae bacterium | reverse complement strand
GCAGCCCCATAGCCCAGCTATGGGGCAAGAAGGCGGGAAAAAATGGACCGGTTTGTCGCAAATTGCAGCCGACGTTCCCAAAGTCCGACAGGCTGCTAGTGTAGTGTTTCACTCTATGCAGCACTTAATAAAACCGATGGATTTGTCGTCCTGGCTAGGCGCAAACCACAGCGATGCCCAGTGGCATCGCGCGGATTTGCAACGACGCCAGGGCGGCAAAGACACGGTTTTATGTGCTGCATAGAGTGAAACACTACACTAGGATCATGGGGCCTGCGAAAGGCTGGCCAGGGGCAAGGGCCTTGACCCCTGGTCACCAAGCCGCGCGCAGGAGTTGTGCAATCTGCTCTCTGCTAGTGATGGCAACCGGGTTGGTTGCGATGCAGCGGTCGCCGAGCGTTGCCGTCACAATCTGCTCGAACGAATCCGCGGACACGCCAACGTCTCGCAAGCGGGCCGGGACGCCCAAGGCAGTCGAATACCCGGCCATGAGTTGGGCAACATCGACCGAGAGCGCTTCGATGGATCGGTCAGTGGCCCCCACGACGTTCAGTGCCTGTGCGATCAGCCGGAAACGCTCACCGACGGCCTGTGCGTTGAAGACAATGGTGTGAGGCAGCAAGATCGCGTTCGCTTGCCCGTGGGCAACCTCACAAATGGCGCCCACCTGATGGGCGATGGCGCTGTTCACGCCAAGCTTCCCCGCTCCCATGCCCAGGGCGGTCATTGCCATGCTGGCAAGCGTACATGCCCCCTTGATCAGAAGAATGTGATGTAAGTCGTCCGGCCAGCCCGATTGCAGTGCCTGGCCAAGCCTGCGAATTGAATGGAGCGCCAGGGCATCGCTGATCGGGTTGTGTGCTGTGGATGCATAGGATTCGATGGCGCAGCGCATTTGGCCCATCGACGTGCCAACCTGAACCGATCGAGGTGTTGTCTTCAGCGCCCTGCCATCAATCACTATGAGACAGGGGCTGGTCCTTCCATCCGCGCTGACGATGATCTTGCGGCTGCGCGTCTCATCGGCGAAGGCGCCAACGGCATGTCCGATCTCTGCCCCGCCCATGGTGGTCGGCACGGCGATGACCCGAGTCGTCACTTTGGGCAGCGGCTGCCTTGGCGCAAGCACCCGATCTGGCGGCTCGAAGCGCGTCTCGAAGTCCTGCAGCTCGTGCTCGGTGCTCAACAACAGTGCGAGTCCTTTGGCGATAGCCACTGTACTGCCACCGCCGACACTGATCACTGTGTCCGGCTTGACTTGCCGCGCCACCTCAAGGGCTGCTCGCAGTACGTCCACCGGTGAGTGCGGCTCCACGCCAGAGAATCGGCCGACGACCCGTGCGCCTGCAGCCCGCTCGACGCGGCCGATCACATCGGATGACCGAAGAATATTGGGCCCACACACGACCATGGCCCGGCGCACTCCCAACGAGCCCATGTGCACCCCAAGGCGGTCAATTTCCTCTGGTCCGGACACGATCGTGCCGGCGACGCCGTGATAGGCATATTCAACGTCCGACACTGTTTTGCCTCCGATCTTGCCAGCTCGTGTTGGCGCTGGGGGCCTGACACGTTCTTTTGATGCGCATGCCTCGGAGTCGCTGTCTCATCTGGCACATCTTCGAGGCACCGCAACGCCCAATCGAGAGCTCTCAGTTATCGAATTTTATGTTCGCCGCCTTGATCAGCTTTGCGTACTTGACCATATCGTTCTTCATCAACGCCTCGAATTCGGCCGGACCCGAGAAGAACGGTAAGTTGCCCTGGCTCAATACTTTTTCTCTCACATCGGGCATCGCCATGATTTTTCCGAATTCAACCGAAAGCTTCTCGATGATCGGTGCCGGGGTGCCTGCGGGTGCGAGTATTCCAAACCAGACCGAAAATTCAAAGCCCGGCAGGCCTGCCTCCTGCATGGTGGGCACCTGGGGCAGACCTGGCTCGCGTACGCGCCCGGTCGTGGCAAGGGCGCGCAGGTTCCCGGCCTTGATGTGCCCAGCGGCAATCGGCACTGCGCTGAAGTACATGTTCACATGACCGCCCACCAGATCCGTCACAGCGGGTCCGCCGCCTTTGTACGGAATGTGCCGCAAACCGATGCCCGCAAAGTTGTTGAGCATCTCACCCGCAAGATGCGACGGACTTCCTGTGCTGGTTGACGCGTAGTTCAGTTGACCGGGCCTGGATTTAGCCAATGCGATCAACTGTTGCATATCGGTGGCTGGCACCGAGGGATGTACCACCAGAACCAGATTGGTACTTGCCAGCGTGGCTATAGGCGTGAAATCCTTGATCGGGTCGAAGGGAATGCTGGGCAGCATACTGGGCAGCATGATGTGCGTGGTGGCTACCATCGCCAAGGTGTAGCCATCGGGCGGTGACTTCGCCAGCGCGTCGGCGCCTATGATGGTATTGCCGCCCACACGGTTGTCCACGACGACCGGCTGACGCCAGCTTTCGGCCAGTTTTGTAGCGACAAGCCGGGCAAATGGATCGACCGCGCCCCCGGTGGGGTAGGGGATGATAAGGCGCACGGCTCGGTTGGGGTATGCCTCCTGGGCATTGATCAAACCGGGGGCGCAGATCATCATGAACATCAGCGCACGGGTCACCAGATGAGGCAATATTTTCATGGGTCTCCTTCACTTGGTCATGGGCACTGAATACAGAGCCACTTATGAGCGATCGACCGCATGCCGGCTGGCGTTGCACAAATTCCTCGCGCGGTCGCGGCGGGGGTGCATGGCGACAATACACGTCGATAGCCAGCTTGTCTATCCGTACTGAGACTTACTGCCATACCAAGACTTACCCTAGCTCATGGCAACCAATCACGCTCGCCGAACATGCCCCGAATCGGGTCAAGTAAAACTCAATCACCGCGCTGGCGTGCCCGCTCCACGGCTGAACACATAGATGCCGGCAATCACCAACACCGTCCCGGCCACCAGCCATGAAGTCAGGGGCTCATTGAGGATCAGCACGCCCATCGCGAGCGTAGACAAAGGGCCGATCATCCCGGCCTGCGCAGTCATCGCCGGGCCGACGCGCTCTATGCCCATCATCAGCATCAGCGCGGGCAAGGCGGTGCACAGCGTGGCATTGAGTATGGACAACCAGATCACCTCAGGCGCAACCGAGAGCGCAACATCCAGTGGCCGCAAAACAAGGAACTGAAGAATGCACAACACAGCGGCGACGCTGGTGGCCATGCCTACCAGCCGCAAAGAACCCAGCCGCTGCACCAGATGGCCGCTGTAAACCAGATAGCACGAATAGGTGATCGCGCTGGCCAGCGTCAGCCCCGCGCCCCATGTCACGCTGGCGCCCATCTGAATCAGCTCCTGACCGAAGGCAATGAACACGCCGCAGTAGCTGATCGCAATGCCCACCAGGTGCATGCGACGAACGGGCTTGCGAAACAACAGCCAGCACAGCAACATGACAAGCGTGGGGTTGAGGTAGCCGATCAACCGCTCAAGAGAGGCTGTGACGTGCTCCAGCCCCATCAGGTTGAGCGTGATGGCGACGTAGTAACCGAGAAAACCCAGACCGACCACATGCGCCCAGTCGCGTCCGGGTAGCGGCGCCTTGCCCCGGCTGCCCCACCAGCCCATCGCAGCAAACAAGGGCAGCGCAAACAACATGCGGTACATGATGATCGTGACCGCATCGATACCGTAGCGATAGGTCAACTTGACCACGATGGCCTTGCCGCTAAAGAGTATCGCCCCCAGCGAAGCGAAGAGCAGGCCGGACATCAGGCGAGAGTCACGCAGATTGCTCATTCCTTGAACACTTTCAAATGCAATTGGTGCAGCGACCACCACTCGGCAAGGGCTACGCGCTGTGGATGCGCCCCTGGCTGCCTCTTGGCCACTGCTTGTATGAGCCTCAAGCCTTGATTGTGACCGAGCACGCAGCCCACAGAAAAGGGCACCCGAAGGTGCCCTTGTTCTTCTGACAAATGCGCGAGAAGCTAATTATTCCTCGACGAAAGCTTCGTGGCGCTTGGCCTTCATGGAGGGCAGCATCACGACGATCAGCAGCAAGAGCGCCACGGCCAGCAAGCTGACCGACAGCGGCCGCGTGACAAACACGCTCCAAGCGCCACGCGAAAGCAGCAGCGCACGCCTGAGATTTTCTTCCATCATCGGGCCAAGGATGAAGCCCAGCAACAGCGGCGCCGGCTCAGTCCCCAGCTTGATGAAGATATAGCCCACGAAGCCGAAGATAGCGACCAGCCAGATATCGAATGTGTTGTTGTTGGTGGAGTACACGCCGATCGAACAGAACAGCACGATGGCGGGGAACAACCAGCGATAGGGCACTCTCAACAGCCTGATCCACAATCCGATCAAAGGCAAATTCAAGATGATCAGCATCAGGTTGCCGATCCACATGGAAGCGATCAGGCCCCAGAACAAGGTCGGGTTGCTGGTCATCACCTGCGGGCCCGGCTGGATGTTGTGGATGGTCATTGCGCCCACCATCAGCGCCATCACTGCGTTGGGCGGAATGCCAAGCGTCAGCAAGGGGATGAAGGAAGTTTGCGCGCCGGCGTTGTTGGCCGACTCAGGCGCGGCCACACCGCGGATGTTGCCCTTGCCGAAGGGCACTTCGCCCGGACGCAGCTTGGTCTTCTTCTCAACCGTGTAGGCGGCAAAGGCCGCCAGCAAAGCGCCGCCGCCGGGCAGAATGCCCAGCATGGAGCCCAGAGCCGTGCCGCGTATCACCGCCGGAATCATGTTCCTGAAGTCTTCCATGGTGGGCCACAGGCCGGTCACCTCGGCAGTGAAGACTTCGCGCTCGTCCTCATGCTTGCCCAGGTTCATGATGATTTCGCCGTAGCCGAACACGCCCATGGCAATGGTGATGAAGCCGATGCCGTCGGTCAGCTCAGGCACATCAAAAGAGAATCGCGCCACGCCGGAGTTCACGTCAGTGCCCACCAGGCCCAGCAACAGGCCCAGCACGATCATGCCCACGGCCTTGATGAGTGATCCCGAGGCCAGCACCACCGCGCCGATCAGACCCAGCACCATCAGCGAGAAGTATTCGGCCGGGCCGAACTTGAAGGCCACTTCGGTCAAGGGCGCAGCGAAGGCCGCCAAAATCAAGGTGCCCACACAACCGGCGAAGAACGAGCCCAAGCCGGCGGCAGCCAGCGCAGGCCCGGCTCGACCGTTTCGCGCCATCTGGTAGCCATCGATGATGGTCACCACCGATGACGATTCGCCTGGTAGGTTGACCAGAATGGCCGTGGTGGAGCCGCCGTACTGCGAGCCGTAGTAGATGCCCGCCAACATGATCAGCGCCGAGATGGGCGGCAGCGCATAAGTGGCAGGCAGCAGCATCGCGATGGTCGCCACCGGGCCGATGCCCGGCAGCACGCCGACCAGGGTACCCAGCAGGCAGCCGATGAAGCAATAGAGCAGATTGAGGGGCGTGATGGCCGCGCCGAATCCGATGGCAAGGTTATTGATTAAATCCATGATTTATTTCCTTCAACCCACGATGAAACTGGGCCACACGGGGAATTGAAGCTTGAGCAGCAAGATAAAGGCAAGGTAGCTGATGACAGCCAGAACGGCACTCAGCACCAGAACTTCCTTCCATTTGAACTCGTTGCCTGCCTTGGCGGCGACAAAGGTCAGCGCGAAGATGGCCACCATGAGGCCGAACGACGGGAAACGAAACTTCGGAAGCCCGCCAAGCAGTGCCCCGAAGACTACGTTGGATGCGATGATGTAAAACAGCGGTTGCCAGGCGAACGAGCCTACCTTCTCGCCATCTTCGGTTTCAATCACCAGCGACTCGAATGTCACGAATGCGCCGATGCCCGCCAGCAGGACCCCAAGCAGAAGCGGAAAATACCCCGGCCCCATTCGCGCAGCTTCGCCAATACTGTAGTTGGTCGCTCCCCAGGCAAACGCCCCGCCGATGACCAGGAACATGATTCCTGAATAAAAGTCCTTCTGACTCTTGATTTTCACAATGTCGTCTCCTCGAAATGATTTTCGACAATCGGATTCTGAGGGGACGCATGCAACTCGTCTGTAGTGGGTTTCACGTATATGCCCAGTTGACAAACGTCTATCGGACGAAAAGGCTCACTCAAGCTGTGGCGTGGCGATGAGCACTTCTTCCAGTGTGGTCAGGCCTTCGGCCACCCGCAAGGCACCGGCCAGCCGCAGCGGCCTCATGCCATCGGCCACGGCTTGGCGGCGCAGCGCATCGGCGTCGGGTTCACGCATCAGTTTTTCCTTGGTCGCCTGGCTCACCGTCAAGAGTTCGTACAAACCCATGCGCCCGAGAAAGCCTGTCATGCGGCAGTCCACGCAACCAATTGGCTTAAAGGGTTTATACGGGCCACTGACTTTCCAGGGCCGCACGCTGGCGTCAAGCGCATCGCGAGACGCATCGGGGTCGGGCAGACGGCATTGCTTGCACAAAGTGCGCACCAAACGCTGGGCCAGCACACCCAGCAGCGTGGCATTGATCAGATAGGCCGGCACGCCCAGCTCCATCATGCGCGTCACGGCCGAAGGCGCGTCGTTGGTGTGCAGGGTCGAGAACACCAGGTGGCCGGTGAGCGCGGCCTGCACCGCCATCTCAGCGGTTTGCAGATCGCGTATCTCGCCCACCATGATGATGTCTGGGTCTTGCCGCATCAAGGCGCGCAAGCCCTCGGCAAAGCCAAAGTCAAGCTGGGGCTGCACCTGAGTCTGATTGAATGAAGGCTCGATCATCTCGATCGGGTCTTCCACCGTGCTCACGTTCACCTCTTCGGTGGCGACGCGCTTGAGGGTAGAGTAAAGCGTGGTGGTCTTGCCCGAGCCGGTAGGCCCTGTCACCAAAATGATGCCGTGGGGGCGCTTGACCAGCGCCTCCCAGCGCTGCGAATCATGTGGTGAAAAGCCCAGCGCATCCAGATCCTTCACGGCGGTGTCTGGATCGAATATCCGCATCACCATCTTTTCGCCGAAGGCGGTGGGCAAGGTGGACAGCCTCATCTCGATCTCGTCGCCATGCGCTTTTCGGGTCTTGATGCGGCCATCCTGCGGGCGGCGTTTTTCCACCACGTCCATGCGGCCGAGCAACTTGATGCGCGCGATCATCGCGTTGAGCACACCCATGGGCATCTGGTAGACCGGATGCAGGATGCCATCGATGCGAAAACGAATCACGCCTTGTTCGCGCCGAGGCTCCAGATGGATGTCGCTGGCGCGCTGGTCAAAGGCGTAGTTCCAGAGCCAGTCGACCACTTGCACCACGCCCTGGTCGTTGGCGTCGAGCTGCTTGTTGCTGCGGCCCAGCTCGACCAGTTGCTCGAAGCTCGCCGCCCCGGCGCTGCCGCCCGCCTTCTGGGCGGCCCGCACCGACTTGGCCAAAGCGAAAAATTCCGCCGTGTAGCGGTGAATATCTTGCGGATTGGCCAGCACCCGGCGCACAGCGCGCCGCGACTGCCGCTCGACTTCCTCAACCCAGTCCACCAGGAAAGGCTCTGAGGTGGCAACTACCACTTCGCTGGCACTGACCTGCACCGGAAGCACCCGGTGGCGCTCGGCATAGGCCGCGCTCATGGTGTCGGCCACTTTGGCCACATCCACACGCAGTGGATCGATGCGAAGATAGTCCATGCCAGCGCGACCGGCCAGCCACTGAGTCAGTGACTCGATGTCCAGCGGCTTGCCGTCCACTGCGCGCTGCATGGCCACCGCCGCCAGCCTCACCAGGGGATGCTGAGCGCTTTCAGCCTGCGAACAGCGTGCGATCGTTCGCTGCGCTTCCTCAGGGGAGATCACGCCGTCCGCACCAAGCCACTCGACCACGGCGCGCCATTCCAACGGACCGCGCGGCGCGGACCGGGCGGAAGTTCGGGACTTGGCGGTGGTGCTCATCGAAGGACGGGTTCAGACTCAAGTGACTGGCTTGAACACCCGCAACCATTTGCGGGCCGGCAAGCCCCACCGAGTTTCAATGGTTTGGGCGCGTTCGGCAAGCTGCTCGCGGCTCGGGTGTTGCGGCGTGCGAAGCGCCAGCACGATGGTGTTGCCCTCTCGCGTGGGCTTGAAGGACCAAACTGCGTCGGCGCCGAAAGCCGCGCTGATTTTTTCCACACTGCGCGCATAGCTGGAAGACCGGCCAAACAAATTGACCGTCATGCAGCCGTCTTCAGTCAGCAGCTTGCGGCAGTCGGCGTAGAACGCCTCGCTGTCCAGCACCGGTGCTGCTGCCTCGTGATCGTACAAGTCGACCTGCAGCGCGTCGATCTGCCCGCGCCAGTGTTCGTGGGCCGCCACCTCGGCCGCATCCCCCAGCACCACCGACAAGCGCTCATCATCAGCCGGCAATTTGAACCACAGCCGGCAGGCGGCGATCACCTGGGGGTTGATCTCAATGGCGGTGGTCTTGATGCGCAGCCTCTTGCGGCAGAACTTGGTGAGGGAAGCCGCGCCCAGACCCAACTGCATCGCATGGCGCTTTGAAACCCCCGCAGGATCGGTGAACAACAGCCAGGCCATCATGCGCTGCACATACTCCAATTCGATGTCAAACGGCTTGTCCAGCAGCATCGACCCCTGCACCCATTCGGTTCCCAGATGCAGATACCGGACGTCGCCGGCGTCGGAGAAATTGACTTCGGGCAGTCGGGTAGGTTGCGGCTTCACTGCGCAGGATTATGACGACCCAGCAGACCAGCCAGCCGCGGCAAGGCTTGACCCGCGTTCTGGAAGGTCACCCGAGCCAACTCTTGCAACTCCATGCCGCGCAACTGCGCCACCACCTGGGCAATGCGAGGCAACTGCGCAGGCTCGTTACGCCCCTGGGGTTGCCCTTGCGCACGCTGCTGCGCGGTGCGATAGAGCCACTGCGGCGGGATGTCGGGCGCGTCGGTCTCCAGCACCAGGGCATCGATCGGTAACTGCGCGGCCAGGCGGCGCACCTGCAGGGCCCGCTCGAAGGTGACGGTGCCGCCAAAACCCAGCTTGAAGCCCAGGCGCACGAATTCCAGCGCCTGCTGCCCGCTGCCGTTGAATGCGTGGGCGATGCCACCCACGCCGGCTGTGCGCAACTGTCGCAGGAGTTGATCGGCCGAGCGTCGCACATGCAGTATCACCGGCAGGCCGTGACGGCGGGCAATCGACAGTTGGGCGGCGTAGAAGCGCTCTTGGCGCTGCGGGTCCAGGCCCGGCACGAAGTAGTCCAGGCCTATCTCACCGACCGCCACAAGGCGCGGGTCATCCCGGTGCAGGTCCAGCGCCTGATCCAGCGAATCGAGATCTTCATCGCGGGCGCGGTCGGTGTACATCGGGTGAATGCCCAGCGCATAACTGTCGCCAAACCGATGGGCAAGCTCGCGCACCACGGCGAAGTTGCCGACCTCAACCGCCGGTATCACGCAATGCACCACGCCTTGTTCAGTGGCCCGCGCGCGCACCGACTGTGCATTACCGGCGAATTCGGCTGCGTCCAGGTGGCAGTGTGTGTCAATCCAACTCGTCATGGGCCGATGATGCCCCAAGCTCGTGCAGCCCGGCGCAAACCGTGATACCTTGCGATTTCGGATTCTTCTTGGCGTTTCTCGTCGCATTATTTTGAGGTGAACGAATGCGAAGGCCTGCCCTCTACAGCTCAAGCCGTCCCGCGCGGACGGCACAAAGCTCCCAGCCCACCGGCGCGCAATTGAACGCACCGGGCGCGCAGGCATCCGCCAAGCCGCGCATCTGGCGTCGCGTCTCCCCGTCCAATCCAAAGCTGCTGTGGAGCGCCATCGTGTTGCTGGCGGCCATGCTGGCATTGAGCATCAGCCTGAGTCTGCGAATGGGCCAGCGCAAGCTGACGCAGGAAGACATCGATTCGGCCGTGCTCAAGACCATGGAAACCCAGGTGATGCCCTCCGAGTACGCCCGCGCCTACGAAAAAATCCAGCCCTCGGTGGTGCGCGTGGTCAGCTACATCAAGGCCGGCCGACTCAGGGCGGAAAAGGAACGAGAAAAAGAAAGAGAAAAGGAAAAGCAGGCCGCCCTGGACCCATCCAAGCCCAAGGTCAAGCCCAAGCCACCAGCCCCGGCCATCGTCAAGCCGGCTGACCCCAAGGACGACGAAGAGGTTGAGTATGGTGTGGGCACCGGCGTGGTGATCATCGACAAGGGCGTGATCCTGACCAACCTTCATGTGGTGTCGGGCGCCGACCGTATCAAGGTCATCTTCTCAGATGGCCTGGAATCAGAAGCCCGCATCACCGGCGTACAAGCCGAGGACGACCTGGCCGTGTTGCAGGCCAGCAAGATTCCGGACGACATGATCGCCGCCACCATGCGCTCCACCAATGACCTGGCCCCTGGCGACAAGGTGCTGGCGGTGGGCTTCCCATTCGGCATTGGGCCATCTGCATCGGGCGGTGTTGTCTCGGGCCTCAAGCGCGCGTTTCGCTCGCCCGAAGGCAAGCAGGAAATGACCAACTTGATCCAGTTCGACGCAGCAGCCAATCCGGGCAATTCCGGCGGGCCACTGGTCACCATGGACGGCGAGGTGGTGGGCATCGTCACTGCCATCCTCAACCCCACGCCGGCACGAACCTTCCTGGGCATCGGTTTCGCGGTGCCCATCGAAAACGCGGCGCGGGCGGCGGGGCTGCCACCTTTCTGAAATTCTCTCTCTCTCTCTCTCTCTCTCTCTCTTCATTCAACAAGGCCACTATCCAACATGGACACCACGACACGGCAGGACTCGGGCACAGCCCAGTTGATGGAACAAATTCTCTATGAGGTCAAACGCGTGGTGGTCGGCCAGGACCGGTTTCTTGAGCGGGTGATGGTGGCCATTTTGGCCCAGGGCCATCTGCTGGTCGAAGGCGTGCCAGGGCTGGCCAAGACCCTGACGGTCAAGACCCTGGCCAACACCATACGCGGCCAATTCAAACGCATCCAGTTCACCCCCGACCTGGTGCCCGCCGACCTGGTGGGCACGCGCATCTACAACCAAAAGACCGGCGATTTCAGCACCGCGCTGGGCCCGGTGTTCACCAACCTGCTGCTGGCCGACGAGATCAACCGCGCGCCCGCCAAGGTGCAAAGCGCGCTGCTGGAGGTGATGCAAGAGCGGCAAGTCACCATCGCTGGCGAAACCCACAAAGTGCCCAGCCCGTTTCTGGTGATGGCCACGCAAAACCCGATTGAGACCGAGGGCACCTACCCGCTGCCCGAAGCACAGGTGGACCGCTTCATGATGAAGGTGCTGGTGGACTACCCCAGCGACGAAGAAGAATTCGTCATCGTTGAACGCGTCACTGGGCCACCCGTGAGCGTGAGCGCCGTGGCCAGCACCGAGCAACTGGCCGCGCTGCAGCAGGAATGCCGCCGCGTGTATGTGGACCCGTCACTCATTCAGTATGCGGTGCGCCTGGTCTCGGCCACCCGCGCGCCTGACAAGCACGACATGAAAGACCTGCAAAAGTACATCACCTTCGGTGCCAGTCCGCGCGCCACCATCAACCTCACCGAAGGCGCCCGGGCTCTGGCCATGCTGCGCGGGCGCACCTATGCATTGCCAGAGGACATGACCGACCTGGTCCCCGATGTGCTGCGCCACCGTCTGGTGTTGTCCTACGAAGCGCTGTCCGAGGGCTTGTCCGCGGACGCGCTGGTGGGCAAGATCATGGCCAAGATTCCAGCTCCGGCCAAGCCACTGGAACATGAAAAACTCGCCGCCTGACAACACAGCCAAGAGCTCGCGGCTAGCCGGGTGGTTTCGCCGCAAGCCAAAGGCCCAGCCTGAGGCGGCAGCCGCCGTCACAGGCGCGCAGCCTGAAGGCGCCGAGCATGTGCTGCGCCGGCTGGAGTGGACCACCATTCGCCGGCTCGATGGCTTGCTGCAGGGTGACTACCGCACGCTGATGCGCGGCGCGGGGCTGGACCTGGCCGACCTGCGCGAATACCAGCATCACGACGACGTGCGCCACATCGACTGGAACGTCACCGCTCGGCTGCAAGTGCCCCATGTGCGCGTCTTCACTGAAGACCGCGAGATGGCCGCCTGGTTCCTGCTGGACCTGAGCCCTTCAGTCGATTTCGGATCGGGCGATCAGCGCAAGCGCAATGTATCGGCCGATTTCGTCACCGTGTTGGCTCGCCTGCTTACCCGGCACGGCAACCGCGTGGGCGCCATGCTGTATGGCGCGGGCGTGGACACCGTGATACCCACACGGGGTGGCCGCCGCCATGTGCTGCACATCCTGCACAGCATTCAGAACCGGCCCGCTCAGGTGGAAGCCGGCACCACCGATTTGCGCGAGCTGCTTGAATCGGCCGCCGGCATCATCAAGCGGCGCTCCACCATCTTCGTTGTGTCTGACTTCATCAGCGCGCCAGGATGGGAACGCTCGCTCGCCTTGCTGGCCAGGCGCCACGAGGTGGTGGCCGTGCGGCTGATCGATCCGCTGGAGCTGGAGCTGCCCGATCTGGGGCTGCTGACCATTCGCGACAGCGAGACTGGCGAACAGTTGCTGGTTGACACCCACGATCCGGGTTTTCGCAAGCGCTTTGCCCGCATCGCGGCGCAACGGGAAGCCGAGTTGCGCGAAGGTTTTGTGCGTGCGGGGGTGGACGCGCTGGAGCTGTCCACCGATTCCGATCTCGTCGAATCAGTGGTCCGCTTCACCGACATGCGCAAGCGTCGCACCCGCCTTGCCGCAGGCGGTGGCCTGCCCGCGCACCTGCGGCGGGCTGCATAAAGCCAAAAGGATCCAACTCACATGCATTTCCTCTGGCCCCAATTTCTCTGGATGATGCTGGCGCTTCCGCTGTTGCTGTGGCTGTACCTCTGGCTGATGCGGCGCAAGAAAAAAATGGCGCTGCGCTACGCCTCGCTGTCCATCGTCAGAGAGGCCATGGGTGCCGGGCAGACTGTCAGGCGGCATATTCCGCCCGCGCTGTTCCTGGCTGCCATGGCGGCCATGCTGCTGGCGGCATCACGGCCGGTGGCAGTGGTCACCCTGCCCTCGAACAATCAGACCATCATTTTGGCCATGGATGTTTCGGGCAGCATGCGGGCCACCGATGTGCAGCCCAACCGAATGGTTGCCGCGCAAAATGCAGCCAAGTCTTTCCTGGCCGATCTGCCGCGCCATGTGAAGGTGGGCATCGTGGCCTTTGCAGGCTCGGCGCAGGTGGCGCAATTGCCCACCGTCAACCGCGAAGATCTGGTCACGGCGATTGACCGCTTCCAGTTGCAGCGCGCCACCGCCACTGGCAATGCGATTGTGATTTCCCTGGCCACCTTGTTCCCTGATGCGGGCATCGACCTACAGTCCATGCAAGGCGGGCGCGACCGTATGCGCGGCTATGCCCTCGGGGCGCCTCCAAAAGAGAAGAAAGAATTCACACCCGTTGCGCCAGGCTCGTTCACATCCGCGGCCATCATCATGCTGACCGATGGCCAGCGCACCACTGGGGTGGACCCACTTGAGGCAGCCAAGATGGCGGCTGATCGCGGCGTGCGCGTCTACACAGTAGGCGTGGGCACAGTCAATGGCGAGACCATTGGCTTTGAAGGCTGGTCCATGCGGGTGCGGCTTGATGAGGAAACCCTCAAGGCGATTGCGGTAAAGACCAACGCTGAGTATTTCTACGCGGGCACTGCGAGCGACCTGAAGAAGGTTTATGAAACCCTCAGCTCGCGCCTGACGGTTGAGAAGAAAGAGACCGAAGTCTCTGCACTTCTGGCCCTGGCCGCCGCCGCGCTGGCGCTGGCTTCGGCCGGCTTGTCACTGCTCTGGTTCAACCGGATTCTTTGACCGGCGCGACACCGGGTACGGCTCAACCTAGAAACGGCAGTTGACCGCTTGTTTTCAGCAGGAAGTACCCGTGGGCATTGAGCTTTTTGGCCTTGAAGCTCTTCACCGATTGGGTGAGAGCGCTACGCACTCGATTGGGTGTCTGGCAAACCCGCTGGCGGCGTTGCTCCTCCTTGCAGGCATTAGCCTGCTGCGTCGTCACGCCTTGCCATCGGGCTTGCCAGACACCCACTCGAGCGCGTCCAACTGCCGTTTCTAGGTTCAAACCCGCAGCGCCATATTCGCATCCAGCCGCAACTGCCGGCCACAGCGCCGCGCCAGAGAATCGTCGTGCGTCACCAGGATGAATGCCGTGCCTTGATCGGCGGCCAGCCCCAGCATGAGCTCGAATACGCCGTCGGCCGTTGCGCGGTCCAGGTTGCCGGTGGGCTCATCGGCCATCACGCACGCGGGGCGCGTCACCAGGGCGCGGGCAATCGCCACCCGCTGACGCTCGCCGCCTGAGAGCTCTGCGGGTCGATGATCCAGCCGGGCGCCCATGCCCACTGCCTCAAGCGCGCGCCTGGCCTCCTGGGCACACAACTCGGGCGCCTGCCTGCGAATGCGCAGCGGCATGCCCACGTTGTCCAGTGCGCTGAATTCTGGCAGCAGGTGATGGAACTGATAGACAAAGCCCAGGTGCTGGTTGCGAAGCCGCCCCTGGGCTGCTGCATCCATTTGCGAGAACGAATGGCCCATCAGCTCCACGCTGCCACTGGTGGGCGCGTCCAGCCCGCCCAGCAAGTGAAGCAGCGTGCTCTTGCCCGATCCAGATGCACCCACAATGGCCACCGTCTCGCCAGCATGCACCTGCAGATCGACACCGCGCAGGACTTCCACATCCAGACCGCCTTCGGTGAAGCGCTTGCACAGGCCCTCGGCCTTGAGCACGATGCGGGCTGAATCATTCATAGCGCAGTGCCTCCGCCGGGTTGACGCGGCTGGCGCGCCAGCTTGGATAGATGGTGGCCAAGAACGAGAGCAGCAATGAAATCAGAGCGATGGGCAAGATGTCATCGCGCTGCGGATCGCTGGGCATCCTGCTGATGAGATAAATATCCTTTGGCAAGAAGCTCGCGCCCAGCGCGTGCTCCAGCGCTGGCACCAGCACATCGATGTTCACCGCGATGCCTAGGCCCAGCAGCAAGCCCGCCAGCGTGCCGATGACGCCCACTGCAGCCCCCTGCACCATGAAGATGCCCATGATGCTGCCTGGACTCGCGCCCAGGGTGCGCAAGATGGCGATGTCGGCGCGCTTGTCAGTGACAGTCATCACCAGCGTGCTGACCAGATTGAACGCCGCCACCGCCACGATCAGCGTGAGGATGATGAACATCATGCGCTTTTCAAGCTGTACAGCGGCAAACCAGGTGCGGTTCTGGCGCGTCCAGTCGCGAATGAGCACCGGGTCGCTCAGCGTCTTGCCCAATGCCGCAGCCACTTCGCGGGCCTGATGCAGATCACGCAGCTTCAGGCGAATACCGGTGGGCCCTTCCAGGCGAAAGATGCGCGCGGCATCGTCCTGATGCAGCAGCACCAGCCCGCTGTCGTATTCAAAATGTCCGGAATCAAATGTACCGACCACGGTCATCTGCTTCAGACGCGGCACCACACCAGCTGGCGTGACCTGCCCGCTGGGCGCGATCAATGTGACCGGATCGCCCTGGCGCACGCCAAGCTGGCGCGCCAGCTCCACACCCAGCACCACACCAAATTGCCCCGGCACCAGCCGTGCCAGCACCGGCTTCATGCCCGCTGCCATGTCGGTGACCTCCGGCTCGCGCACAGGGTCAATGCCACGCACAATCGCACCGCGCATGTCCTCGCCACGGGCCAACAAAGCCTGCGACGCGATGAAAGGCGCTGCGCCTATGACCTGCGGTTGGCGCAGGGCTTCGGTCATGGTGCGGTTCACATCGGCCAGCATGCCCCCGCCAGGACCGAAAATCTCGATGTGCGAAACCACGCCCAGCATGCGGTCACGCACTTCCTTCTGAAAGCCGTTCATCACCGACAAGACGATGATCAACGCGGCCACGCCCAGCGAAATCCCCAGCATGGAAACGCCGGAGATGAAGGAGATAAAGCCGTTGCGCCGGGTGGCGCGGCCAGCGCGCGTGTAGCGCCAACCAAGTACGAGTTCGTAGGGAATTGTCATGGTGTCGTGCCGCGATTGTGACATCCCGGACAATAGGCCCATGTCAGACGGTGTTCACCTGTTGATTCCATTTGCGTATAGCGCAGTGCCCGAGTGCGTTCGGACGCTGCATGCGCTGCGCCTTCCTCACCTGGAAAAACTGCTGGCGCGGCTGGTGCCGCAAGACCTTGACGCTGGCGACGAAACCACTTTGTCGCTTGCGCATGAGCGGGTGATCGCGCGCGAATGCGCACTGCCCACAACCGATGGCTGCATTCCCTGGGCGGCCTGGCAAGTGCATCTGAGCGGCCAGGACACGCAGGGCGAGGCCTGGGCCTTCATCACACCTTGCCACTGGCAAGTGGCCAGCGCGCACATCAGCATGGGCCTTCCAGAAGACCTGCTGCTGGACGAAGCCCAATCGCGGGCATTGCTGGCAGCGATGCAAACCTATTTCGAGCAAGACGGCATCGCGCTGCAATACCAGGCGCCCACTTGCTGGCTGGCGCGCGGCGCAGTCTTTCGCGATTTGCCCACCGCCTCACTGGACCGCGCTGTCGGCCATAGCGTCGACGGCTGGATGCCCCGCTCAGCGCAGGCGCGCAGCCTGCGGCGGCTGCAGCAGGAAATGCAGATGCTCATGTACACCCACGCGACGAATGAAGATCGCATTGGCCGCGGGCTGCTGCCTGTCAATTCATTCTGGGTCAGCGGCACAGGCGCACTGCCAGCCACGCACAGCGCCGCGATGCCGCCTGGCCTGACCATCGATCTGACACTGCGCGAGGCTGCACTGCGCGGCGACTGGCAAGCCTGGGCCAGCGCCTGGCAGCGACTGGATGCGGGAGAATGTACGCGCCTGCTCGAACTCGCCCACGATGGCGCGCCACTGCGCTTGACGCTGTGCGGCGAACGAAGCGCACGCACCTGGGTCAGCCAGACCAGCGGCACCTGGCAGCGGCGCATCGCAAACCTGTTGCAGCCCAAGAGCGTGGCCACACAACTTGAGAATTTATGAAGATCATCACCCGCGACATCCCGCCACGCGCCGCCTGGGCGCTGGAGCAGGCGGGCGTGCACCCGCTGCTCGCGCGCCTGTTCGCCGCGCGCGGCATCTCGGCCAAGGAAGAACTCGACGACGGCCTGGCCCGGCTGCTGCCACTCTCTGGCATGAAGGGGCTGCAAGAAGCCGCCGTGCTGCTGGCCGACGCGATGGCCGCGGGCAAGAAGCTGTGCGTCGTCGCCGACTATGACTGCGACGGCGCCACCGCCTGCGCGGTGGGCCTGCGCGGCCTCAAACTCCTGGGCGCGCGCGCCATCGACTACCTGGTGCCCGACCGCGTGGTCGATGGCTACGGCCTGACACCGCCCATCGCGCAGCGTGTCAAGGACCGCGGCGCCGATGTGCTGATCACGGTGGACAACGGTATCGCCAGCGTGGAAGGCGTGGCCACCGCCAACGCCCTGGGCCTGCAAGTGCTGGTGACCGACCACCACCTGCCCGGCTCCGAGCTACCGGCTGCAGCCGTCATCGTCAACCCCAACCAGCCCGGCTGCCCGTTTGAAAGCAAATCCATCGCTGGTGTGGGCGTGATGTTCTACGTGCTGCTGGCGCTGCGCTCTGAGTTGCGCCAGCGCGGCATGTTCGATCAGGCCAGCCAGCCCAAGCTCGACGCGCTGCTTCCCTTGGTCGCCCTGGGTACCGTGGCCGACGTGGTCAAGCTCGATGCCAACAACCGGCGCCTGGTGGCGCAAGGCCTCAAGCGCATACGTGCCGGTGCACTGCCTTGCGGCCTGGCCAGTCTGTTCAAGGCTGCGGGCCGCGACCCACGCGTCGCCACCACTTTCGATTTCGGTTTCGCACTGGGCCCGCGCATCAATGCCGCCGGCCGCCTGGCCGACATGACCCTGGGCATTGAATGCCTGCTGACTGACGATGCTGCGCGCGCCGATGAATTGGCGCGTGCACTCGACGCGATCAACCGCCAGCGGCGCGACATCGAAGTCGGCATGCGCGATCAGGCGATGCAGATCGTGGACGCCATGTTCGACGAGAGCGAAGACCCGCCGCCAGCCATCTGCGTGTTCGACCCGGATTTTCATGAAGGCGTGGTCGGCATCGTGGCTTCGCGCGTCAAGGACAAGCTGCATAGACCCACCTTCGTTTTCGCCGCCAGCGCAGCACCCGGCAAGGAGCATGAGCTCAAAGGCTCTGGCCGATCCATCCCCGGCTTTCATCTGCGCGATGCGCTCGACCTGGTGGCCAAGCGCCACCCCGGTGTGCTGCTGCGCTTTGGTGGCCACGCGATGGCGGCTGGCTGTACCATTGCCGAGGAGCACTTCGATGTGTTTGAACAGGCATTGAGCCTGGTCGCGCAAGAGTGGCTGGATGCGCCCACGCTGTTGCGCCGCCTGGACACCGACGGACCATTGGCCGCCGAGTACCGCCGGCCCGATCTGGTGGACACCTTGCATCGTGAAGTGTGGGGCCAGGGCTTTGCACCACCGGTGTTCAGCGAAGAGGTGGAGATCATTTCGCAGCGCCTGGTGGGCGAGAAGCATTTGCAGATCAAGCTCAAGCACCAGGGCCAACCCGTCGACGGCATCTGGTTCGGCCACACTGAGCCGCTGCCCACCCGGGTGAAGCTGGCCTTCAGGCTGGATGCCGATGAATGGAACGGCGTGCGGCGAGTGCGTTTTTTGGTGGAGGGCGCAGAGATTTGATGGCGCTCACCCCGGACTGGGAGCGCGCTCCACCGCCACCGGCACCGCGCTCATTCTCGGAATGCCGCTGATCGGGTCGCGCTCTTGCATGTTCAGGAGTCGATTGACCGAAGCCGCGCGCTCGCCGCCTTGTGCAATCGAGCCACCGAATCCATGCACCAGTGAGATCACGCCCGGACGCAGCGATTCGTCCGCCGCCATCCGCACCTGAATGGCAGCGTGGGCAGAGCGCACTGTGGCAAGTGCGCCGGGTGCGATGCCCAGCGTGCTCAGGTCGGCTGGGTGCATGGAGGCAGGCGTCTCCTGGGTGTCGTTCAAAAGGGGGAGCGACTGGCCGACCGAATTCATCAGATGATTGGCGCGACGGCAGACCATGAGGAAAGGGTGAGCCAGGTCCGCTCGTGGACTCCAGGCGTCCTGCGCGCGAATCTGCCGCAGCTCTTGCATCATTATTGGAGCGCCCAGTTCCAGGCGCGCCGTGCAATCCGCATCACGCGGCGTCACGAGAACATCGATGTCCCAGACATGGCCATGTGGATGCTTCTTGACCTCATCCAGAGGCACGCGCGAATTGTTGCAAGACAGTTCGATCAACTCTTCGGTGCTGGGCATGCGGGTCATGTCCAGCGCGACCCGCTCGGTGGGGCTTTCAAGATTGGGCCCCTGCCCGCGCAGATTGATCCATTCGAGCTGCAGCTTCATCTGCTGTGCCAGATGGAAGAAGAAACCGGCATCGTCCATCAGATCAGCACCTGCCGGCGTCGGCACCACGGCAGGCGTGTGCTGCGCCCACGCAAACGCGTAGCCGCGCGAGACGCCGCTGTACTTGAGCGACTCCACCTTCTGCGATGAGCCCGCCACCTCCAGCGACAGGGGCGGCGGGATGACATAGTGCGCGAACTGCGCGGTGGCCGTGAGGCGGTAGTCCAGCACCACCAGCAACTCCAATTCGCGCATGGCCTGCTCGGCCTTTTGCTGATCAGGCCAGGCCAACACCGGATTGCCGCCCAGGCAGAACAAGGCCTTCACTTGACCGGCTCCGCCGAGCAGAATTTCATCGGCCAACGCCGCTGTGGGCATGCCGCTGGCGTTCTCATGCAGATCCAGCACGCGCATCGGCGTGTCGCTTTTGACCGCATAAGGTGCGTAGGGCTGGGCCTTGGGTGTGAATGCCGGAAGCAGCACATTGGGATATGGCGCGCGCTCACCCTCGCGTGCCCAGCGCCCGCACAGCGTGTTCAGGCACAGCGCCAGGTAGTAGGAGAGATTGCTGTGCGTGGAAAAGCTCGGTCCGGTCGAGCACACGACACCGCCGCGCTTCCCGCGGCCAAAGCTTCGGGCCGCTTCCAGCAAATGCGCCACCGGCACGCCCGCACGTTCGGCCACATAGGCCGGGGTGTAATCTGCCACCGCCTGCTTGAGCGCGTCCAGGCCTTGGGCATTGACCCGCACAAAGCCCTCATCCACCAGCTTCTCTTCGATGATGATGTGGATCAGGCCAGCCAGGATTGCGGGGTCTTCACCGGGACGGGCCTGCAGATGCACATGGGCACGCCTGGCGGTCTCGGTGCGGCGCGGATCGATCACGATCATCTTCATGCCGCGCTCGCAGGCCTGCTTGAGCCGCATGCCCGGGTTGTTCAGTGGCGCGCCATTGGACTTGGAGATCACCGGATTGGCACCGACGATGATCCAGGTGTCGGACGTCTCGAAGGTCTGCAGCCCCGCGACCCAGTTGCCGTGCAGCGCCACGCTGGTGTACTCGGCCGGCTTGTCGATGGTGGCGGCCGAGAAGATCATGCGCGAGCCGATGGCGCGCATCCAGGCCCGGGCGATGTTCGCCCCCGCAGGGTGCGAGACCGGGCCGGTACCGGTGTACATGGCAATGGCGCGCGGACCATGCGCGGCCAGAATCGCCTGCACCCGCCGTGCCACCTCAGCGACCGCATCGCCAGATGCGATTTCCGCAAAGCCACCTTGCGGCGTGCGCCGCAGGCAGCGCAGCACGCGCTGCGGATCATTGTGTTGGGCTGGCAAGGCCCGGCCCTTTGGACAGGTATAGGCATCGAAGGCGGGCGCCTGCGGATCGCCGGCTACCTTCATTGCCCGGCCATCTTTGACAGTCACCAGGATGGGGCAGTAGGCAAGGCAGTTGCGGCAGATGCTGGGAACGGTTTGCTCCACGGACGACCCCTCTCTGTTGAATTCAGACCTGCACAATACTGTGGCCATTGTCAGTCACTGCGGCTTCAGTGCCACGAGGGCATCCACGGCGATGATGCGATCGCCCGCGCAGATCAATCGGCGCCTGACCCAGTGTTCGGCATCGGGCTTTGGTCCCGCCAGGCGCGTCATCACCCGCCAGCCAGTAACTGGTCAATGCGCGCATCGTCCCAGCCCAACAACTCGCGCAGCACATCGTGCGTATCCTGCCCCAGCGCGGGCGCGGCCTGTGGGTCGCGCAGCGGCGTGGCGCCAAAGCGCATCGGTGCCGCGATGTTGGGCACCATGCCCCGCTCGCCCGCATCGATCTGCGAGACCAGGCGGCGCACCTGCATCACGTCGGAGCTCATCGTCTCGGGCACTGTTCGCACCACGCCCAGCGGCACGCTAGCCTGCAAGGCAAGGTCCAGCCATTCCTCCTTGCCACGCCGGGCAAATGCCGTGATCAACAGGGCATGCAGGGCCGTGCGGTGCTGGCAGCGCGCAGTGGTTGTGGCAAAGCGTTCGTCTTCGATCAACTCGGGCATCTCGAGCACGCGCCGCGCCAGGCTCTGGAAGCTGCGGTCAGTCGGGCATGACAAGTAGAGCGGGCCGTCGCTGGCCTCGAACAAGCCCGTGGGCTCGGCCGTGCGCGAGCCATTGCCGTGGCGCTGCGGCGCCTGTCCGGTGACCAGATAGTTCATGCCATATTGCCCCGTCATGAACACAGCGGTGTCATAGAGGCAGACCTCGACAAACTGCCCTGCGGCCCGACCCCGCTCGCGCGCCATCAGCGCGCCCAGAATGGCACTGGATGTCATCATGCCGGTGGAGATGTCCATCACCGGCGAGGCCGACTTCTGGGGTTGCCCGTCGGCTTCGCCCGACAGCGAGATGAATCCGCTCTCAGCCTGGGCGATCTGATCGTAGCCGGGGCGTCGCGCGAACTTGCCTTCCCGACCAAAGGCCGATACCGAGCAATAGATCAGGCGCGGATTGATCTGCGCCAGCCGCTCATATGACAGGCCGACGCGATCCATCACACCTGGAAGAAAATTCTCGACCACCACGTCCACCTTGGCCACCAGATCGAGCACCACTTGCTGCGCCTGCGGCCGGTTCAGATCCAGCGTGATGCTGCGCTTGTTCCGGTTGCCATACAAGAAGACGCTGCCGACTCCGCCGGCAGTGAAGGCCGGCAGCTTGCGCGCCTCGTCGCCGCCATCGGGATGCTCGACCTTGATGACATCGGCGCCCATATCGGCCAGGAACATGGTGCCCACCGGCCCGGACAGGTAGCGGGTGAAGTCAAGTACGCGTATGCCCTCAAGTGCCAGGGGCGCATTGGCGGGGCGGCGTACCGGCGGCGGAAGAACGGGCGGACTGGAGGGACTTGTCATCGGCAGTGTCAGGCGTAGTTGGGGCTTGGCTCAGTTAATCTTCAATCTGCCGATTCCCTTGAATCGCGCTGGCCTGCGCTCCTGTAGCGCCGCGACACCTTCTTTGTAGTCCTCGCTCTTCATGTGTTCGCCGATCAATCGCTTGGAGTCTTCCAGGCACTCGCCCACGTCCAGCTCCATCAGTTCCGCGTACAACTGGCGCTTGGTCGTCAAGGCTGCGGCCGGCGAGACCGTGGTCGCAATGGATCGCGCGATGGCCGCGATGCGTGCCTCGAATTCTTCGGCGGCGAACACATCGTTCAAGAATCCCATCTCCTTTGCCTCTTGGGCGGTGAAGATGCGGCCAGTGATCAGCACGTCAGCCGCGTGGGTGACACCCATCAAACGCGGCAGCAACCAGGCCATGCCGTACTCGGCCGGCAGGCCCAGCCGGGCCGCGGCCGTGGTGAACTTGGCGCCCGCCACCGCGTAACGCAAATCGCAATAGCCTGCGATGGCCACCGCGATGCCGGCGCAAGCTCCGTTGATCGCGCAGACTACGGGCTTTTTCATGCCCCAGTGCCACACCAGGTCGTGATCGAATTCCTTGCGCACACCGAAGCCCGGCCTGGCGAAATCGGCATTGCGTACGCTCTCCAGATAGTCTGCATCGCCATCGACGTAGTGGTCCAGGGCCTTGAAGTCGGCACCCACGCAGAACTGCTTGCCCGCACCGGTCAGCACGATCACGCGCACGGCCGAGTCATCGTCCAACTGCGCCATGATGTGGCGGTATTCGGCATTCATGCGCCCGGTCCATGAGTTGCCGCGGCCCGGCCGGTTGAAGCGCACGGTGGCCACGCCGTCGGCGTCGGTGTCCAGGGTGGTAACTTTGAGTTCCAAGTTGAGTTCCTTGATGAGACAGGTGGCGCCCGTCGTCACTGACCGGGTTTGACGCCCAGGGAAGACAGCAGCTTGCGCGCGCTGTCGGCGTCCTGGCGCAACTGGCTGGCAAATTCAGCCGAGGCCTGCATCACCGCTTCAGCGCCCAGCTTGTCGATCATGGCCCTGATTTGCGGCGACGCTGCGGCTGTCGCGATTTCGGCGTGCAATTTGCCAACCACCTCCTGCGGCGTGCCGCGCGGCGCGAGAAAGCCGTACCAGACATTGGCCTCGAAGCCCGGTTGCCTGAGCACTTCGGCCACTGTGGGAATGTCGGGCATCACGGTGGAGCGCTTTGACAGGCCAATGGCCAGGGCGCGAACCTGGCCGCTCTTGAGCTGCCCGAGCGCCGCCGGGAAGGAAGGCATGTACAGCGGAAGCTGGCCGCTGATCACGTCGGTCATGGCTTGCGCTGTGCTCTTGTAGGGCACCGATGCGATGTCCAGATTGAGCGCCTGTTTGATCCGCTCCACATTGAGCTGGCTGGGCGTGCCTATGCCGGACGACGCATAGTCGAGCTTGCCGGGATTGGCCCGGGCGTAGGCAGCCATTTCCTCGAAGTTGGTGAACGGTGCCTTCTGGCCGCTGACCAGCACCATGGGAATGACCGCCACCTTGGTGATGGGCACGAAATCGGTCAGCGGGTCGTAGGGTGCGCCACCCTGCATGTAGGGCGTGACAGCGAACGGGCCGTTGGCGGTAAAAACGATGGTGTAGCCGTCCGGCGCGGCCTTGGCCACTGCAACGGCGCCTATCGTGCCGCCGGCGCCTTCGCGGTTTTCCACCACCACGGGCGTCTTCATCTGCTCCGTCAGGCGCTCGGCATAGCCACGGGCCACCACGTCCAGCCCGGTGCCCGGACCAAAGGGAACGACGATCTTGACCGAGCGACTGGGATAGGCGCCCTGCGCCTGTGCGATGGATACGGGCAGGCACAAGGCGGCCGTGGCGGCCACAGCCGTGAGCAGTCGGCAAATGGAATTCATGGTTTGTCTCCTTGCGGTGTTCAGTGGACGGTGCAGCGGGGGCAAGGCGTCGAATGGGTTTTCGTCATTTGGTTGGGCCAAATATTCCTATTCCCACATTTTCTATTTGATTGACGCAGGATATTATGGTAGAACCAAAATCCACGAAATGTCAAGCGGCTATGATTGAGCCATGAGCACCGCAAGCAAGCCAGCCACCCCGAGATCGGCCCCGAGATCCATCCCGAAGGTGGCAGCGAAGGTCACCCCTGCGACGGCGCCCAAGACCAGCTTCAACAAGTTGGCAACCAGGCGCTCCTTCGAGGAAGTAGTGGATCAGATTCGCCGTCAGATCGGAGATGGGATCCTGCGCGAGGGCGACCGCCTGCCATCCGAGCGGGAGTTGGCTTTGCAGATCGGCGTCAGCCGCAACACCGTGCGCGAAGCCTTGAGGGCCCTGGAGAACGCGGGAGTGGTGCTGCTGCGCAAAGGCGTCAATCGCGGAGCCTTCATCCACAGCGGCAGCGGCGACACGGTCACAAAGGCATTTTCGGATTTGTACCGGCTGGGCTCGGTCGGGCCTGCCCACCTGACGGAGGCGCGGCTCATTCTGGGGCGCGAAGTAGCCAAGCTCGCCTGCGAACGATGGGAGCCGGCCGACATGCAGGCACTGGAAGACAACGTGCGCAAGACCCGCGAAGCCGCAGAGCGCGGCGACCATGTGACGCGCGCCCACAACAACATCGAATTTCACAAACTGCTGGCCCAGGCCTCGCGCAATCCCATCCTGATTTTGATGACCAACGCCCTGGTGGAGATGGTGCGCGAATTCCTGCAGGTGTTGGGCGCCATGCCCAACAAGTTCGCGCTGGCCTCTCGCCTGCGCATGCTGGAGCATCTGCGTGCGCGTGACGGCGAGGCCGCAGCCAAGGAAATGAGCGACTACCTTGAACGCGCCCAGCGCATCTACTTCGAGCGCGCCGAACAGGAGTAGCTCACGCGCTCGGCCTTCGACCGAGTTTGGTTGGACCACAACTTCGCAGCCGGTTGAGGCCTCAACCCATTCAGCGTTGTCCTACTGCTCTTGACTTTCTTAAGTTGTGGTTCTACCATATGTCAAACTCGATATCCGCATCGAGAGAAAAGTCATCTCAACGATGGTTGGACCAAATTCTGTCGACGGGCGCGGCCCGCGCGAGGAGCAAGCATGAACCGCAAGACCAACCGCTGCCCATGGCAGTCGGCATGCGCCAGGAACAACGCGCAATGAGTGTCGCCACCGCATCTCTCGTGCGCTGGGGCACCGAGATCGAAGTCGGCACGGTCAACGGCCACCCTTGCCGCATGTATTCGGACAGGGCGCATGCGATGGCCGAGCTACTGCAAGACGCCCAGCGCTGGGGGCAGCGGCCTTTTTTGGTTCAGGGGCAACGCCGGCTCAGCGCGCGACAGCACGCGGCTGCGGTAGCGCGCGTGGCGCGTGAACTGCAACGCCTGGGCGTTCGGCACGGTGACCTTGTGCTGGTGCAGGGCTTCAACCACATCGAATGGCTGGTTACCTTCTGGGCCCTGCATTGCCTGGGCGCCATCGTGGCGATGGGCAACGCCTGGTGGAGCCCCCAGGAAACCGCTGACGCGATTGAACTGGTCCGCCCGCAACTACTCATCACCGACGCGCCTCAAGACCCCGCGGACCGCAGCGGCGTTGCGCACCTGGGCTTCGCGAGCATCCGCGCGCAGGTCGACCAGCAAGAGGGTCACTCGGACGACGTGCCGCTGGAGATTGTCGAGGTGGACGAGCAGAGGCCAGCGGTGGTGATCTTCAGTTCGGGTACCACCGGCAAGGCCAAGGGCGTGGTGATGTCGCACCGCGCGGTGATCGCCAACATCCACAACTTGATGCGCATGACCGGCAGACTTCCCAGCGACCTCGACCCTTCTCATCCAGGCACGGTCAGTCTGGTGACCATGCCGCTGTTCCACCAGGGCGGCATGCAGATCTCGCTGATGACCATGCTCTCGGGTGGCACCATCGTCTTCCTCGAAGGCAAGTTCGATCCGCTGGAGGTGCTGCAACTGATGCAGGCTGAAAAGGTGCGCGCCTGGGGCAGTGTGCCGACCATGGTGGCGCGGGTCATTGCGCACGAGAAGTTCGCCGATTACGACACCCGCAGTGTCTCCAGCGTGCAGATGGGCGGCGCACCCATTCCGCACGAGCTGCGCGCACAGGTGCAGCAGAGCTTTCCCAATTCGAGCAAACGCGTGGGCAGCATGTACGGTCTGACCGAAACTGGCGTGGTCGCCACCGGAGCGGGCAGCGACATCGACGGCCGGCCCGGCTGTGTAGGTCGGCCCCTGCCGGCGGCGGAAATCCGCCTCACCAACCCCAACACCGAAGGCGTGGGCGAGATCATGGCCCGCACGCCCAGCGCCAGCAGCGGCTATCTGGGCGACCCCACACCCATCGCCGACGAGCAGGGGTGGATCAGCTCGGGCGATCTGGGCCGCTTTGACGAAGACGGCCGCCTCTACATCGTGGGCCGCGCCAAGGACATGATCATCCGCGGCGGCGAGAACATCGCCAGCGTGCATGTGGAGCGCTGCCTGCGCACGCACCCCAGCGTCGCCGAGGTCGCCGTAGTGCCGCTGCCCCATGCCGACCTGGGCGAGGAAGTGGGTGCGGCCGTGGTGCTGCGCCCGGGCGCGCAAGTCAGCATCGACGAGTTGCGCAGCCATGTCGCGGGGCAGTTGGCGAAGTTCGAAATCCCCTCGCGCTGGTGGCTCACGCACGAACCGCTGCCCACCAACGCGACAGGCAAAGTGGTCAAGAGCGAAGTGTTGGCCGGCTGGCCGCAAACAGCCTGAGATGGTCATGGAGAACAAGATGAACGGTGTACTTGATGGTGTTCGCGTGCTGGACCTCACCCAGATGGTGGCCGGCCCCCTGTGCACGCTGCTGCTAGGTGACCTGGGCGCTGACGTGGTGAAGGTCGAACCCCCCGAGGGCGAAACCAGCCGGCATATCGGCATCAACCGGCCGGGCGGCGAGAGCGATTATTTCCTGAGCATGAACCGCAACAAGCGGAGCATCGTGCTCGACTTGAAGACGACCCGAGGCATCGAAGTGCTCAAGGCACTGGCAGCCCAGTCGGACATCCTGGTCGAAAACTTCCGGCCGGGCACCATGGAAAAACTAGGCATAGGCTATGAATCACTGCTGGAGACCAACTCCGGGCTGATTTATTGCGGGCTCACCGGTTTTGGCACCGAAGGGCCCTACCGCGACCGCCCGGCATTGGACCCGGTGATCCAGGCCATGTCAGGCGTGATGCAACTGACCGGCACCGCCACCAGCGGGCCTCTGAAGATGGGACTGTTAATGTCGGACTTCGTGCCGCCGCTGTTCGGTGTCATCGGCATCATGGCCGCCCTGCGCGCGCGTGATGCCAGCGGCCTGGGCCAGCGGGTCGATGTCTCCATGCTGGACGCGACTGTGTTCTCCATGGTGCCGCGAGAACAATACTATTTCGCCACCGGCAAGACCCCGGAGCGCCTGGGCAACGCCCACTACCAGCTAGCCCCCTGGAACACCTACGCCACCAGCGACGAGCGCCACCTGATGGTGGTGTCGCACAACCAGAAGTACTGGCTCAATCTGCTGGCGGCCACGGGCCAGGCCTCACTGGCCACCGACCCCCGGTTCTGCGACAACGCCGCGCGCCTGCGCCACCGCGACGCGCTGGATGCGCTGCTGGCAGCCGCCTTCGCGCAAGATTCGCTGGCACATTGGACGCGCCGGTTGACCGAGCATGAAGTGCTGTTCTCTCCAGTGCGCGACTTGCACGAGGTCTTCTCCGATCCGGTGGTGCGCGATTCATTGGTGCAAACCGTGACGCACCCGACCGCGGGCGAGGTGCCCCTGCTGCGCAGCCCGATCAAGCTGCAGCGTAATCCCACCCGCATCCGCAGTGCGCCCCCGCTGCTAGGGCAGCACACTCAGGAAATTCTGGCCGAGTGCGGGCTGGCCGACACCACCACTGCGGCCGGCGCCGTCAGTCCAAGGGTCAAAGTGGCTCCTGTCGAACTCTGAGGAAAACACATGAGGACTGCAGGATCAGTGGACTACCGGGCAGCGAACGGCCGGGCCTATGTCACCTTGAATCGCCCCGACAAAAAGAACGCGATGAGCGACGCCATGTGGGTGCAGCTCATGGCATGCTATGACCGCGCTGAGGCCGACGACGATGTTCGCCTAGTGGTGCTACGTGGCGCCGGGGACGACTTCTGCGCCGGGCACGATCTGTCCGAAGTGGGCAACCAGTACGATGACGGCGGCCCCGACAAAGACGGCCGCAAGCGGCGCCCGAGCCAACGCGCGCGGCTGAAATACGACAAGGCCTACATTGAGCGCTACCAGCGCATCTTTACATCGCTCAAGCCGACGCTGGCGCTGGTCAAGGGCTTCTGCCTGGGTGGCGGTCTTTACTTGGCTGAGTCCTGCGATCTGGTGATCGCCGCCGACACAGCGCGCATGGGGCACCCCGAGCAAAAGCTCGGTTTGTCCGGCGCCGCCTATTTCGACGCCTGGGAGATCATCACCCTGGGCGCGCGCAAGGCGCGCGAACTGCTGCTGATGGCCGATGTCTGGTCGGCCCAGGAGGCACACGCCAACGGCCTGGTGAACAAAGTTGTGCCTCTGGCCGACCTGGATCAATGCGGCGAGGAATGGGCCGAGCGCATCGTGCGCCTGCCGCGCGACGGCATCGCCCTGGGCCGCGCCGCCACCACCTTGGCGCTGCAGGCACTGGGCGTACACAACCAGTTTGGCTACGGCCACATCCTGCACACCTTGGCGACCAACATGCGCTATGAGCCCGGCGAGTTCAACTTCATGAAGGAGCGGCGCGTCAGCGGCGTGCGCGCGGCCAGCCACGGACGCGAGAATTTTTACGCCAAGCCCAAGCCGTCTTCGGACTGAAAGCGAAACGGCCGACACAAAAGGGATCGCCCCATGGACTTCAATCTACCCGCAGCGGACGACCCTCGCCGGCTGGAGTTGCGCGCCTGGCTCGCGCACCAGCCGCGGCGCAGCTACAAGGAGCTGGCCGAGCACGGTTATGCAGTGCCGCACTGGCCGCGGCCCTGGGGCCTGGGCGCGGATGCACATCTGCAGTTGATCATCGACGATGAGATTGCCCGCGCCGGTATACGCGCGCCCTACCACGTCAATCCGGTGCCCATCAATAACTGCGGCCAGTCGCTCCTGCGCTTCGGCACGCCAGAGCAGCGCGAGCGCTTTCTCGCGCCTGCGCTGGCCTGCGAGGAAATCTGGTGCATGCTGTTCAGCGAACCCTCAGCCGGCTCGGACGTGGGCGCGCTTCGCACCAGCGCCCGGCGCGAGGGTGACCACTATGTGGTGCGCGGCCAGAAGATCTGGACTTCACTTGCAGACAAGGCGCAGATTGGCGTGCTGGTGGCACGCACCGATGCCAGCGTGCCCAAGCATGCCGGGCTGTCGCAGTTTCTGGTGGACATGAACAGCCCCGGCATCACGACCCGCCCCATCATCGACATGACGGGCGAACGCGGCGAATACAACGAGGTGTTCTTCGACGACGTGATCGTGCCAGCCGACCGCTTGCTGGGCAAGGAAGGCGACGGATGGAAGCTCAGCATGCAGCAGTTGCAAACCGAGCGCGTCGCCCTCTCGCGCCCGGGCGCCATCTGGGGCTCGGGGCCTTCGGCGCGCGAACTCATGGACGGTCTGATCCGCTCGCGGCGCATCGCCGACCCGTTGCTGCGAGATGAAGCGGCACGCATCTACATCGAAGGCGAGATCCTGCGACTGCTGGCGTTTCGCTCGCTCAGCGACCGCATGAACGCCAAGCCCTCGGGCCATGAAGGTGCTGTGCGCAAAATGATCGCAGCACCGCATGGCCAGCGCCTGCTGGACCTGGCCAAGCGCAGCCAGGGCGTCGCCGGCATGGTCAAGAGCCGCGACGTGCTGCCCATGACTCACGGCGAGCGCGGGCCCTACTCCAACTGGGACCACGCTTACTGGTGGAGCCCAGCCGTGACGCTGGGCGTGGGCACGCAGGAAATCCTCAAAAACCTGGTGGCGGAACGCGTGCTGGGCCTGCCGCGCGAGGGTGATCCCACGCGGCGCCTGCCCTGGTCGCAGGTCGTGACGGCGGGCTCCGCTGACAAGCCTGCAGCGGAGCACCGGCCATGAATTTCTCTCTCAGCGACGAACACATTCTGCTGCGCGATTCGGCCCATGATTTTCTGCGCCGCGAGGTGGACCTTGCCCCCCTGCTGACGCCGGGCGCCTCGTCGCTGCAGGCCGGCTATGAGGCCATGTGGACTCGAATCGCCGCCCTGGGCTGGCCCGGCATGATCGTGCCGCAGGACTATGGCGGCCTGGGCATGTCCGTCATCGACTTGTCCTTGATCGTGAAAGAGTGCGGGCGTTTTCTCGCACCCTCCCCCCTGTTCGGCACCCTGGCCGGAACCTGGGCCATCGTGGCGGCCGGCACGGCGCCACAGCAAGCGCACTACCTGGGCCCGGTGGCCGTCGGCCAGTGCAAACTCGCCTTGGCCGTTGCCGCGCAAGATGGCGACTGCCAGACGCCGCACGGCAACGTCAAGGTCATGACCTCTAGCGAAGGCTTGCGGCTTAGTGGCACCTGCCACTATGTGGTGGACGCCACCACCGCAGACCGCATCGTGGTGGCGGCACTCCATGAAGCACGCAGACGTTTTTTCGTCATCGATCGCCGGGCCCCGGGTGTGGAAGTCACGCTGCTCGATTGGCGCGACATCACGCGGCAGGTCTGCACCGTGGGCCTGTCCGATGTGCCCGCGCATTTACTGAGCGGCGATGGGCACGATGTCTGGCCCTGGATTCGCGACAGGCTTTACCTGGTGCTGGCCGCTGAAAGCGCGGGCGGCCTGCAAGCTGTGCTGGACGACACCGCTGCCTACGCGCGCGAACGCGTGGCCTTTGGCAAACCGATTGGCGCCTATCAAGCGATCAAGCATGCGCTGGCCGATCTGCTCGCACTGACAGAATGTACATCCACCGCAGTGCTGTATGCCGCCTGGGCCTTGTCGGATGACCCTCACGCCGCGCCGCTGGCTGCCGCGATGGCACAGGCCTACGCCAGCGAAGCCTATCGCGACGCCACGCACCGAAGCATCCAGGTCTTCGGCGCAATCGGTTTTACCTGGGAGATGAAGAACCATCTCTATTTCAAGCGAGCCCGGGGCAACGCGCAGTTACTCGGCTCACCCGCGCACCAGCGCGAACAAATCGTGCGCATGCTTGAAGCCAATGCGCTGGCTCAAACCGCTTTTGACAACCCCCTCGCTCGCGAGGACAAGAAGGAGACAGCCTTATGAATCCATTTCGTCACACACGTCGCGTCCTGCTGACACTGAGCGCGACGGCGGTCCTGCTGGGCCTGGGTACGGCCCAGGCGCAGGCCCAGGCAGCCTTTCCGTCCAAGCCAATTCGTATCGTCGCGCCTTTCAGCGCGGGCAGCGGCGTGGACGCGATCGCGCGCATGTATGCGCAGCAGTTGTCAGAACAACTGAAGGTGCCCGTGGTCGTGGAGAACCGCGAAGGCGCGGGCGGCATGATTGGCGCGGCCTATGTCGCCAAGCTGCCAGCCGACGGCTACAGCCTGCTGGTGGCCACCACACCATTCGTGGTTGGGCCGATCTCTCAGGGCAATGCCGCCTATGACCCCATCAAGGATTTCGTGGCAGTCTCTCGCCTGGCCACCAATCCGCTGGCACTGGCCGTTAATCCAAACGTGCCCGCCAAGACCATGAAAGACTTGATCGCCTATGCTCGGTCTAACCCCGGTGCGCTCACCTACGCATCCTCCGGGCCGGGCACGCCCAGTCAGCTTGAGATGGAATCGCTCAAGTCATTGCTGGGCATCGACATTCGAGAGATTCCATACAAGAGCAACGCCCAGGCCCTCACCGACCTCATCGGCGGCACGGTGTCCATGTACTACACGGTGCAGTCGACCACGCTGGCCAACCTGAAGGCGGGCAAGCTGCGCGCCCTGGGCGTCGGGGCAAGCCGCGCGACGCAGGCCCTGCCCGATGTGCCCCCCGTGGCAGAGGCGGCCGGCCTGCCCGGCTATGAGGCGCTCATCTGGTATGGCTTCGTCGCGCCCAAGGGAACTCCGCCCGAAATAGTGGCGCAGCTCAATGCGGCCATCACGCGCGCCTCGCAAGCGCCGACCGTGATGGAGGGCATCGCGAAGAACGGATTCGAATCGGCGCCCTCAAGCCCCGCTGAATTTGCCACTCAGATGGGCACAGAGGCCGACAAGTGGACGGCTCTGGTCAAGTCTGGCAAAAGCAAGTAAAACTCGACAGTCATCAGCACAGGGGCGTGCCCCTAGGCCATCCTCAGATCACTCGCGCGCCCATCACCCATGACCCAACTTCTCGCCGCGCGCGAAACTGCCGCCGCCCTTCCCTACCTGGCTCTGGTGACCGAACTGCGCGCGCTACTGGCCGATGCGTCGGTGCAAGTGCCACCGCGCCTCGTGCAGGCGCTGCCCGGCGGCGGTAGCCTGTTCGTGATGCCGGCGCTGGATGCGCGCATCGCCATCACCAAGCTGATCACTTTCACGCCGGCCAATGCTGGCACGCGTCGCGCCACCATTCAGGGCGATGTGGTGGTGTTCGACATCGCCACCGGCGAGCGGCGTTTGATTCTGGACGGGCCCACCATTACCGCGCGCCGCACCGCCGCAGTGTCCTTGCTGGCGGCGCAACGCCTGGCGCCCAGCCCACAAGGCCCGCTGCTGATTGTGGGTGCTGGTGCGCAAGGCAAGGCCCACCTGGAAGCCTTCGCGCAGGGCCTGAAGCTGCAGGAGGTGCAGATTGCGTCCAACGGCGAGCGCAGCGCGCAGGCGCTGGCCAGCCATGCGGCCAAGCTGGGTTTGCGGGCCAAGGTAGTGAACGATCCGAACCAGGCAATGGCCGAGTGCCCGCTGATCGTCACCTGCACACCGGCCAATGAGGTGGTGTTGCGCGCGATGCCGCGTGATGACGCTTTCATCGCGGCCGTGGGCGCCTTCACCCCTGAGATGGTGGAACTCGATGCGCAGTTGTGCCGCCACATTGCAGCGCACGGCCGCATCGTGCTGGACACGCCCGATGCAGCGCATGAAGCGGGCGATCTGCTGCAGGCGGGACTGGATGTGTCTGGCTTTGCCAGCCTGCGCGAAGTGTGCGCCAAGGTGTCGCTTGCGCCGCGCCGGGGCCCGGTGCTGTTCAAGAGCTGCGGCTGGGCGGGGTGGGATCTGGCGGCGGCCAGGGTGGCGACGGCTCAGGGGTAGCCGGCTTCGCACCGGCTTTTCGCAGGTTCCTTACAGCTAGCTGCGGTACGGAGACGTGTTTGCCCTGAAGTCGCGCCCGGGCGTAGGCGAGATACTCGTCACCGTCGTATACATTGCCACTGGCACGCGCCTCACGCAGGGACTGGTGCGCAGCCCTGACAAATGCGTCGTGCTTCTTCCCGCTTTCGAGGCAAGACTCAATGACCTGGTCGCTCAGTGCGTTGGGGTTGATCATGCACTCACGCCTTGGGTAGGGTCACGCCCTTTTGTCCCTGGTACTTGCCGCCACGGTCCTTGTAGCTGGTTTCGCAGACTTCATCGCTCTCGAAGAACAACACCTGGGCGCAGCCTTCGCCAGCGTAGATCTTGGCCGGTAGCGGCGTGGTGTTGGAGAACTCCAGCGTGACGTAGCCTTCCCACTCGGGCTCGAAGGGCGTGACGTTGACTATGATGCCGCAATTCTTGACGAACACACCAGCCTCAAGCGCGAAGTTGCCCGCCTCGGGCACCGTGAGACAGTACACATCGTGGTCACCGGGCAGTTCCCGGACGCGCGCCACCTTGTGGTTGCGGTAGGTTCCCGCAGCCTCCACGCCCCTGAATTTCGCAACCTGTTCCGGAAAACGCCGAAACACCGATCGGTCGCACTGCAGCAATCGCGCCGCGCCGCGAATCGAGCCCGTTTCGTCGAGTGCCTCCCGCACGCTCTCGGCTGTGATTTCATCGCGAAGATTGATGCGCCGTGCCACCTCAGCCTGCGCACGACGCCGGGCACCGTCGTCCTGCGCCCAGGCGGTGCGCATCAGTTCCGCGTGCCGAATCCGCTGCGCCGGATCGGCGTAGCGGGCGAGGGTCGCCGCGCGATGCGCTTCGCGCGTGGCATCACTTGGATTTCGACGTGCCTCGATCAGGCGGCGACGGATGTTGTCATAGCGCTCCTCGCGCCAGAACGCTCCGGCCCGCTCGGACTGGAGCGCAGCGAAACGTTCCTTCCACTGCGGATCAAGAGCTCGCCGGGCGAGGGAATCACGAATGGCCAACCCATGCGCCTGCGGGTCGAAATCAACACCGTAACTCTCGGCGTTGTGCAACCGGATGTGCTCACCAGACGGCATGCGCTCGATGTTCGGCGGCCGGTTGTTCCTGCGATCGAAATCGATGTGGTGCCGGCGGGTATCTGGCACGGCGGCGTAAATGCCGTTGCGCAGGTTCCAATCGTCCGCCAGTCGGTGTGTGGCCAGCATGTGCCCGTTCAGCGGCTGGTAGACCATCTCGTAGCCACGCGCCAGATCGCGATACAAGGGCATCAGCGAATCACCCGGCCGCAAGTCCGAGGCCGTGGTCATCAGGCCGTCGCGCCGCATGAAGAGGTGATCCGGCGTCGCGTGGATCAACTCGCCGCTGTCAAGCTCCACTTCCATCAGCGAGTCACGGCCGATGAATCGCGGTGCGTCCAGCAGCGTGACGATCAGACGGCCGTGGGGGCCGATGCTGTAGCCCCAAAAGACTTCGCCCGCATCATGGCGGCGGGCCATGTCCTCCAGGGTAGGAGACGTCCCATCGACGAGCGCCACGCGCGTGTCGCCGCGAAAACAACGCGCATAGGTGCTCTTGCCCAGGCAGATGGTCAGCACATTGCGCGGGATGCGGAAGTATTCCATCGTGCGCGCCAAAGCAAAGCTGTTGGGCGGGATGATGCAGTAGTCGCCATTCATGTCGACGAAGCTTTTCTCGTCGAAATTCTTCGGGTCGACCACGGTGCTGTGGATGTTGGTAAAGACCTTGAATTCGGGTGCGCAGCGGATGTCGTAGCCGTAGCTGCTGGTGCCGTAGCTGATGATCTTGTGGCCGTCGCGCTCGCGGATTTGTCCGGGCTCGAAAGGCTCGATCATGCCGTGCTGCTCGGACATGCGGCGTATCCATTTATCGCTCTTGATGCTCATTGTGGTGCTCCTGCGAGGGTATTTTAGGCGACGCCCAAAGTCCGACAGGCTCCTAGAGCACAGCTTCCAGGCCTTTTCGCTCGATGATGTTGAGCAGCTTCAGAGACGGGCCGCTCGGCCTCTTGTCTCCTGCCTCCCACTTTTGCACAGTAGATAAACTGGTGTTGAGCACGGCGGCAAACACCGCCTGACTGAGATGCACCTGCCTGCGCAGCGTTTTAATTCGCTGCGGCGGCATCTCGTGGACGTCGAGATGACAGAGCGCATCAAACTCGCCCATGCGTCGTTTGCTGATAAGCCCGGCACTGTGCAGCCCACGTGCGGTCTCATGCATCTCGTCCAGGATGCGGCTCTTACGATGGGTCGTTGTCATTGCTTACCTCCACGATTTCACCTGCTGCCAAAGCACCGCTTGTGCCCCCGACGAACACCCGATCGATCACCCGATCATCACCCAGCACGATGAGCGAGAACAGGAGTTCATCGAGGCTGGCGGCCTGCGCGGTCTTGCGCGCCAGCAATGGCGTGGCGGCGGGATTGAGCACCACGAAATCAGCTTCGCAGCCCGGCTGCAGATTGCCAATGACACCCTTCAACCCAAGCGCCTGCGCCGCGCCTGCTGTGTGCTGCCACCATAGATTTTGCGGCGAGAGCGAGATGCCCGGCTTGGTCTGACCCTCGCGGCCCACGTAGTAGGCGGCCAGCATGGTGTGAAAGGGGCTGAAGCTGGTGCCGCCGCCCACATCGCTGGCCAGGCCGTATTTGAATCCGATGCGCTGCGCGCCTTCGTAATCAAAAAACCCGCTGCCCAGAAATAGATTGCTGGTGGGGCTGACTGCGGCAGCCGCCCCAGTGGCGCGCATCAGCCTGCGGTCGTCGTCGTCAAAGTGAATGCAGTGGGCGTAGATGGCGCGCTCGCGCATCAGGCCAAAATCATCGTACACAGACAAGTAGCTGCGGGACGATGGAAACAGCTCGCGCGCCCATTTCACTTCGTCCAGGTTCTCGGCCACGTGCGATTGAATCCACACATCCGGGTAGCGCGCAGCCAGCTCGCCCGCGCCGCGCAACTGCGCCTGGCTGCAACTGGGCGCGAAGCGCGGCGTGATGGCATAGCCCAGGCGCCCAAGACCGTGCCAACGCGCAATGAGCGATTCGGTGTCGATGAGTGATTGCTCGGTGTTGTCACGCACACCATCTGGCGAATGCCGGTCTTGCAAAACCTTGCCCGCGATCAGGCGCAGGCCGCGCTGCTGCGCCTGGCCCATCAAGGCGTTGACCGATGCGGGGTGTGAGGTGGCGAAGGCCAGCGGAGTGGTGACGCCGTGGCGCAGCAACTCGTCCAGGAAGAAACTTGCGAGCGCTTGCGCATGCGCATCGTCGGCAAACTTCGCCTCCTGCGGAAAGGTGTAATTCTCCAGCCAGGGCAGAAGCCCCGGCGCGGGCGAACCGATCACGTCGACCTGCGGAAAGTGAATGTGCAGATCGATGAAGCCCGGGGCGATGATGCGACCGGGCAAATGGACTGTCTCTACACCAGCGTGCTGCTGCACCAAGTCCGCATAAGCGCCCACCGCACGCACCACCTGCCGACCAGCGGCATCAGCACCGATGACCAGCAGGCCATCCTGTTCGTAAACGGCTGATTGATCCTCGGCGAATCGGAGAATGGCGGCGCGATAGGCTTGCATCCGCCTATTTTGCAGGCTTCCCCTGCACACCGGCCACAAAGAAATTCATGCCCAGTATTTTTTCGTCGGTCATGGCCTGGCCCTTGCCCAGCACCTGCGCGCCCTCGTTATCGAAAATCGGGCCAGTGAACGGCCGCAGTTTGCCCGACGCGATGTCGCGCTGACGCGCCAGTACTTCGGCCTGCACCGCCTTGGGCACCTTGGCACCGAAGTCACCCACGCGGATCATGCCCTGCTTGACGCCGCCCCACACGGAGCCTGGCTTCCAGCTACCGGCCAGCACGGCCTGCGTGCGCTGGGTGTAGTAGTCGCCCCATTGGTGCGTCACCGCCAGTATCTGTGCATCGGGCCCGGCCTTGCGCATGTCGGAGTGGTAGGCAATGGCCAGCTTGCCGCGCTCTTGCGCGGCGGCCATCACCGCATTGGAACCAGTGTGAAAGGCGATCACGTCCACGTCTTGGTTGAACAATGTCATGGCTGCATCGCGCTCACGAGGCGGATCGAACCACGCGTTGAGCCAGACCACCTTGACCTGCGCCTTGGCATTGACAGAGCGCATGCCCAGAGTGAAGGCATTGATGCCCTGCAGTACTTCTGGAATAGGAAAGCCCGCCACATAACCCGCCAGGTTCGACTGCGTCATGCGCCCTGCTGCGATGCCTGCGAGATAGCGGCCTTCGTAGTAGCGGGCATTGGCAGTGGCCACATTGGGCGCCGTCTTGTAGCCGGTGATGGACTCGAACTTCACATCCGGAAATTCCTTGGCCACTTTCAGAGTCGGCTCCATGTAGCCAAAACTGGGAGTGAAAATCAGCTTGTTGCCCTGCTGGGCCAGATCGCGAATCACGCGCTCGGCGTCCGCACCTTCGGGCACGTTCTCGACATAGGTGGTCTTGACCTTGTCGCCAAGAGCCGCGTCGACGGCCTTGCGGCCCTCTTCATGCTGACGCACCCAACCGGCCTCGGTAATCGGCGCAACATAGACGAAGCCGACCTTGAGCGGCTCTTTGGTTTGCGAATAAGTGGGAGAGAAAAAACAGGCGGCCGCAAGCGCGGCTACGAGGTTTTTGTACATGGTGGTCCTCTACATGGCCCCGGAAAATGAAATGCCGCCTGGGGCGCGGCGGCGGGCGAATTTTAGCCTGCCGCGTGACTGGGCAGCTTCAGACTGTGGAGCTGCGCCGGGCATCGATTCGAGCCGCACTGTCGCTTCCGGCGGCTGCGAAGCGCGCACGCATGCAAAGGCCTGCAGCGCCTGACCGTCCAAGAATGGACGACCTGGCGCAGATCGGATTTGACGCCGGTGTTGTCGCTGACACGCAGACGATGAAGACCGTCGCCTCCTGGGCCTACTCTTCGTCTGCCTCAAGCGGCGGCCATGCATGGATCGCGTCCTCGGTGTATGAGCCGATGGGGGCGAGTTATTTGGGGCTTTTTTGCTGACGGGGCGGACTTCCTGGGAATTACGCCGGTGCGGCCAGGAGGGGGCGGGTCACTCGGGTGAGGCTGGCAAAGTCAGAATGATTAAGATGTAATTTACGACAATCACTCATTAATGTTACAGCGAAAAACGACAGCCTGACGGACAGGAGCTAAATTAAGTTGTGATTCACGACATAATATCCATATTAATACACTGATTAGCGACGAAACAACCCATGAGCGCAATTCAAATGAAGCAAAAGACGACACTCGACGAGTCTTTGGTGCTCTACGCTGAGCTCGGTGCGGCAGACGTTCGCGCCATCCAGCGCAGGATGAAGGAAGGGGTGCTCACGCGCATTCTTCCCGGCGTCGTCTCTAGCCGGCCTGCGCAAGAGTGGCCGGAGCTTCTCGCGCGGCATCGGATCCGGATTCTCGCCGCCCTGTTCCCGGGAGCCGTTGTGGGCTTCAAGAGCGCCTTCATGGGCGGAGCACCCGCCGACGGAGTCTTTCACCTGACGCACACCTGGCGGCGCAAAGTCGAGCTACCAGGCATGATGGTCCAGACGCATGTTGGCCCCCCAGCAGTACACGGCGACGCACCCATGATGGGGCGAAACCTGTACTTCCCCTCGCAGTCACGCGTTCTGTTGGAAAACCTGCTGCCAAGTCGCGGAAAGAACGCCAGGTCTGCGGGCCAAGAGGCCGTCGAGAAGCGACTCATTGAAATCTGTGACGCTCGCGGGGAAGAGGCTCTCAATCGGCTGCGTGAGGAAGCCAGGGCGCTGGCCCCCATCCTTGACATGGCAAGAGAGTTTGCTCACCTGGACGAAATCACCGGCGGCATCTTGGGCACTCGCAAAGCCGAAATGGCTACCGTCCAAGGCAAAGCGATGGCAGCCAGGATCCCCTACGATTCGAAGCGCCTGGCGCTGTTTGAACGATTGGCGGCTGAACTGCGCGCCAAGCCCCTGAAGCAGCCCGCAGCCGTAGCCAGAACTGAACGTGCTCGCACCCACTTCGCGTTCCTGGAGTCTTACTTCAGCAACTTCATCGAAGGAACCGAATTTGACGTCAGCGAGGCACGCGGCTTCGTGCTTGAAGGCAGGCCCATTACCGAGCGGCCGAAAGATTCGCACGACATCCTTGGGGTTTTCAGACAGGCCATCAATCCCGGATGGGCAAATCAAACGCTCGCCGTCGGCGAGTCGGTACAAGAGCAGCTAAGAGCTCGACACGCAGACCAGATGAAGGAGCGCCCGGAGGTTCATCCGGGAGAGTTCAAGACCACAGCGAATCGGGCAGGGAACACCGAGTTCGTTCACCCAAGACTGGTTCGAGGAACGCTGGTGGAGGGATCTCGTCTTCTGCCAACCGTTCCGGAAGGAACGGCGCGGGCGGTGCTGGCAATGTTTCTCATCTCAGAAGTGCACCCCTTCGTGGATGGGAATGGCCGTCTTGCGCGTCTCGTGATGAACGCCGAGCTCAATGTGGTGGGCAGTTGCCGAATCATCGTGCCGACGCTGTATCGCGAAGAGTACCTGGACTGCTTGCGAAATCTGACGCGCGCAGCAGACCCGGTACCGTACATGAACGCGATGCAGCGCATCCACGAGTGGACCGCTGCTTTCGACTATGAGGATCTGGACAGCGTCATCGCCATGATGACAAGATGCAATGCGTTCGAGCGGTCGCCCATTCAATACAAGCTGCTATTGCCGTCTCAACTGGAGCCGATGACATGAATTATTGACACATGGTCGATGCATCCGCGCGCGGCCCTGGTTCTGCATCCCACAGGCACGAGAAGTGTTCAGACCCGGGCAGAGCACGCGACATCACTAACGCGCTCACTTTGCGATGCCGACGAAATCGCTTCCACGGTATCTTTCAAGCCCTGCGACCACCCTTGCTGGTCGGCCGTACCTTCGTCCACCCAGTCCAAATTCATCACCTCGTACACAGGACGCCATGCCGGCGCATCATCGACCGCATGGGTTCGCAACTGCATGTCCGGGTTCGGCAGGTAATGGCCATTGGATACTCGCACCCACAGGCGACGCGAGGGCGAATAGGCACTGTTGACTTCAGCGCGTGCGAGCACCTGATTGACGTAGCTGCGTTTGTGCCGCTTTGCCTTCCAGAGGTACTCGGGCAAGCAGGTCAAAGTCGCATTGAGCGCATCGGCGAAGAATCCCTTGCTGTATTTGTACATGTCGTAGGGACGCTGCACGCACATCGTGCGCTGTGTCTTGAAGCCGGCCAGCATCAGGCTCAAGACCCAATACTCACCTTGATGGCGCTCAAGTCGCACCAGGCGCCCATCGGTCTGCACATCCAGAACCGGTGGCGCAATTCGGTCGTACAGCAGTCCGATTGACTGATTGGCGAATTCAGAGTCTTCGCTCGCCCGGTTCAGTGCAAAGAGCCACGGCGTGTGTCCGAATTCGTCTTGGAGCAAGGGGTTGGCACCGCGCGCCAACAACGCATCGACCAAAGCGGCATTACCGGCACGTGCAGCCATCATCAATGGGGTGCCGCCTGTGGGGCAGCGGTGGTCCACGCCATATTGATCGCACAGGCGCAGCAAGTCTTTGAAATGACGCGTAACGTAGGGCTGCAAGTGTCGCTGCCTCTGCACCGCCACATCACGCCACGCCTGCTCCTGGACAAACTTGAAGTCCAGTCCGAAGTCCGATTCCGACCAACCGAAGGCACCACTGGGCGCAAGGCGCAGTGCCTGTGCAAACTTGGCCTGGCTTGCCAGTTGTTCCACCCAAGTCTGCTGACCATGCCAAAGCCCATAGTCCAGCAGGGCCTGACGAGGTTTGTTCGAAGGCTGCGCACGGTCCAGCGCCCGTGGCAGAAACTCGCGCATCGTGGCTTCGGACCACGGCACCCACGGAACAGGCTTGGTCTGAAGAAAAGTCTGGCGAATGGCGCGTGCCTGTTCGTCCTTGCCTTGCAGCTCAAGCTTGCGCGCCTCCTGCGCCCATTCGTCGCGCGAGGAGGTCTGCACCGGCAATGCGGCCAAGGCCTCTGAGGCTTGCAGGCCCAGCAGACTGAACAAGGGGTGTCCGGTGTCGGACTCCACAATCACCAGCGTCTCGACGGCGCGCGTCATCGCTACGTACAAGGCATTGACGTAGAACTTGTAGAGTTCGAGTGACTTGTCGCTCTTGTCGCGGGCGCGCCGATAGGCGAGCTGCTCGATTTGCAGGTCGGCCTGCGTCACGCCGTCGCAGACCTCGGCATAGGCGGCGCGCTGGCCGGACACCAGCGCGTGGAGAATAACGTGCGGGTATTCCAGCCCTTTGGCTTCATGCACCGAGAATACGAGCGGGGTGCGAAAGTGCTCGCGGGCCGCAGGCTTGTCTTCGTCGCGCAGCACGATGACCGCATGATGCACAGAGGCTCTGGTTTGGGTGTCCAGTTCGCGCAGCGCCGCCGTGCGCGCTGGCAACAATCGCACCTGCCCGTCTTGCGACGAAGCGCTCTCGACCAAGAAGTTGCTTTCGCGATCGATAGAGCCAAAGCGAACTTGCTTAATCTTGAGCAGGGCGTTGGCCAGATCGGTCACAGCGCGCGTGTTGCGGAAATTCGCCTTGAGCACTGAAAGCGTTTGGTGCTGAGCGGCTTCGCCGGCCAGACCATGCCAAAACAGCGTGCGCACTGCCGCCCAAGAGAAGAAATTGGGGTGAACAATCTGGTTGGAGTCGCCGCACAGCAGAAATTGTCCGGGCTTCTTCAGGCACAGCAGCACCAGTGCCAGTTGCACACTGGTCAGGTCCTGGACTTCGTCAATCACGACAAAGTCGTATTGCGGCGTCGCCAGGGGTCTCCACTCATGCGCCACCAGGTTCAAGTCAAACAAGCCCGAGTCTGCCAACCACTGCCGGTATCGCGCGAAAAGCGCGTATGCCGATTCACGGGCGCCGGCAGCGAGCAAGGACTGGCGCGGCCCCAAGTCAAGGTAGGTCGGCAGATCGAGCGGGCCTTGCGCGCTGGCGCTGAGCACGCCGCGAAATTCCTCGAATACAGCATGCGCATCAAGATCGCCCAGACTGCTGCGCAAGGTCTGGCGATGCCGCTCAAACCAGCCGCGAAAGGCTGGGAAGCTCACTTCGCGGCCGGTGGGCACGCGCAATGTCTCGACAAATTCGAGGTAGCTCAGGAAGTCAACCTCTTGCGCCATGTTCTCGTAACCATGGGCGTCGTACAAAGCCCGCGCCGACTGCGCCAGGTAGGCCGATTGCGTGACATAGAGCACCCGGCCTTCGGCCTCGCGCAGCTTGGCCAGCGTGACTGCCGTCTTGCCGGACCCGGCCGAGCCCACGACGACAACAGGTGCCGGCATGCGGCGCACCGCCTCCTGGGTGTCGTCGAACACAATGGGCTTGTCGAGCAACTCAAACTCTGCCCGCAGGGGATGAATCCAGCGCAGCGCCAGGGTGCCTGCGATTTTTTCGGCGCCTGCGGTGGCCGGATCAGCCGCCAAGGCTTCGTGCTCGATCTTGCTCTCGTCAATGATCGCACCTCGAAGAAAACGCGACTTCTCATAGGCGTGGTTTTCGATAACTTCAAGCGCCAGACAAACGGTTTCGTCGCCACAGCGGGCGAACTGCAGCAGCAGCCGGTTGGCGTAGTCGAGCTTGGCGCGCCAGTAGGGTGTGGGCGTGAGCTTCTTGATGTCGGCGCTACGGAAGTCGCCGGACTCTATGGCGCTGCGCACCTTGGTGAACGCAGCTTTGACTCGGCGCGTATCGAGGTCTTTGTAGAGAAGGAATCGCATGGGCGCAGATGATAGTCGTTCGATTTCTCAGTCGTGGCGCCTCGCTCGTAGCTCCCATCAGATCTGCGCAAACTCCCGCCAACCCAGCATCTCGCAGCCCTGTCGTTCAATGTGACCCGTGCCTCCGAAGACGAGTTGCGGCATTGGCATGGCCTGTACATCACGCTGGGCCAGCGCCAGCCAGCGGCGTGGGGCGTCGGCCCAGTCGCTGGCCACGGTGCTGCCAGACTTGATCTCGATGGCCTGCAGGCCTTGCGGCGTCTCGGACACTACGTCGATCTCATGGCCCTGGCTGTCACGCCAGAAGTAAATGTCCGCGCTGTGCCCGGCGTTGAAGCTGCGCTTGATAAGTTCGGTGACAACCCAGGTCTCAAACAGGGCGCCGCGCGCGGCATGGGTCTGCAGGGATTGCTCATCGCGGATGCCAAGCAGCCAGGCCAGCAGGCCGACATCCAGAAAATACAGCTTGGGCGTCTTGACCAGTCGCTTGCCAAAATTTCGATGGTGCGGCAGTAGCCGGGTGACCAGATAGCTGGTCTCCAGCACCGAAACCCATTCACGCGCAGTGGTGGCTGAAATGCCGCAGTCCGCGCCCAAGGCGTTGAGGTTGAGCAGTTGGCCCGAGCGCGCCGCGCACATGCGAATGAAGCGCTGAAACTGCCCCAGGTCGCGCACTGCGATGAGCTGACGCACGTCACGCTCGACGTAGGTGGCCACATAGTTCGAAAACCAGTCGGCCGAACTCAGATCACGGTCATAGAGGGCTGGGTAAGCACCTTTGAGCAAGAGCGCATCCAGGGAGGCCGGGCAATGGGCAGACCCCAATTCAGCGCCTGACAAGGGAAGCAATTCAACCCGCCCCACTCTGCCGGCAAGCGACTGGCCCATACCGGCCATCAGATCGAGTTGTGCCGACCCCGTGAGCACGAAGTCGCCCATGCGGCGACGCTCATCGACCAGTCCCTGCAACCAGGACAGGAGCGCCGGGCAACGCTGCACTTCGTCCAGCACAGCGCCGTCGGGGAATCTGGCGAGAAAGCGGCGCGGGTCTTCATCGGCGAAGCTGCGCTCTTCCGGGTTCTCCAGACTCACATAAGGTTTGGCTGGAAACACCTGCCGCGCCAGCGTGGTCTTGCCGGACTGCCGTGGCCCGGTCAGGGCCACGATCGGGAAGCCCTTGGCCAGTCGTTCCAGGGTGGGTGCTGCTTGGCGAGGGATCATTTTGCAAATCCACGTTTCAATCTTGGATTTGTATTTTAGCCTCGCCGCAAGGGCACGGTCCGCGGCCCATACTCCGGCACCTGCTCATGCAGCCATTGCCGCAACGCATCTTCAGCCGGCAGCGGCCCGGCCTGGGTGATCCAGTGTGTCACCGCCGCTATGTCAAGCCGCTGGCCCGCGCTCTTGGCGATGCGCAGTTTGGGGTGCGGCGTGGGCTCGGTGGTTTCGTCGTCGGCGAGCAGCTCTTCGTAGAGTTTTTCGCCGGGGCGCAGGCCGGTGTAGCTGATGGGGATTTCTTCTTCGGTCTTGCCGGACAGGCGAATGAGCATGCGCGCGAGTTCGACGATTTTCATGGGTTCGCCCATGTCCAGCACGAAGATCTGGCCCGAGCGGCCCATCAGCCCGGCCTGCAGCACCAGTTGCGCCGCCTCGGGGATGGTCATGAAGTAGCGGACGATCTCAGGGTGGGTGACGGTGACGGGGCCGCCGCGTGCGATCTGCGCGGTGAACAGGGGCACGACAGAGCCGCTGGAGCCCAGCACATTGCCAAAGCGCACCGACACATATTGCGTGCCTGCATATTCGGTGGCCACGCCTTGCACCATCAGCTCGGCCAAGCGCTTGCTCGCGCCCATGACATTGGTGGGGTTGACGGCCTTGTCGGTGGAGATCATGACGAAGCGGCGGGCGCCGCATTCACCGGCCACGCGCGCGGCGTTGAGCGTGCCTTGTACGTTGGTGCGCAAGGCCTCGATTTCGTTGAGCTCCTCCATCAAGGGCACATGCTTGTAGGCGGCGGCGTGCAGCACCACGGCGGGCCGGTGCCGCATGGCGATGGCGCGCAGGCGATCTGCTTCACGCACATTGGCTGTGTAGTAGTGGCCATGCATCTGCGGATGACTGGCGCGCATCTCTTGCTCAAGCTGATAGACAGCGTATTCAGAGACATCCACGCAAACTAGGCGGGCAATGCCAAAGCGCGCGACCTGGCGGCACAGCTCAGAGCCTATGGAGCCGCCCGCACCGGTGACCAGTACAGTCTGGCCCGACATCAAGTCGGCCAGGCCAGCTTCGTCCAGTTGCACTTGCGTGCGGCCCAGCAGGTCTTCCAGCTCGATCTTGCGCGGGCCGGCGCTCTCGGTCTTGAGCCATTCGTCCGGGCGGGGCATGGTGAGCAAGGCCACACGCGAGCCGGCGGCGCTCATCAGTGCGTCACGCCGCGCCTCTGACCCCGGTGGGCTGGCGATCAGTGCGGCGTGGGCTTGCTCCTGCTCGCAGATCTCGGCCAACGCGGCGGTCTGCCCCAGCACACGCACGTTCTGCAGCGTGCGGCCTACTTCTGCGGCTGAGGGCGAGACGATGCCAACGGGGTTCCACTGCTGCGAACCCTTGAGCGCACGCAGCGCGTCGGATGCGTCTTGCAGCAGTCCGACGATGATGAGTCTGCGGCCCATTGCTCCGCCCAGTGCGCGCCGCTCGACCAAGGTGCGCCAGCCGGCACGCGCCGCGCCCAGTAGCAAAAGCGCGATCAAGGGTTGCAGCAAGAGCACTGAGCGCGGGAACGAGGGCATGCGCTGCATCAGCACCGCCGCCGCCGTGAGCAGGCCACCGAACAGGATGCCAAGGCCAAGCTGGCGCAATTCTGGCAGACCGATGTAGCTCCAGACGTGGCGGTACACCCGCGCAAAGCTCAGGCCCGCGCCATAGCCAGCAAGGCACCAGGGGACGGCCTGCATTGCCAGACGCGCGTATTCGTCGGGGATGTCGAAGTTGAAACGCAACCAGAAGGCAGCCCACAGGGCCACCAGGACCAGCGCCAGGTCGATGGCCAGGAGCATCAGCGTGGTTTTGCCAAGGCTCTTCATGCGATGGAATGCGGACATATCACGCCGTGACCCTCAGGCCGCTGCCAACGCCAAGGCCCGCCGCAATTGCTCAATCACGCGGGTCTGCTGGTCGGCCGTAAGGTTGGAACCCGAGGGCAGGCAGATGCCCGCTTCGAACATGCCGGCGGACACATCGCCGCCCTCATGGCCAAAGAAGGGCGCGCCCTGAAACAAGGGCTGCAGGTGCATCGGCTTCCACACCGGCCGCGCTTCAATGGAATGGCGCTCCAGCGCGCGCAGCACCAGATTTCGCCGCGCCTGGGCATTGACTCCGGCCAGCGTGAAGCAGGTGAGCCAACGGGTGGAGCGATAGCCCTCGGGCTCGGGCATCCACTGAATCTGCGTCTGATCCAGCAGCGCGCTTCGATAGGTCTCGAACACCTGCCGGCGCTGCATCACTCTTTGCTCCAGCACCCGCAACTGACCGCGGCCTATGCCGGCCAGCACATTGCTCATACGGTAGTTAAAGCCGACTTCCACATGCTCATAGTGAGCCGCGGGTTCGCGCGCCTGGGTGGCGAGCTTGCGGGCACGCTCGACCAAGGCCGGGTCGTCGGCCACCAGCATGCCACCACCCGATGTGGTGATGATCTTGTTGCCGTTGAAAGAATAGATGCCGATGCGGCCAAAGCTGCCGCTGGCGCGGCCCTTGTACAAAGCGCCGAGCGATTCGGCGGCGTCTTCGAGCAGCGGCACGCCGTAACGCTCGCAGAGCGGCGCAATGGCGTCGATGTCGGCGCTCTGGCCGTAGAGATTGACCACGATCACGCAGCGCGGCATGCGGCCTTCGCGCCGGGCCGCTTCGAAGGCGTGCAGAAGTGCACTGGGCGACATGTTCCAGGTGTGCGGCTCGGAGTCGATGAAGACTGGCTGCGCGGCGCAATAAAGAATCGGATTGCAACTGCCAACGAAGGTCAGCGATGAGCAGAACACCGGGTCGCCGGGCTTCACGCCCAGCAGCAGCAGCGCCAGGTGAATCGCCGCCGTGCCCGAGCTGAGCGCGGCGGCGTGCTTAACGCCCACATGCGCCGCAAGCTCGCGCTCGAAGCCATCCACATGCGGGCCGAGCGGCGCAATCCAGTTGGTCTTGAAGGCGTCTTCGACAAAGGCGGTCTCTTCTTCACCCAGGTGCGGCGATGAGAGCCAGATGCGTTGCGAGAGCTCGCGGCGAAACATCACGTCGACCACGCGGCCTTGCGCATCGACTATGGGCAGGTGGTCTATCTGGTGCTGGTCGAGCACGGCCAGGCCACTGGCGAGCGTAGCGTCCGTGCCCACGGTGATGGGGGCTTGCTCGGGCAACTGCGCAACTTGCGTGCTGTCGCCAAGCGATTGGAGCGCGGCGCGGCGCAAGTCACCGTCGGTCAGGGTGCGGCGCAGCCGACCGTCCGGGTGCAGCACCAGCAGCACCCCGCGCCCGGTGTCATTGAGCGCGGCCAGGGCCTGGCGCAGCGTGCAACTGGCGGGCACACACAAGGCTTTGAATTCGTCGGCTGTCACTTCAGTCTCCTGGCGGGGACACCAGCATAAACGCCCGCGTCTGGCAAATCGCTGCAGACCACCGAGCCGGCGCCCACCGTCACGTCGTCACCGATGCGAATACCAGGCAGCACGCTGGCGCCGCTGCCGATCAGCACGCGTTGCCCGATGCGCACCGCACCGCCAAGCGCAGCCAAGGGCGCGATGTGTGAAAAATCGCCGACGATCACGTCGTGGTCCACCACCGCACCATGGTTGACGATGACTGCGCGGCCCAGGCGCGCCATGGGCGCCACCACCGCCTGCGCGGCGATGAAGCAGCCGGCTGCCACACTGGCCTGTGCGGACACACTGGCCCTGGGGTGAATCACCGTGGCGAGCTTGTCTGCTGGCAGACTCGCTGATTCCTTCTCGCGGGCGGCCGCGTTGCCTATGGCCACATGAATGCATTGAGCGCTGACCAAGGCTTGATCGGAAGCGATCAAATTCACCCCTGCGATCAATTGGCCCTGGCAACGCGCACGATCACGATCGCTGGCGGCAACGGTCTGCCACTGCCCGCTGCACAGCGCTGCATCGGCGACCACGCGACCATGCCCACCGGCGCCGAAAATCAGCAAGGTGTTCATGCCCGAAGAATCCTCAGCGTCAATAGCAGTTCACCTTTTCCAGCAATTGGGGACCCACTGGCAAGCTGGCCAGCAGGCTGGCGATGCGCTCGCCAGCGCGGCCATCGCCCCAGAGATTGTCACACGGCCATTTTCCGTGGGCCAGGGCTTGGCGCAGGGCGGCTTCTATGGCTTCGCGCTCGGCGGAAACGTCGATGACATTCGCATTGCGCTCGCGCAGGTGCTGGCGGTCGCCGATGTTGACCACCGATGTGCCCAAGCTCGCGGCTTCGATGATGCCGGCCGATGAATTACCGACCAGAACTTCGCAATGACGCATGGCTGCTGCGAACAATGGCCGAGCCATGTGCGCGAGTCGCACTGAGCCGGCCGGCAAGCCACCGGCATCGAGCGCCGCGAGTATCTCGCGCGAGCCTGCATCGGCATTGGGGTCCAGCCATACCACCGGCAGACCGATGCCTTGCAGTGCTTCGAGCAAAGCCAGGGTCTGCTCGCGCGCCTGGCCAGCTTGCTGCACCACTGGATGAAACAGCGCCAGGATGAAGGCCTGACCCGGTGCCAGCCCCAGCGCGTGCAGGCAATCGTCTTTGCGCATGGCGGCCAACTCGCTTAGACCGTCCAGCCCGGGTGCACCGGTGACGAAGATGCGCTCTGGGTGTTCGCCCATTTGCACCAGGCGATCACGCGAGCCCGTGGTGGCAACAAAGTGGTAGCTGCACAACTTGCTGATGGCGTGGCGCACCGGCTCATCCACCGTACCTGAGCGCTCCCCGCCGTGGATGTGCACGCAGGGCACGCCGGTGTGCAGCGCAGCGATGGCGCCGGCCAGCATTTCTCCGCGGTCGCCCAACACCAACAAAAGATCAGGCTGCTCGCGCGCCAGCAGATCGGTCATGCCACGCAGACAATCGGCAATGCCATTGGCCATGCTGGCGCCGCTGCGGGTGCTGGTATCCAACGAAATGCGAGCGCAGATAGGTAGACCACTGGCTTGCACTTCATCCACGGTGTGCCCATGCGCCGCGCTCAGGTGCATGCCGGTCACCGCGATCTGCAAGCTCAGGCCCGGCGTCGCGGCAATGCGCTGCAGCGTGGACTGCATCAAACCAAAATCGGCACGCGTGCCCGACAAGTAGATGATGCGGCGCGATGCGGCTGCGTTCACTGCACTGCCCCGCCTTCGAGTTGATCCCACTGCAACACTGTGGCAGCAGCGATCGGCGTGTGTGCCACTCGGCCGATGACGCGTGGCAACTCGCGTGGTGCGATGCCGGTGGCGGGGCGGCGGCAAATCAGCATGTCCTGCGTGATGCGCGTGCCAGCGGGAATATCCACTGCGGCCACGATGCTGCGGCGTGCCACCCGCGCGGTGTCGCGCTCCTGCGCGCTGGGCGCCTTGATGCCGTCGCCCAGCATGGCGCTGACGCGGCGGATGCCCGCGCACATGTGCGCGAACTCGGCTGGCTCCAGTGAGGCCGCATGGTCGGGGCCCGGCATGGTGCGGTCCAGCGTGAGGTGCTTCTCTATCACGGTGGCGCCCAGGGCCACGCAGGCGAGCGGCGCTTCTATGCCCAGGCTGTGGTCGGAGTAGCCTATGGACACACCGGGTAAGTCGCGCGCCATGGAGAGCAGCGCGCGAAGGTTGAGCGCCTCATCAGGCGCGGGGTAGGCCGATGTGCAATGAAACACCGTGACTTGCTGCAGACTGCCACGCGCGGCGCCAATCCATTGCAGCGCCTCGCGAATTTCTTGCATCGTGGCCATGCCGGTAGACACCAGCAGCGGCAACTGCGTGGCGGCCGCACGCTCAACCAATGCGCGGTGAGTGATCTCACCCGATGAGAGCTTGATGCGGCGCACGCCCAGGGCCACCAGCATGTCCACCGCGTCCACCGAAAATGGCGTGGAGAAGAATTCAATGCCTATGCTGTCGCAGTGCGCCTTGATGGCTTCGTGTTGCGCCTTGGACAGCTCCAGCTTTTGCAGCATGGCGTATTGGTCTTGCTCGCCGGTTTGCCTGGCCTGGTACTGCGCGGTGGGTGCACCGGGCACCACCAGGTCTAGTGCGCGAAAGGTCTGGAACTTCACCGCGTCGGCGCCTGCCGCATGCGCCGCATCGCACAAGCGCAGCGCCAGCGCCAGATCGCCGTTGTGGTTGACGCCGGCTTCGGCAATGATGAAGACTGGGGTTGCGCTGGTGCTTGCCGTCATGACGCCGCCTTGTTCTTGACATGCCGCCCATGCAACCAGAGCGCGTAGTCAAAATCGTCAAGAGTGTCGATGTCCACCGACTTCCATCTTGGCATCACATAGGGCGCGATGTTCACGCTCCATAGGCCGTGCAGCGCCGCATGCGACAACGCGCTGCGTTGCCACACATAGATCGCGCCATTGAGCGCATACACGGGCGGCGTGTCCTGGCGCCGGTCGCTGCCCTGCCCTTTGCACAGATGCATCCAGCCATCGGGCCCGGGCTCGACCATGTTGAAGTACGGATTGTCCGCCGCCTCCACCACGCTGACCACCAGCGGCGCATCGGCGCGGGTGCGCAGCGCGGCGGCGATGTCGCCCGCGTCACGCAGTGGCGAGGTGGGCTGCAGATCAACGATGCGCGCGATGCGCTGGCCTTGCATCTCCAGGTGGCGCACCAGGTGTTCGATCACGGGCAGCTTGCCAGCCTCGTCGGTCGCAAGCTCGGCGGGACGAATGTAGGGCACGGTAGCGCCGGCGGCGCGGGCCGCGTCGGCGATTTGCGCATCGTCGGTGGAGACATACACGCCATTGATGTCAGAACAGGCCAATGCTTGCGCAATGGTCTGCGCGATCAAGGGGCGCCCTGCAAAGTCTCGGATGTTCTTGCCCGGCAAGCCCTTGCTGCCGCCGCGCGCGCAGATGGTCGCGATGATCAGGCCGGGCGTGGTGGTGTTGTTCACAATTGTAGGAATTTCCGCAACACATTGAGCCCGGTCTCGGCGCTGCGCTCGGGGTGGAACTGGCAACCATAGAGATTGTCCTGATGCACTGCAGCGCACACCGGGATGCCGTCGTAATCGACCTCAGCCAGGCGCACACCGGGTCGGCTGGGCTGCGCTGAGAACGAGTGCACGAAGTACACGCGCTCCTTCGGCTGCACCCTGGCCAGGATGGTACCCTCCCAGGGCGCAACCGGCAGCAGCCGCCGCCAGCCGATGTGCGGTATGCGGTGCGGCAACCCATTGACACCCACCGCTGGCACGGCGCACACCCGGCCCTGCAGCAGACCCAGGCCCTGATGCTCACCCATCTCTTCGCTGGCTTCGAACATCACCTGCATGCCAACGCAGATGCCCAGGAAGGGGCGGCTGGTTTGCGCAAAGCGCTTGACCAGATCATCGAAGCCACGTGCGTGCAACTCGGCCATGCCATCGCCAAAGGCGCCCACGCCGGGCAGCACCATGCGCGGTGCATCTACATCGGCGGCCGATGCCTTCTGCACCACCTTGACCGTCGCGCCGCAATGCTCCAGGGCGCGCAACACATTGAGCTGGTTGCCTATGCCGTAGTCGAGCACGGTGACCTCTAGGCTCATGGCGTCACCCGCCCATCACCACGGCGCACATCCAGTCCAGCGGCTGCCGCATGGGCCTTGATCTCGGCCAGGCTCATGCGTTTCCAGTGCAAGGCATCGGCAATCGCGATGCCGCTGACGCCGGTGGCGCCAACCGCCGCCAAGTCCTGCGCCTTGCCAAAACCTCCGCTGGCGGTGACTGGCACATTGACCGCGTCGCACACTTGTTGAACGAGCGGCAGATCAAAACCCTTGCGGGTGCCTTCCTGGTCAACCGATGTGAGGAGAATCTCGCCGGCCCCCATGTCTACTGCGCAGCGTGCCCACTGCACCACGTCCAGCCCAGTGCGCTCGCGCCCATTGTCGGTGTAGGCCTCCCATTTTCCCGGCGCGATGCGCTTGGCCTCAATGCCCAACACCATGCACTGCGAACCGTAGCGGCGGGCGACCTCGCCTATCAACTCAGGGCGGGCGATGGCAGCGGTGTTGACGGCCACTTTGTCGGCGCCCGAGTGCATCATCTGGCTCACGTTGTCCAGCGACCTGATGCCACCGCCCACTGTGATGGGCACGTAGATGCGATCGGCGGCGCGCTTGATGATGTCGGTGAGGTTGTTGCGCTGATAGAGGCTGGCGACGATGTCGATGAAGAGCAGTTCGTCGGCGCCCTCTTCGTAGTAGCGCAGCGCATGCTCATGCGGATCGCCCACCACCCGCAGCCCTTCCAGGTGCACCCCCTTGATCAGGTTGGGGCCCTTGATGTCCAGGCGGGCGATGATGCGAACGTGGCTCACGGCTGCCACACCGTGTGCCGCAGCTTCCACTGCCCGCCCTCACGCGTCCAGAGGTGGGGCGAGCGGAAGGTGTCGGCCAGGCGCATGAAGTGCTCGCGGTCCATCACCGGGGACTCAAACATCTTGTGGGCCTGGGGAAATTCTTTTTCGGGGATGCTGAGGTAGCGGAAGATTTCTTCGGCGAAGCGTTCGGGAAACTCGCCGTCATAGCGGCGCACCAGGGCCACACCTTCGTCGCGGGTGATGTCGCCTGAGCGGATCTCCTGCGCCGCGTCGTAGGTGGCGCGGCCAATGCCGAACTTGGTGAAGGTGGTGTAGTAGTGGAAGTCGTCGATGCGGTCATCGATGCTGTTGTACTTGCTGTAGGTGCCGGGCGTGCGCTCGGGCGAGGCCTCGAAGCCGCCGTGCTCGACCGCGTAGTAGTAGCAGCTTTGCGGATGCCACTTGAGGTAGTAGCCCAGGTAGTGCACTTCCACCTGCTTCTTCTCAATTTGCAGCGGATCAGCCGGCAGGTAAGGCAACAGGTCTTGCTCTTCGAGGCCGTAGTCCTGGTACAGGCTGGCCAGCGAGGTGCCGCCCAGGTAGATCTGCGATTTGTCTGATGAGGTGAAGTAAGACCAGTCGCGCTTGGCACTGCTGGTGTCACCGATGGGGTTGCCGTACTCGGCTTCGTTCTCGCCGTAGATCACGAAGGGAATGTCGTGCAGCAGCGCCATCTTGGGCGCAAGCGATTTCTGGCCAAAGATGAAAGCCTGGAAAGGATGGAAGAGATTTTCCACCGCCAGCCGGGTGAGCAGCCTGTGCACCCGGCCATTGGGCGTCATGAGGTAATTATCAAAACCGGCATGCAACCATGATTCGAAATTCTTCCAGCCCCACTCGGTGTACACATGGGGTGCCCAGGTGCAGGTGAGCGGGTGCATGCCAAAGCGGGTCTTCAAGATGTGTGAGGCATAGAAGCTGTCCTTGCCGCCTGAGCCGGGCACGAGACAGTCGTAGCCTGACTTGCTGCGAAAACGATCGCACAGCGCTGCCAGTTGGTCTTCGCGAACCTTCCAGTCGATGGTGCCGCGCTTTTGCTCGGCAAAGCGGCAGGCGTCGCACACGCCTTGTGCGTCGAACGCGATGGTGGCTTTCTTGCTGGCCTTGGTGTGCTCATACTCCACGGCCGAATTGGGCCGCTGGTTGGAGATGACGCAGTGCTTGCAAAAATGCACATAGCGCGGCAGGCCGTACTTGATGTCGGCCTGATCTTCGGGGGCATCGAATGCACCGAGGTCAACCGGCTGGGGATTGGGGATGAGTTGCATCAGGTGGATTTGGCGGCAGTTGTGGCAAAAAGGAAAGGCCGCCCTGGAAACGAGCAATTATAGAAATTCGGCCAGAACATCGATAACAAGCGCAGTAGCCGCCTGATGCGCCCCCGAGGCGGGCCGCCTTGGCGCGCCAGCCCATGTGTCCAGGGCCTGGTGCAAGCCTGGCAAGGGCACGGCCGCATCGGCCACGCCGAAACGCGCCAAGGGCATGGCGTCTTCAAACACCGACCCCAGCACCTGAATCAGGCGCGTGCCGCACAAATGCCCCTCCAGCCCCACCGTGGAGCTCAAGGTGACGACGGTGTTGACCGCGTGCAGCAGCTCCGGCAGAGGCCAGTCTTGGCCAGTCACCACGATGCGCGGGTCGGATGGCAACGCAGGCATGGGCTCGCCCGCACGTGGGCGCACGCACAGCACCGCGTCGGCATGGTCTTGCACCCAGGCCACCAGTTGGGCCAGCACCTGCTCGGGTAGGCTGGGGTCACCCGGTCGGCCATCAAAGGGATGCACGGCGGGCTCGGTCTGGCTGGGCCAGAGCAATACGCGTTTGTCGTCCCAGCCTTGGCTGTGGCGCAGCTCGCGGCCGGCGCGCACAGGGTGGGGACCCTGCAGAACATCGAAGGCCGGGTTACCTGTGACCACCACTTGCTCTGGCTTGCGGCCAGCGGAAATCAGGAACTGCTTGACTTCTTCGTTGAGCACACAAACCCGCTGGGCGTAGTCGGGCGCGCCGATCCAGCGTACTTCGTCGATGGCAAACAGATCGACGATGCACACGCTGGGCAGCCCGATGGAAGCGGCAGCCAGCACTGCTGCCCGCTCGGCCCGAGGTGAATTGGTGACCACCAGCAGATCGGGCTGCACCACCTGAAGAATGCGCCGCAGTGTGTTGACAGGCAAGAAGGCCTGCCGCCCCAGCCGGGCGTAGCGCGCCCGTGCTTCCTGCGGGCCGACTTCGGCCTGCAGTTCGGCAAAGCACAGGCCCAGGTAGGCTGCACTTTCGGCCGGGTCTTGCACGGCACCCATGTCCGCCAGCAGCTCTTGCCCCAGGGCCAGCGCTGCTTCGTCGCCCGGCAACAAGAAATCCTTGAACTGCAAGAGCGGCAGACCGGCCGCTCGCACCACTCGCGCTGCGGTGGTCAGGCCCAGCACCTGCACCTGGGCCAACCCGGCCGCCTGCAGCGCGTGGGCCACCGGCACCACCATGCGCACATGTCCCGAGCCATAGCAGACGAACAGCACTTTCTTCATGGGCTTCAGGGGCCAATGGTCTGCGCCCACAGCGCCAGCGCCACCAGGGCGCGCAGCTCACGGGTGTGGTTGGCGGTGCCGTCCAAGTGGCTGGCAAGCATGGTGTTGATGACTTCAGGTCGGAACAGGCGCGCCAGCAGCTCGCTTGATTGCAGCGTCTGCGCGAGCCACGGATAGCTCTCGCCGCGAAACCAGTCGCCCACCGGCACGGTGAACATCTGCTTCTTGCGGTAGGCCAGGTCTTGGCCAATGAGCGGCGCCGCCGCGCGCTTGTACCAATGCTTCTTGTCGCCCTCATGGATCTTTGTGCTGCCGCGCGAGCGAAAAGCCAGCTCCATCATCCGCCAATCCAGAAAGGGCGTGCGCGCCTCGATCGAGACAGCCATGCCCATGCGATCGGGCTTGACCAGGTTATTGCCCGAGAGCAGCAGCTGCATGTCCAGGTACAAGGCCTGGTTGAGGCGGTCGAAGTGGGCGGCTTCGTCGAACCAGGGTTTGGCTGCGGCGTCGAAGCTGTCGATGCCTTGCAGTTGCGCCGCGATGCCCGGCTGGTAGAGCGCCTGCTTGGCGGCCGGCTGAAAGAGCGAAATGGAATCGAAGTAGGCACGCTGAAAACTGGCCGCGTCCAGCGCCTGCGCATCGGGCCTGGCAAAGAAACTCTCGTATTTGTCGTAGCCCGCAAAGAGCTCATCGCCACCGTCGCCGGTGAGCACCACCTTCACATGCCGGGCCGCGAGTTCGCTGACCCGCAGGGTTGGCATGAAGGACGCATCGCCGTGTGGTTGATCCAGGTGGTACAGCACATGGGGCCAGCGCTCCAGCATATTGAGCTGCGCGATCTCGCTGGTGTGCTGGCAGCCAAAGCGTTGCGCCGCCAACGCGGCAAAGGCCGACTCGTCATAGCGCGGGTCGGCAAAGCCGATGCAGAAGGTTTTGACCGGCTGAGCCACATGGCGCGCCATCAGGCCCACGATGGTGCTCGAATCCACGCCACCCGATAGAAAGGCACCGAAGGGCACATCGGCGCGCAGGCGAATACGCGTGGCGTCGTCCAGGATGCCCATGAACTCCTGCGCCCATTCGTCGAAAGCGTAGTCGCGCTCTTGCTGCGCGGCCAGGCTCCACCAACGCTGGGTCTGCACACCGGTGCGGGTGAACTTCATCCAGGTGCCGGGCATCACATGGCGCAGGCCGCGCCAGATGGTCCAGGGCGCGGGAATGTAGTTGAACGTCAGGTAATGATCAATGGCTTGCAGATCCACGCCGTCCAGGCCCTGGCGCGCTGACGTCCACGGCAAAAGTGCTTTGATCTCTGAAGCAAACACCGCGCGTTGCCCGTCGTCGGCCACATACAAAGGCTTGACGCCGATGCGATCGCGGGCAAGGTACATCGCGTCTTCACGTGCGTCGTCAATCGCAATGGCGAACATGCCATTGAGCCGGCGCAGGCAGGCGATGCCTTCGCGCTCGTACAGCCGCAGGATTACTTCGGTATCCGAATGCGTGCGCATCACCACGCCTTGTGCGCGCAGTTCATCGGCGAGTTCCACATGGTTGAAGATCTCGCCGTTTTGCACCACCGCCACCTGGCCGTCGTCGGACACAAATGGCTGATGCCCGCCGCCGATGTCAATGATGGACAAGCGCCGGTTGCCTATGGCCACACCGCGCTGCGGCTGCTGCCAGATGCCTTGGTCATCCGGGCCGCGGTGCACCAGCTTTTGCGCCATGGCCAGGAGCGCGTCGCCCGGCATGGCCTTGCGCGCTCGGTCCCAATACCCAAAGATGCCGCACATTCAGTTGCTGCCCCGGCCGGTGATGCGGCCCAAGGTCCAGAAGATGATTTTCAGATCAAGCCACAGGCTGTGTTCTCGGGCGTAGCGCAGGTCCAGCGCCAGGCGCTGGGCAGGTGTGGCTTCTGACCTGAGCTGTGCCTGCGCCAGGCCGGTAATGCCCGGGCGCACGCTGCAACGCTCGGCCCAGTCGGCCTGGCTGTAGAGGGCGCGCTGCGCGGGCACGTCAGGGCGCGGGCCGACCAGGCTCATGTCGCCCGTGAGCACATTGAGCAGTTGCGGCAACTCGTCGATGCTGCTGCGGCGCAGGAAGCGGCCGGTGCGGGTGATGCGCGGGTCGTCTTGCGCGGTGTGATAGGGGCCAATGCTCGCCGCATTCTTGACCATGCTGCGAAACTTGAGCATGAAAAATTCGCGCCCGCCCTGCCCCACCCGCACCTGGCGGAAAAAGATGGGCCGCCCGTCCTCCAGTGCAATGGCAAGCGCCGCGGCCAGCAGCAGCGGCGACAGCAAGACCAGGGCAACGCAGGACATCAGCAGGTCCAGCAGGCGCTTCATTGGGCTGCGGCATTGCGCGCCGCGATCTGCTCGATCAGCGCCGCGATGCGCCGGGCATCGGCCTGCACCTGGGCCGGGCTGCGCTGCGCGAGCTCAAGCTCGGCCTGGCGCAGTTTGGCGACTTCGGCCTCGAAATCATCGCCGTCGCCCGCGCGATGAAATGTGCGCGACAAAATGACTGCGCCAGAGCCCAGACGCAGATGCTCGGCCAGCACATCGCGGCCGGGGAGTTCGCCTTCATCGAGCCGCGCGATGCCGCCAAACCCAAATCGCAATCCATGCTTCTTGGTGGCTGCTGCAACGCGCTCGACCAGGCCTTGCGCGAGCGGCTCGAACATGAAGTGGCAACCCAGCGACACATGCAGATCATTGAGGCCGACAAACACTTCGGCCAGGCCCGGCGTGGTGATCCAATCTTCCAGAGATTCGAGCGCCGCCGCTGTCTCCAGCAAGGCAACGATAGGCACCCGGCCCGCGACCAGGCGAGAGAAATCACGCAGCTCATCGGCCCGGCTGAACATGGGCAGCATCAATTGATCGGCGCCTTGGGCCAGCACCGCTTCGACCTCGGCGGCACTGCCCTCGTGCAGCGGATTGACGCGCACCATCAGCGGCGAATGCCTCAGCACTTGCTGGATGCGGCCCACGTCTTGCATTGCGTGCACACTGATGAAGGTGTTGCGCCCGGCTTGGCGCTCGGCCTTGCCCATGCGCTCCAGGTCAACGAAAAGCCGGAATCCGCCCAGGGCATCGCAGCGGCGCCCGAAGGCTGGGTCGTTGGTAATCTGTAGAAGTTCAAGCATGGGAAAGCGCGTCGATTATCGCGCGAGGTCAGCGCGCGAGGGCCGAGCGCAATTGCGCGCTGCCCAACCAGGTGGCACCCAACACGACGGCAGCGGCCAGACCAGCCAGGGCGAGGCCAGCCCACAGGGCCGTGATGTGCGCCAGCAAGGGCAGCACCGCCACCCACGCCAGCAGCACCAGCGCCGAGATCGCCATGGCACGCCAGGGCAGCCAGGCCTGCACCTGTGCGCCCAAGGCGGCCAGCACGGCCACCGCCACCGCAGCCTGCAGCAGATTGAGCAGCAGCATCAGGCGCGCACCGCTCACCGGTACCCAGGCCGCACCCCATGCGGCATATGACAGCAGCAAGGCCAGCGCGAGGGCATAGGCCAGCACCGCGGATCTCATGCCCTTGCGCGCAGCCAGCACCGTGAGGGCCACTGCAATCAAGGCCTGCGGTAACAGGCCCCAAGCGCCCAGTGCGCCCCACTGCGCCACCCGCGCCAATGCGGCGCTGTCCATGCGACCCCAACCAAAGAGCAACGAAGCAAGGGCAGGCGCACCCACCAGCAAGCCTGCGGCAGCCGCGCACGCCAGCGCAAAGGCCAGCGCAAAGGCACTGCGCACTGCGCGCCCCGCAGCGGCGTGGTCGTCCTGCGCCATCGCCTTGGCAATGGCCGGGAAAGCCAGGGCGGCCACCAGTTGAATGGCCAGCATCTGGGGCAGTTCGACCAGCTTCCAGGCGTAATTGAAAGTGGACAACGCGCCTTCACCCGCTTGCGATGCAATGGAGCGGGCCGCGAACGGCAAGGCCAGCGGCAAGCCGGCCGAGAGGGCTGCCCATGCCCACACCGAGGGGCGCGGCAACGCTGTTTCGGGCGACGCCACAGCGAGCGATAAAGGCATGCGCCAGCGTAGCCAAAACAGCCGCAACAGCATCGCCGTCATCAAACCCGCGCCCATCCAGATCAGTGCATCGGCCGCCGGCACGCTGAGCGCCACACCGGCCATCACCGCAATCAGCGTGCCATTGACCACCAGGTTGGCGCCGTACATGCCAGCAAAATCGCGTTCATGCTGCAGTCGCGTGCTCCACAGGGCCGCCAGCAAGGCCGCCGGCAGCGCCAGCGCGCTCCAGATCAAGGCACCCGCCGCCGACTGCTGCAAACCGGCCGGCAAGCCGCGCGCCAGCCAGGCCAGAGCCGGCAAACGCCACCCAATCAGCAGCAAAGCCAGCACGCCACCGACGGCCAGCAGCGACCAGGCCACCACACGCTGCATGGCCACCACCTGCGCACTCGCACGCCCGGCCCAGGCCGGCACCAACACATAGGCCAGCGCACCACTGGCCAGCACACCGGTCAGCCAGTCGGGCAGTGTGAGCATCAACACCACCACATCGCCCAGCCCCGAGGCGCCAAACGCCGCCGCCTGCGCGGATTCGCGCAGCAGCCCCAGCAGCCGGCTGACCAGCAACAGGGCCAGGGACAGAGCACCGGCTTTGAGGAACATAGCGTGGATTATCGGGGTGGGCTGGTGGGCTTTGACGCCTATGTATCCCATGAGATACACTCTGCGTATGCAAACTGAGAAGACCAAGCCCCAGTAGGAGGAATGGCACTTACTTAAGCAAAAAATGCTGTCATCCCGGCCTTGAGCCGGGATCCATGTCACCTTCGCCCACCTATCTGTCATAGTGAAGTGGATCCCGGATCGAGTCCGGGATGACAGGTGTCTTGGGAATTGACGGCTTAAGTAAGTGCCATCCCCATTAGGAGCGGTTTACTATGGTCAAAGCAGTATCAAAGCCAAAAGTGACAACGACAGGTCGGACAAAGACCCTCGCGTATGACGTGTCGGAACAACTACGCACCCCGGAAGAAATGGCTGCCTATCTGGATGCGTGGTTGGCAGAGGCACCCGAAGATGCGGCTGGCATAGCGCGGGCTTTGGGTGACATCGCACGCGCACGGGGCATGACGCAAGTGGCCCGCGACGCGGGACTCAGCCGTGAGAGCTTGTACAAAGCACTGGGCGAGAACGGCAACCCGACTTTCGCTACCGTCCTTAAAGTGGTGCGCGCGCTCGGTGTGAAGTTCCATGCCGAGCCCGCTTGACCCTGCGGGGCGCCTGACCCATCGCACAAGAATTTAAAATTCGGGGTTTGGCCCGCCCAATCCCCTACCTGCCCCCTTCATGTCCGACAAAAACACCCCCGCCGCCACCCCCACCGCACCCACGGCCCCCATTGACGAAAACCAGCTGATTGCCGAGCGGCGCGAGAAGCTCAAGGCGCTGCGCGAATCACAGCAACAGGGCAATGGGGTGGCTTTCCCCAATGATTTCAAGCCCGGCCACCATGCGGCCGACTTGCTGGCGCACCATGGTGCCAAGAGCACCGAGCACCTGGCCGAGCAGGGCATACCGGTCAGCGTGGCCGGGCGCATGATGCTCAAGCGGGTGATGGGCAAAGCCAGCTTTGCCACGGTGCAAGATTCGACCGGCCGCTTTCAGATCTACATCACCCGTGACGAAGTAGGCGAGGAAACCTACGCCGCCTTCAAGCACTGGGACCTGGGCGACATCATTGGCGCCGAGGGCAAGCTGTTCAAGACGCGCACTGGTGAGTTGTCGCTGCACGCCAGCCGCATTCGCCTGCTCACCAAGAATCTGCGCCCCATGCCGGACAAGTTTCACGGCGTGGCCGACCAGGAGGTGAAGTACCGCCAGCGCTATCTGGACCTGATGATGGACCCAGCCACGCGCGACCGCTTTGTGGCGCGCAGCAAGGCGGTGGCCAGCCTGCGCGAGTTCATGGTGTCGCATGATTTTCTGGAAGTGGAAACGCCCATGCTGCACCCCATTCCAGGCGGTGCCAATGCCAAGCCTTTCGTGACGCACCACAACGCGCTGGACCAACAGATGTTTCTGCGCATCGCGCCTGAGCTGTACCTCAAGCGCCTGATTGTGGGCGGCTTTGAGCGGGTGTTCGAGATCAACCGCAGCTTCCGCAATGAAGGCATCTCGGTGCGGCACAACCCCGAGTTCACCATGATGGAGTTCTACGCGGCCTACTGGAATTATCAAGACCTGATGAACTTCGCCGAAGCGCTGGTGCGCGACGCGGCGCACAAAGCCATGGGCACGCTGCACTTGAGTTACGGTGGCAAGCCGGTGGACTTGGACCAGCCCTTCGAGCGCCTGACGATACGCGAAGCCATCGCCAAACACACCGAGGCCGGCGCCGGCGCCGATGACCGCGAGTGGCTGATCGCCGCGCTGCGCAAGTTGGGCTTGAGCGAAGAGAAAAACCGGCTGTCGTCACGCACAGTGGCCGCGCTGCAGGTGATGTATTTTGAAGAGACGGTGGAAGACAAGCTGTGGAACCCCACCTTCATCATGGAGCACCCCACCGAGATTTCTCCGCTGGCGCGCGCCAACGACACCCGGCCCGAAGTGACCGAGCGCTTTGAGCTCTACATCACCGGCCGCGAATTCGGCAATGGCTTCTCAGAGCTGAACGACGCCGAAGACCAGGCCGCGCGTTTTGCGGCGCAAGTCAATGCCAAAGACTCTGGCGACGACGAAGCCATGTTCTACGACCATGACTTTGTGTGCGCCCTCGAATACGGCATGCCGCCCACCGGCGGCTGCGGCATCGGCATAGACCGGCTGATGATGCTGCTGACCGACAGCCCCAGCATTCGCGACGTGATTTTGTTCCCGGCCTTGCGACACCAGGGCTGACCACAAGCCACCTCACCGGTGGCTTGTCGTCGCACCGGGCTTGAACCTAGGTTGAAATGAAATACCTCGCAGGCTATCCGGCAGCGACTCTGGCACAGGTGCAGACACTGCTGGAGCAGGACAGGCTGCGCGCTTGGTTGCTGCAGAAATATCCGCAGGCCCACGGCGTTCGCACCGACAAGGCTCTATACGACTATGTGATGGAGCTCAAGAACACCTTCCTGCGCAATACCGGCCCGCTATCGAAAATCGTCTACGACAGCAAGTTGCATGTGGTGCAGCATGCGCTGGGCACCCACACCACCGTGTCGCGGGTGCAGGGCAACAAACTGAAGGCCAAACGCGAGATTCGGGTCGCGGCACAACTGCGCGAAGGACCACTGGAGTTTCTTCGCATGCTGTGCGTGCACGAGCTGGCGCACAGCAAAGAGAAAGCACACGACAAGGCCTTCTATCAGCTTTGCACGCGCATGGAGCCGCAATACCATCAGTATGAATTTGAGCTGCGTGTGTACTTGACGCATCTGGATGCGGGTGGCGGGGCGGTTTGGAATTGTTGACGCTGCTGCGCATCTAGATGCGTCTGAAAACGAGTCTCTATGGGTTACAGTCAGAGCCCATTTTTCTCCAATAGAACTCATCAGATGCAAGGGCCATGCGCACTGGCCGCCTCCATTTCCAAAGGGTTGACCACCCCGCCCCTAACCGCTTCCCCCATGCCACAAGATCCAGCACAAGAACAACGCGACCCTGAAGGCCTCACAACCCACCAATCCGGCTGGACTGAGATGTTCGGCGGCCGGGCGCCCAGCCGCGTTGACGAACTTACCTGGGCATTTGTGCAGCTCTTTCGCTTGCCAATGTCTCGTGAGCCAGCGGAGTTGATCAAAGCCTTGCAACTGCGCATCGGCACGAGCCAAGCCATGCCATCGGTGCTCCAACACTTTCTAGGGCGATTTCCGGCCGGTCAAGACGAACAAACCACAGAACACAGTCGAGCCCCTCATCTGCGCAGCACGCAGTTTGTTGGCTCTTCCGGCGCGCTCTGTGACGCAGGTGACGAAGGCGCACAAGCCCTGAACTATTGTGTTGGGCTCAAGGCCAGGGTATTGCCCAGCCTGGGCCCGCCGGTGGAGACACTCACGTCCACTCTCCCCTTCTCGGTCTACCTGATTAACGCCTGGGCACCGCCGCTGGACCGCGATGCCTCGCAACTCAGCCGCTGTTTCATCCTCACAGACTGGGAAGGCAAGCGTGTTCTGGACAGCGCAAAGTACAAAGACTTCCTCGACCACATGATGGGCAATGCCATGGAGATGGCGGCCCATCAACTTGCGCTTCAAGATAGACAGGGCCGCATCGTCGTGACGGATTTCGGCCTCGCACGCACCATTTCGCTTCTGGATGAGGCGCAAAAAGAGCAGGCCCTCAATCTGTTCAATGGAGCGATTCAGTCCGCGCTGGAGCGGCATGTCGGCGCGCTCGCGGGTGCGCGCATCGTGCTGCCTCCAGCTCTGAAGGGCAAGATGAGTTCGGCCCCTTCGCTCGGCGTGGCGCTTTCATTTAACCAGGTGGCTGCGCCCCGGCAGTGTCGGGAAATTGACATCGTCATTTGCCCCTGGAACCCGTACATGCCGCTTGGCATCGCCCATGAAGACTTTCTCCGTCCGCCATGCGCCACGTATGGCGCAACGACAACGCTGGCCGCGGCGCATCTGGCGCTCAGTCGCGCGGCCGCGAGGCGGCCTAAAGAGTTCAGTGCTGCACTTGTGAGCTCGAGTGCGCGGCCCTTGCAAGACGCGTCGGCCGAATCGGCTGGTGCACCAAAAAGCTGGAAGGATTGGCTATGGCCCGCAGGCGCGCGGCCTAAAGTAAAAAATCCAGCGCCCGCACGTAGCCCGAGTCTGTCATGAGTTCGTCCCACGGCATCGCGGGTTTGGCCGGCAGCAGTGCCAGCCGACGTGATTCACTCGCAGGGTTGAAATGCCACCCATGTTTGAGCGAGGCTTCGGCCAGGCCATCGAGCAACTCGTCCACCGCCTGGCCGCCATCGACTGACTGATTGCACAGCAGCACCATGTCGCAGCCGGCGCCCAGCGCGGCCACTGCGGCCTGGGTGTAGCTCACCTCGCGGCCGTCGATCAGGCGGGCGCCGGCCATGCTCAAATCGTCGCTGAAAATGGCGCCGCCAAAGCCCAGCTTGGCGCGCAAGATGTCATTGAGCCACCGGCTGGAAAAGCCTGCGGGGCGCGCATCGACTTTGGGGTAGACCACATGCGCTGGCATCACGCTGCTCAAGCTGGTGCTGAGCCACTGGTAGGGCGCGGCGTCGTCGGCCAAAATGGCCTTGAGGCTGCGCCGGTCAATGGGAATGTCCGTATGCGAGTCAGCCTTGACGAAGCCGTGGCCGGGGAAATGCTTGCCGCAGTTGGCCATGCCCGAAAGCAGCAGGCCGTGCATCAGGCTCTTGGCCAGCAGGGTCACCACGCGGGCGTCACCATGAAAGGCGCGGTCGCCGATGACGCCGCTGCCGCCCCAATCAAGATCGAGCACCGGCGTGAAGCTCAAATCCACACCGCAGGCGCGCAGCTCGGCGCCCAGCACATAGCCGGTGGCGGTGGCGGCATTGGTGGCAGCCAGCGCGTCTTGCATCCACAACTCACCCAGTTTGCGCATGGGCGGCAAGTGAGTGAAGCCATCGCTGCGAAAGCGCTGCACCCTGCCGCCTTCATGGTCCACGCAAATCAGCAGGTCATGGCGCACTGATTTGATGTCGGCGCACAGGGCGGTGAGCTGGGCGCGGTCTTGCCAGTTGCGGGCGAAGAGGATCAGGCCGGCAGTGAGGGGGTGTGCCAGGCGGCGGCGGTCTGCCCGGGTGAGTGCGAGCCCGGCGATGTCCAGGATAAGGGGGGCGTGTTGAATCATTCGAGATTCTACAAAACCGGGCTCGGGGCTTGGCTTGCTGTCGAGCTACGAGGCGCTTGCTCTGAATGTGGCGTAGCGCGTGGCGTGGTGGGTCAGGGGCTGGCGGGGCGGGCGGTTTGGGCACCACCCCGTGGAGTGCTGGTGCGCCGACGGCCCGTGCCCAACGGCAAGCCCAGTGGCCGGAGGATCGGCCGCTCGGCCGCGACGGGTGATCGCGGCCGCCCAGATGAACCTGAAGACGAATCCGACCCGCTGCCAGCGTCACTGCGCGGACGAGGATAAGCCGCAGCGACCGCTCCGGGGCTCGCCGGCTCCGATCCGCTCGCGTGACTGCCCGACGCCCGCACAATCTCTTTGGAAATCGCTGGCACTGGCACTAGGCCGACTGCGACGGGCCGAGGGCCGCGCACCTCAGTGCCCGCGGAACGCTCAGTCGGAGGCCCCGGAGCAACCACCGGCTCCGTCGCCACCCGCCCCTCCCGCCCCCTACGCTCAGCCGCAATCACCTCCCCCAACGACTTCGGATGCTTATGAAACGGACGTGTAACGCCCCACGGCAAAATCACAGCCAACAGTCGTATCGTGGAAAGAATCAGACTGCCCAGGCCCCATCCGGGCTTGCCGCCTGTGTTGTTCTGCACCGCAGGCGCGGCAGCCACACCGACGCCTCCAGGTCCGCCAAACGAAACACCCGCCCCGGCTAATCCGCCCACTATCGCACCGCCCGCCAGAGCAGTCGTGTTTTGCAACCACTGGTTTGTGGCCAGCGCCCGAACATTCGCCCGAGTGGGTTCACGCGCCACGCGCTTGACCGCCGTGCCAAAGGCCTTCACCGAATCCTTGGCCGCCTGCCATGTTGCCTTTGTCAGCAAGAACTTGCCCAAGTATCTTCCGGTGCGCTTGCTCACCAGAGCACGCGTACTGCGACTGCAGACCTGCGACATGCGCTCGTCGAATTGATCCGCCTTGAACGTTGGCTCTTTGGCTTCTGTCGGGCTGCTGCCAACAATACCCAAGGCAGGCCCGGCAGTGAAGTCTCGCCAGATCTTTTGCTCGATGGTCTTGGTGAGGTACCCGCCAAGGAAGGAGCCCACCGGGGCCAATAGCACGCCGGCCAAGTTCAAGACCATGGCGCCTGCGGCGATTCCACCGGCGCTGCCCGCCATAGTGCCTGCGGCAATAGCGCCGTTAAATCCCCATGCTGGCGCGTTGACCACCGCCTGACCCGCTGGAAAGCCCCCAGAATTGGCGAGCACGTGGGGCAGCACTCCCTTGTCCGAGCGGGGTACCGCTGCAGCCAAGGCGTTGGCGCCATTGAACTTTCTAGTGGCATCCAAGGCCGCGCAAGACATGGCCGCCGCCACCGGCGCCAGCGCGAGAGCTGTGCCTGCCCCTGCCGCCAATGCGGCGATGGGCGCCCCCAGGCCAGCAGTGGCCGCCCCCACCGTCAGGCCAACGCCTGCAGCCACGGCGGCGCTAATCATCCCGGTGGAGCCGAACGCAAACAGCGCGCTCCAGGCCAGCATGCGCCGAGCTGTGCGCTGATCGACCCGCACGGCTTTGCGGGCCATTTCCGACAACTTTTCGGGTTGATCGATGAATTTCTGCCAGCGCTTGACTAGGACAGGGTTGCCTTGCGCGTCCTTGACCTGCACCGGCTTGCGTTCCGCGTCCAGCTTGTCCTTTCCCTTTGCGTCCTTTTCAACCTGGGGGATTTCCGCTGTCAGGATGTGCCTGACCATGTCGTCGGCCAGCTTCTCTTTTCGCTGCTGCGCTTCGCCTAGGATCCGATTCAGTTCGGTATCGATTTGATCAAGCCGAGTCAGCGCATTCTGCAGGTGCGGCGAATTTATCGCGGAAGTAGAAGATCGCTCCAGGCGCCGACTCTTCCGCTCGAGGCGCTTCTTTTGCCTTTCTAACTGACGAACCTGCTTGCCTGTCTTGGTGTTTATGTACCCGTAGAGCAGGGCAAACTGCCGGTCCGTGCCCATGCCCTGCTTGGCGTGGGCCATGAGGTCTTGGTATTTTGGGTGCTTTCTGTGCTCAGGTTGCTCAGCTTCGGGCGCGGGCGGTGCCGCCGCAGGTGAGGCGTTCGGCACCGTCGGTTGCTTAGGAGGAGCCGCCAGTTGGCGGTGGGCGTCATGAGCCTCTTGGATTGGCGGGGGCGCCCCCAATGGGATGGGAAGGCCCGGAGCCGAGGGTAGCTGCTGCGCCAGCGCTGCCTCCAAGTGCCGGGTGTTTGCCGGAAACCGCATGTGGGCGAGCCCGCCACCTGGCGTTGCGAACGGATGCATCCATCCGCCGCTGACCCAATATCCGTGGTGCTGAACTGCTTGCGCGGATGGCGGCCACACACCTGACGGGAGCAATGGGTTGAACATGGCAACCAACCGCGACGCCTCGTGCAGACTCTCGACTCTCGCAACGAATCGAGCAGGGTAAGCAGGGACAGCAGGAGGGGGTGGCACACGTGGGGCTGACGCGCCCGTGTACGTGCCTGACTGGCGAAGCGGCCCCGCAGGAGGGGCATGTGGCACCCGGAGCACTGGCACCCGAGCGTAAGCGCGTATCCCGCTGGCATCCCGATATGGATGCAACCACACGCCGTCGTTGCCCCAGAGTCCGAAGCTGAGCACTTCTGAAAACGGTAGCGGGTGTGCGCCATGGGGAATGTATGCTGCTGCAATGCCTGCCAGTGCAGCGGGCTCTTTCAAATCGACGGCGCGGCCAAAGCCGGAAGGCCTTTGCTGAGAGCGACCGACGTATACAGACATCTATCTCACCTTCAAAAAAACCATTCGAAAGGATTGCCAGCACATCGTAAGCACCCAAGCGCCTACGCCTTAGTGCATAAGAACAAAATCCTCTTTTTAGTCCACGAAGTAGCTCTTTATTGCCACCAAATGCTATTCTGACTTTTTGCTGAAGGGGACGCCGCGCTTCAATCGCTCTTTTCAACGACCACAAAACTCGCCGCGTAATCACTCTCGTCGGTGACGGTGACATGGGCTTTGAGCCCCTGGGCTTCAAACCAGTCCTTGAGCCCGCCGTGCAGCACAATGACGGGTTTGCCGCCGCGCAGGTTGGCGATTTCACACAGGCGCCAGCTCATGGGCATGCGCAGGCCCAGGCCGACGGCCTTGCTGAAGGCTTCTTTGGCTGAAAAGCGCGTGGCCAGGTAGCGCAGGCCGCGCTCGGGCCAGCGGGCGCTGCGGGCCTTCCAAACGATCAGCTCGGCATCACTCAAGATGCGGCGGGCAAAGCGCTCACCGTGTCTCTCCATCGACGCGCGGATGCGGCGCACATCGCATATGTCGGTGCCTATGCCGTAGATCATGCGTCGTCAAATGCGCGGTCAATGCAGGCGAGGTACGCCTTCACGGTCTCGGTATAACCCAGCTCCAGCGCGTCGGCGATGAGAGCATGGCCGATGGAGACTTCACGCACGCCGGGCACGGCGCGCAAGAAGGCGGCGAGGTTGTCGCGATTGAGGTCGTGGCCGGCATTCACTTCCAAGCCCACGGCTTGCGCCGCCAGGGCGGTGTCGGTGTAGGGGCGCAGCACTTCGCCCTGGGCGGGTGTGCCATAGGCGCGGGCGTAGCTCTCGGTGTAGAGCTCCACCCGCTGAGCGCCTACGGCCTTGGCGGCTGCCATGGCATGGGGCACAGGGTCCATGAACAGGCTGACGCGCACGCCCAGCGACCGGGCCTCATCGATCAACGGCCGCAGGCGCTCGCTCTGTGTGGCCAGGTCCCAACCGTGGTCGCTGGTGAACTGGCCTTCGCTGTCGGGCACAAGGGTGCACTGGTGTGGGCGCAGCTCGCGCACAAAATCCATCAGGTTGTGGAAGGGGTTGCCTTCGATGTTGAATTCGGCGCCGGGCCAGGCTTTGAGCAACTGCTGCAGTTCACGCACATCATCGGCACGGATGTGTCTTGCATCGGGGCGTGGGTGCACGGTGATGCCGTGCGCGCCCGCCTGCAGACACAGGGTGGCGGCGCGCAGCACGCTGGGTATGCCCAGGTGGCGGGTGTTGCGCACCAGGGCCACCTTGTTAAGGTTGACAGACAGCGCTGTGTGGGTGGCGGGATGGGTCATAGGGCCTGCAGGTCGATCATGAGCTGGCGGGTCTTGAGCGTGGTCACACCGCAATGGTAGTTCAGCAGCGCGCGCAATTGGGGTTTGAGTTCGGCCATGGATTGCGCGGCCTGCTGCAAGGTGGCGTTGAAAGGGGCGCTGTCATTGAGCGCGCGCTGCAGTGCCAGCCATCTCGTGCCGCTCAAGCTGCCGCGCCCTTCTTGTTCGCGCGAGGCTACCAAGCCGGCTTCGGGCACCAGGCTGTAGCGGGCCTGGGGGTCGAGCGGGCCGAGCGTGAGGGTCTGCATGTCAAGCGAAGGCAGCAGGCCGATCTCTCGCAACAAGAGCAGCTCAAATGCGCGCAGTGCGGGCTCCAGTGCGTCGCCATGTTCCGATGCGAGCACGCTGACCGCAGCGGCATAGGCATCGAACAGTGCGGGGTACGGGTCGTCGCGGGCCAGCAGGCGCAGCAAGAGTTCGTTGAGGTAATAGCCCGAGAGCAAGGCATCGCCAGTGGGCATGACCTGCCCGCCCACCCACTCGGCGGCCTTGAGGGTGCGGATTTCGGCGTCGCCACCGAAGGCCAGGTGCAGGGGCTGCAGCGGCAACAAGACCGGTCGAAAGTTGGAGCTGGGCTTCTTGGCCCCTTTGGCGACCAGCACCACACGGCCCTGGTGGCGGGTGAACATCTCAAGGATCAGGCTGGATTCGCTCCAGTCGTAGCGATGAAGGACGAAGGCGGGCTCGTCGGAGATGCGCATTTGCGACTACTCATACCCGAAGCTGCGAACCCGTGCCTCATCATCAGCCCAGCCAGAGCGCACCTTGACCCAGATCTCAAGGAATACTTTGCAGTCCATGAGTTTCTCAAGCTCTTGCCGGGCTTCGGTGCCTATGCGTTTGAGGCGCTCGCCCTTGTCGCCGATGACCATGGCCTTGTGGCCGTCGCGCTCTACCACGATGGTGGCTGCGATTTTGACCATGCGCTTGTGCTTGGGGCTGGGCTCTTCTTCAAATTTGTCAATGATCACCGTGGAGGTGTAGGGCAGCTCATCGCCGGTCAGGCGAAAGAGTTTTTCGCGCACGGTCTCGCCGGCGAGAAATTTCTCGCTGCGGTCGGTGAGCTCGTCGGCGCCGTACCACCAGGGCTGCTCGGGCAGGTATTTTTCGCAGATGGCGAAGAGGCGCTCTACATCTTTGGCGTTGCGCGCCGACATGGGCACGAACTCTGTGAAATCGTGGCGCTGCTGCATGTCCTTTAGCCAGGGCGCAAGGTCGCCACGGCGATGCACTTCGTCGATCTTATTGGCAATGAGCAAAGCAGGTATGCCGGGCTTGAGCAATGACAGCACTTTGGCGTCGGCCAGCGTGAATTTTCCAGCCTCAACCACGAACAGCACCAGATCCACATCGCCGACGGCGCCGAGCACTGTCTTGTTGAGCGAACGATTCAGGGCTGTGGAGTGCCGTGTCTGAAAACCCGGCGTGTCGACAAAGACGAATTGCGCCATGCCCACGGTGCGAATGCCGGTGATGCGGTGGCGGGTAGTCTGGGCTTTGCGCGAGGTGATGCTGATCTTCTGGCCGACCAGCGCATTGAGCAAGGTGGACTTGCCAACGTTGGGCTTGCCGATGATGGCGATGACGCCGCAGCGTTGAACGGGTTCTGTCATTGTTTTACCTTGGACTTGAGGGCCAGCAGCATGGCGGCGGCGGCGGCTTGCTCGCCGGCGCGCCGCGATGCGCCTATGCCCCGCTCAACGGCGCCTAGCTCGACGATCTCGCACTCGACGTCAAAGGTTTGCTTGTGGGCCGCGCCCAGTGTGGCGGCTACCCGGTAGATCGGTAGTTTCATCTTGCGACCCTGCAGCCATTCCTGCAACTCGGTCTTGGGGTCTTTGGCGGTGGCGGCCATGGTGGGCTTGATGTCGACTTCGATGAACAGCCGATGCACCAGGGCTTCGGCCGCCAAGTACCCGGCGTCAAGATGAACCGCGCCGATCAGCGCCTCAAGTGCATCGGCCAGGATGGAGGGGCGCTTGCTGCCGCCAGAGCGGGTTTCGCCCTCGCCCAGGCGGATGACGTCGGGCAGGCCGAGTGTCACGGCCAGTTGGTGCAGGGTCTCTTGCTTGACCAGATTGGCGCGCACGCGGGACAAGTCGCCCTCAGGCAAGGTATCCAGGCGCTGATAGAGCAGCGCAGCCACGGCGAGATTGAGCACGGAGTCGCCCAGGAATTCGAGGCGCTCGTTGTGGTCGGCGCAGAAGCTGCGGTGCGTCAGCGCCCGCGCGAGCAAGCGCGGATCGGAGAAGTGATGCTGCAAGCGAGCTTGCAGTGCAATGAGTTGGCCATCCACGCTTCGTCTTTGCCGCCGTCTTACTTGGTTTCGCCAGCGTACTTGAGTAGCAGGAAGGCCGGGCCGAACATGTGGATTTCCTTGGTGTAGGCGAATTTCACCACGACTTTGTCGCCATTCTTGGAGACTTCGAGGTCTTTGGCCTTGATGGACTTGATGTCGTCAACCTGAGCCGCCCTGTCGAAGATCTGCCGCACTTCAGGAACTGAATTGCCCTCGGCTGACTTCTGGGCCGCCTTGACCACTGCGTTGTATTCGATGACGGTGGGAAAGACCTGGGCACCCATCACGCCCGCGGCAGCCAGCACCCCCGCCACGAACAACAGTCCGATGAATGAAATACCCGATTGCCTTGCTTTCGATACACGCGTCATGCTTACCTCTGCTCACAAAAAGAGAATCTAATCGAAGGACCCGACACGCTTGAGGCTGCCAAAGTTCATCCAGATATAGAAGGCCTTGCCTACGATATTGCGATCGGGCACAAAGCCCCAGTAGCGCGAGTCAAGTGAATTGTCCCGGTTGTCGCCCATCATGAAATAGTGGCCCTCGGGCACCTTGCATGTCACACCTTCGACACTGTAACGGCAATTGTCCCTGTTGGGAAAGTTCTCGACGCCCGGAATGAAACCAGGTCGGCCTTCGTCGTTGAGTATCCGGTGGTGCTTGCTGCCCAGCGATTCTTCAAACTGCTTGAAGTAAAGCATGCCGTCTTCGTCGAAGAAATCCGGAACGGCCTTCTTGGCAACGGGTTGGCCATTGATGGTGAGTTGCTTGTTCAGGTAGGCGACTTCATCACCCGGCAGGCCGACCACGCGTTTGATGTAGTCCAGGCTCGGCTTGGGCGGGTAGCGAAACACCATCACGTCACCGCGTTGAGGTTTGTTGCCCTCGGTCAATTTGGTGTTGATGACTGGCAGGCGAACACCATAGGTGAATTTGTTCACCAGGATCAGATCGCCTATCAGCAGGGTCGGGATCATGGAGCCCGAGGGAATCTTGAAGGGCTCGAAAAGAAAGGATCGCAGCAGGAAGACGGCCAGGATCACCGGGAACAGGCCGGCGGTCCAGTCGAGCCACCAGGGCTGCATCAGCAAGCGCTGGCGGGCTGGTGCTGTCTCGCCGTCAACCTGGGTGATGCCCTGGGTGGCCAAGGTGGCGCGCCGCTGCTCGGCCTGCTGCTCCAGGACTGCCGCCGCCTTGCGACGCTGCGGCAGAAAATAAAACCGCTCGGCCAGCCAGTAAAGCCCGGTGACGACCGTGGCCATGAACAGAAGCAGCGCGAAGTTGCCTTCGACCATGCCCAGGTACCAGGCGCCCGCATAAGTGCCAAAGGCCGTCAGTACCACCGCAGTGAGTGTCTGCATCATGAGGCCTCCGACCGATCGACGGCGTTCATTCTTCCACCTGCAAAATAGCCAGGAACGCTTCCTGGGGCACTTCGACCGAGCCGATCTGCTTCATTCGTTTCTTGCCTGCTTTTTGTTTTTCGAGGAGTTTGCGCTTGCGGGAGATGTCGCCGCCGTAGCATTTTGCCAGCACGTTCTTGCGCAGCGCCTTGATGGTTTCTCGGGCGATGATGTTCGCACCGATGGCCGCCTGAATGGCCACGTCGAACATCTGGCGACTGATGATCTCGCGCATTTTGGCAACCACCGCCCGCGCCCGGTACTGCGACTGGCTGCGGTGCACGATGATGGAAAGGGCATCGACCTTCTCGCCGTTGAGCAGGATATCGACCTTGACAACATCAGAGGTGCGAAACTCCTTGAAGGTGTAATCCATCGAGGCGTAGCCACGGCTGACCGATTTGAGCTTGTCGAAAAAATCGAGCACGATCTCGCCCAGCGGCAGCTCATAGGTCAGCATGACCTGCTTGCCGTGGTAGGACATGTTCAACTGGAGGCCGCGCTTCAGGTTAGCCAAGGTCATCACCGGGCCAACGTATTCCTGCGGCATGTACAGGTGCACCGTGACGATGGGCTCACGGATTTCCTGGACACGGCCCTGGTCCGGGATCTTGGATGGATTTTCCACCATGATCATTTCACCGTCGGCTTTGAGCACTTGGTAGACGACGCTGGGCGCGGTGGTGATGAGGTCTTGGTCGAACTCGCGCTCAAGCCGCTGCTGCACGATTTCCATGTGCAACAGGCCGAGGAACCCGCAGCGAAAGCCAAAACCCAGCGCCTGGCTGACCTCGGGCTCATAGTGCAGCGAAGCATCGTTGAGCTTGAGCTTCTCAAGCGCGTCGCGCAGGGAGTCGTATTGGTTGGCCTCGGTGGGGTACAGGCCGGCGAATACCTGGGGTTGGATTTCCTTGAAGCCTGGAAGCGCCTCGGTGGCGGTGAAGGCCGCGCCGCCGGTGCCGGCTTTGATCAGCGTGACTGTGTCACCCACCTTGGCGGCCTGCAGTTCCTTGATGCCGGCGATGATGAAGCCCACCTGCCCGGCTTCGAGTGATTCACGCGGCTCGCTGGTCGGGGTGAACACGCCCAGGTTATCGGCGTTGTAGGTCGCGCCAGTGGCCATTAGCTTGATGCGCTCACCGCGTGCCAGGCGGCCATCGACCACCCGCACCAGCATGACGACGCCGACGTAGGTGTCGAACCAGCTATCGATGATCATGGCACGCAGCGGCCCTTGCGGGTTGCCGCGAGGCGCCGGAATGCGCGCGACCACCGCCTCCAGAATTTCGTCGATGCCCATTCCGGTTTTTGCCGAGCAGGGAATCGCATCGGTGGCGTCGATGCCGATCACGTCTTCGATTTCGGCCTTCGCGTTTTCGGGATCGGCTTGCGGCAAATCCATTTTGTTCAGGACAGGCACGACATCCACACCGAGGTCCAGCGCGGTGTAGCAGTTGGCAACTGTCTGCGCCTCCACGCCCTGACTCGCATCAACGACAAGCAACGCGCCTTCGCATGCGGACAAAGATCGCGACACTTCGTATGAGAAATCGACATGCCCTGGCGTGTCGATCAGATTGAGGTTGTAGACCTGTCCATCACGCGCCTTGTATTGCAATGCTGCGGTCTGCGCCTTGATGGTTATCCCACGCTCTTTTTCAAGATCCATGGAGTCGAGCACTTGCTCTTGCATCTCGCGATCTGACAATCCTCCGCAGCGCTGAATCAATCGATCTGCGAGCGTGGATTTGCCGTGATCGATGTGCGCAATGATGGAGAAGTTTCTGATGTGATTCATCAACGGGAACGCTTAAGTGATTGAATTCAAAAGACGAGCGCCAAGAAAAAAGGGCGCGTCGAGTGGTGACGCGCCCTGAACCAACAATCTATGGCAACTGCGATAGTTGGAGCTTCATTGTAGGCAAAAAGCGGGGGGCGTACAGCCAATACCAACCTGAGAGATGGTCGTTGCGGGTCAGCAACAGAAAAATTATTCACAACTTATCAACAGGATGACAGGGTAAGCATTGGGACAACTTGTGGGCGATCTGTGGATCGGCTGTTTAGCCGACCAAATCGTCCCGTATCGTGGTTTTGGCGATCTTCGATATGCACGAATCACCGGCGGGATGCCCCGATTCTACCCAAAAATGTAATTAGGATCGAGTGATGTTAGCGTTTACAAACATAAAGAGGCCAAATTCGAGCTGAAAATATTTTTCCGATGGCCGTATTTTTTTGGTCACCTGCCCGAAGAAAAGCCCCAAACCCTAGCTGGGGCTGGGGCTTTCTCACTGGTTAGACGGATGCGTGCTACTTGGCCGGACGGATCAACAAGTAGGTCGCTAGCTCTCCCCGACGCAACAACACGGGGATGGGCTTGGCTTTGTCGGCACGCCCGATGGCGGCATCGAATTCTTTGACATTGCTCACCTCGGTGTTGCCGATGGCCACGATGATGTCGCCTTCGCGGATGCCGGCGCGAGCCGCGCCTTCGGTGACAGCTTCGACCTTCACGCCGCCTTTGATCTTGATCTCTTTCTTTTGTGCTTCGGTCAGCTCGCCCACTGACAGACCTACCGATTGCGCAGCAGGCGAAGAGCGGGGTCGCTCCTCACGATCGGCAACGCGGCGCACAGGCACCTCGGGTTCGAACTCGGCAACGGTGACGCTCAGGTCCTTGCTGGCGCCGCGGCGAAACACGGTGATGGTGCCGCGACTGCCAGGCTTGGTGTTGCCCACGATGCGGGGCAAGTCGGCTGCCTTGTCGATGACGCGGCCATCGAACTTGGTGATGATGTCGCCCGCCTCGACGCCGGCTTTGTCAGCCGGCGCGCCGCTTTCGACGCTGCGCACCAGTGCGCCCTGGGGCTTGCCCAGCCCGATGGACTCTGCCACGTCCTTGGTCACCTGGTCGATCTGCACGCCGATGCGCCCGCGCGATACCCTGCCAATGCTGCGCAGTTGGTCGCTCACGCGGACTGCCTCATCAATGGGTATCGCAAACGAGATGCCCATGAAGCCGCCAGAGCGCGAGTAGATCTGGCTGTTGATACCCACAACTTCGCCGCGCATGTTGATCAGTGGCCCACCTGAATTGCCGGGGTTGATCGCCACATCGGTCTGAATAAAAGGCAGGTAATCGCCGGTGTCACGCTGCTTGGCACTGACGATGCCTGCAGTCACCGAGTTCTCTAGCCCGAAAGGTGAGCCAATGGCCATCACCCATTCGCCGACCTTGAGACGCGCAACGTCGCCGATCTTGACTGCTGGAAGCCCAGTGGCCTCGATCTTGATGACCGCCACATCGCTGCGTTTGTCGGGCGTGCCAACGACCTTGGCCTTGAATTCACGTTTGTCCGGTAGGGTCACGAGGACTTCTTCGGCACCATCGACCACATGCGCATTGGTCATGACATAGCCATCTTGCGTGAGGATGAAACCAGACCCAACGCCGCGAGGCCGGGCTTCTTCGTCCTGCGGACGGTTCGGCCTGGGGCTCGGGCGGGGTGCGCCAGGCATGGGCTGGCCGAAGAAGCGGCGGAAGAACTCCTGCATTTCCTCGTCCATCTGCCCCGGGGCAGCGGCGGCGCCACTGCGACGTTCAATGGTGCGGATATTGACCACTGAGGGCCCTACCTGCTCGACCAGATCGGTGAAGTCGGGTAAGGCACGGCTTTGGGCCATCGCTTGTTTTGCTGGTGTCAGCGCTGCGCTTGCGAAGACTGCAAGCGCGGCCACCAGCATGTAGGCACGCGCCTTTTTCAAATCGAACCTGAACATGTCGACCTCTCAATGAAACGGATATGGGTAAGAACTCAAACTCTTGAAAAGGTTCGCGCGACAGTATGGCCTCGTCGCACAAGAGACGAGATGGGGATCTATTTGCGCCGCTCAAGACTCAAGGCAAAAGCCTTGAGAGTGGCGCCGGGCACTTCGCCCACGGCCGTTAGCCACCAATCCTGCACCTGGCGGGTGAGTGTCTGAGTTGCGCCATTGGCGAACAGGCCTTCCTGGACATGCCGCTGCTTGTCGTAGGCCTCGACGAACAGCGATACAGCCGCCAGTCCGTCCGAAAAAATCCAGTGCATGGTGCCTTCGGGCGCTGCCGAGCCGAACGGCGGCCGCTTGTAGCACCCTACGGGCTTGAACCCAGCCACTGCGGCTTTGAGATGCCAGCCTTCGGCGCTCGCGTTGGTTTTGACGGTGTCGGTCTTTTCAACCCGCCACCCTTCGGTGGACGCCATCATCTGGCGCAGTTTGTCGATGCGCACTGGCGCGTCTAGTTGAAGCTCAGAGAACGCCGCCTGCTCCAGCACACCGCCATCCGTGTCAAGTGTCTGCAGCTTGACCATCAGACCGGTCTTCTTCTCGCTCCAGATGCGATAGCCAAATCGCAGATTGTCTTTGGGGACCAGTTGGATCACGTCGGCTTCGAAGCCGGCCACCCGATCGGCCGCCACACGCTTGGCCGCGTAGAACTCAGGAATGGAGCTGTCACTGGACTTGAGCAAGTTGGGAAAGAGACCGAGCGATTCTCTTTTCTCGATCCGGGCGACCCGGCTTTCGGGCAGAAAGGTCACCACTTGTTCATTGTGTCTGAAGGTCGAGCGCGGTGCGCCGGTGAGTGACTCGACACGTTCGACCTGTAGGTCGCCATCGCAGGCGTGCCAGATGCGCGCGCTGGACATGCCAGAGCTTGACGTCACGACGAAGGTGCCCACATAGCTGCGCAGTCGCGAGGCCTCATGCATGCGTACCAGCCATTGACTGACGCCACGCTCTGCCGGACGCGCCTGCGCGCCAGAAGCAGCCGACTGCACCGGCAACACTGGCGGACTGGCCTGCACGGAACTCAACGATCCGGCTGCCCACAGGCTAAGCAATATGAGTTTGTGAGTGGCGAACTGAAACATGGGCTTGCTGCGGCGCTCAGCGGCTGGCGCTCTCAAAGGTCGCAAAGGTCGCATTACGCAGGAACCCAGCAGGCATCTGCACCGCAGAAGGCCCACCCAGTTGACGATGAGCAGCAAGGAATTCATCCAATCTGGGGTCGCGAATCATGACACCGCGCTCACTGCCGGCCAGCACCGTTGTGCTCTGGGCATTGGCCAACTGGCCTTTACCGGACGGTGCAGGCAAGCCAGTCACAACCGTCCATCCGACAGCCGCGACCGCAGCCAGCGAGGCGAATCCGGCCACCATTTTCCAGCGGAAATTGCTGTCATTGGCCGGCTGGGCGGCCGGTTTCCATTGAGTCGGCCCAATCACCTGCGCTTGCGCCTGGAGTGCCGACAAGGGCTGTTCTTGCTTCAAACGCATTTGAAGCTTGCTGACAAAAGCTTCAGGCGCGGCGCCGCAGAAGGCGGCACCTTCGCCAGCACGCAGCACCTCGCCGATCAGATGATAGGTGTGCCACGCGTCGCGAGAAACTGGATCGGACACGGCCGCCTGAACCCCCTTCGCAAAGTCGTCGCCTTGCAACTGCCCGTCCGCCAGGGCGGAGATCATCTCCAGAGTCTGAACATCATTCATAAGACACCTTGTCCGTTCTACGTCTGGCCACTCACCAGCGTTTCCCCGACTGATTCTCAAGCATAGGCTTGACCTTGGCCGAGATGGCCTCGCGCGCTCGGAAAATCCGCGACCGCACGGTGCCAATCGGGCAATTCATCAACTCAGCAATCTCTTCATAACTCAGGCCTTCGATCTCGCGCAGGGTCACGGCTTGGCGCAGTTCTGCGGGCAGCGCTTCCATGGCCGCGTTCACGCAGGCGGCTATTTCCTTGGCCGCCAGCACCGTCTCCGGCGTTTCCGAGGAGGTTAGTTCGTTCTCCAGCGCGGAAGTTTCATCTTCTTCGTCTGTGCCACCGCGCAAGGCGCTCTCGGACACCAGGGGGTCGCGCCTGAGATCGACCAGTGCCTTCTTCGCAGTATTGACTGCAATACGATACAGCCAGGTATAAAACTGTGCCTCTCCGCGAAACTGCGCCAGCGCCCGATAGGCACGGATGAAGGTTTCCTGGGCAATGTCTTCGACCAGATCGACATCCCTGACCATTCTGCCGATCAGCCTCTGGATCCGGCTTTGATACTTCAGGACCAGTAGTTCAAATGCCTTCTGGTCGCCCGCAACCGTGCGCTCGACCAGCATCAGGTCGGTCTCGGTGATCAGTGGCGCAGAAGGTCGGGTCATGGCGTCGATTCGGCCGGCCCGCCCTGCGGCGGCACCCGTGGGTTGGCGCGTGAATATAACGCACGGCGCAAATCGGCCCAAGCGGACGACCGACTGCGACGCTCCAGCCAGAGCCAGCGGTTGCATGCGCCTACCCAGTGCAGCAACAGCGCACCCTGGATGTCAACCACGACCTCGGGTTTGCCTTCTTCGATCAGGCTCCCTGGCTGCGACAAGCCCCAGCTTTCTCCATCCCATGCCAACTGGCCGATAGGACATTGCCACCAGCCCCAGGATGCGAACAACCCGACCAACAGCAACAGGGCCGATGCGCCGCCAAACAGCCAGCCGGATGTCGGCTCTCTGAGCCCCCACAAGCCGACAGCCGCCCCGCCCAGCAGCCAAGTGCACAGGTACAGCGCTGCCGCCAGACCTGAGCGCCCCGCCGGATAGCTTACCGACGGGGCGCTGTGCATGGATGACTTTGACCGCAGCTTGGCGAGGCAGGTCTACTGGAGTGCCTACTGGAGTCGTTTGAACACCAAGGAGCCATTGGTACCACCGAAGCCGAAGTTGTTCTTCAGGGCCACATCAATCTTCATGTCACGCGCGCTATTGGCGCAGTAATCCAGGTCGCACTCGGGATCCTGATTGAAGATATTGATAGTGGGCGGGCTCTTTTGCTGATAGATCGCCAACACAGTGAACACCGACTCGATTCCGCCAGCGCCCCCCAGCAGGTGACCCGTCATGGATTTGGTTGAATTGACAACGACCTTGCGGGCGCCTTCACCGAGCGCCGCCTTGATCGCGTTGGTTTCGTTCAGGTCGCCCAACGGAGTGGATGTGCCATGCGCGTTGAGGTAGTCCACCTGGTCCGTGTTCACACCAGCATTGCGCAGCGCGAGGATCATGGACCGGCGCGGGCCGTCCACATCCGGTGCTGTCATGTGGAAGGCATCGGCACTCATGCCAAAGCCGGCAAGCTCAGCATAGATGCGGGCACCGCGCGCCTTGGCGTGCTCGTATTCTTCCAGCACCATCACGCCGCCGCCTTCACCCAGCACGAAACCATCGCGGTCCTTGTCCCAGGGCCGCGAAGCTGTCTTGGGATCATCGTTGCGGGTGGACAGGGCACGGGCTGAAGCAAAGCCGCCGATACCCAAGGGAGATATAGCTGCTTCCGCCCCGCCAGCGACCATGACGTCTGCATCGCCGGCCTCGATCAGACGGGCTGACAAGCCGATGGCATGCAGGCCGGTGGTGCAGGCTGTGACCACGGCGATATTTGGGCCCTTGAAGCCGTACTTGATGGACAGGTGGCCCGAGATCATGTTGATGATGGACGCTGGCACGAAGAACGGCGAAATGCGGCGCGGCCCACGGCTGGTCAGATCAGCATGGGTCTGCTCGATCATGGGCAAGCCACCGATGCCGGCACCGATGTTGCAGCCTATGCGAGTTGCCAATTCATCATCGAGGGCTTCGCCCGTGGGCAGTCCGCTGTCGGCTACCGCCTGGCAGGCCGCAGCCAAACCAAGATGGATAAAGCGGTCCATGTGGCGGGCTTCCTTCTCGGGGATGTAGTCCCCGATGTTGAAACCCTTGACCTCACCGGCGAACTTACAGGCAAAATTAGTAGCATCGAAATGGGTGATGAGATCGATGCCAGACTGGCCAGCAAGCAGGTTGGTCCACGACTGACTCACGGTGTTACCCACCGGGCTGATGCAGCCCAGACCTGTCACGACGACTCGGCGACGGCTCATGCGCCTCCCCTGGTGGTTGACATGACGACCACGCTCCCGAAGCAAGTGCGGGTTTGCCAGTGAGGGTACTGCTTGCCGCTCATGCGCTCTCAGGCCTTCTGATGGGTGTTGGCGTAGTCGATGGCGTTTTGCACCGTAGTGATCTTTTCGGCGTCTTCGTCGGGGATCTCGATCCCGAACTCGTCCTCGAGCGCCATCACCAATTCCACCGTGTCCAGCGAGTCAGCACCGAGATCAGCCACGAAGGCTTTTTCACTGGTGACTTGAGACTCCTCGACGCCGAGTTGTTCGGCGATGATTTTTTTGACACGTGCTTCGATATCGCTCATGGTTCCCTCAGAGGGTTGTGAATGAATCCGCGATTTTAGCCCGGAGCGAGTTTGCACCCCACTTGTGGCCGCCGGGCGGATGAACCGGCTTGTTCCTGCACACTGTCAGGACATGAACATTCCACCGTTGACGTGGATTTCCTGCCCCGTGATGTAAGCGGCTTGCGGCGAACCCAGAAATGCGACCGCATGGGCAATGTCAGCCGGTTTGCCCAGGTGGCCCATCGGTATCTGGCCCAGTAATGCCTTTTGCTGCTCTGGCGGCAAGTTGGCAGTCATGTCTGTCTCAATGAAGCCAGGTGCCACGCAATTGACGGTGATGCCCCGGCTGCCCAGCTCGCGCGCCAGTGCGCGGGTCATGCCTGCCACGCCCGCCTTGGCAGCCGCATAGTTGGCCTGCCCCGGATTGCCAGAGGCGCCGACCACCGAGGTGATGTTGACGATGCGCCCGTAACGCTGCTTCATCATGGCCCGCATGACAGCCCGGCTCATACGGAACACCGCTTTAAGATTGGTGTCCAGCACTGCGTCCCAGTCTTCATCCTTGAGCCGCATGGCCAGCATGTCGCGGGTAATGCCTGCGTTGTTGACCAGTACATGCAGCGCGCCTTGCTCGCGCACGATTGTGTCAACCATTTCCTGACCCCTCACGCCGTCGGTGACGTCGAGCACAACGCCCTTGCAGCCGGGGTAGGCCGACAGCACGCCGGTGATCCTGGTCGCGCCTTCCTCGGAGGTGGCGGTACCGATGACCTTGAGGCCTCTTTGAGCGAGTTCCAGGGCGATGGCCGCGCCGATGCCGCGCGAGGCGCCAGTGACCAGCGCCACCTGTCCTTCGAATGAAGTGTTCATGCGAGCAGGCCTTTCACATCCGCCAGCGTTGCAGGATCAAACAGAGCAGCGCCAGTCAGCCCGGGGTCGATGCGCTTGCACATGCCGGCCAAGACTTTTCCTGGGCCGCACTCAACGATGGTCGAGATGCCGCGCGCATGGATGGCCCGCACACATTCCACCCAGCGGACCGGACCGAATGCCTGACGATACAGCGCGTCGCGAATGCGATCTGGGTCTGACTCGACCGTGGCGTCGATGTTGTTGATCACCGGGATCGCAGCAGGTGCGAACACGGTGGCGGCCAGCTTGTCCTTGAGCTTTTCGGCTGCGGGTTTCATCAGGCTTGAATGAAAAGGCGCCGACACCGGGAGCGGCAAGGTTCGCTTCGCACCATTGGCCTTGAGGATTTCGCAAGCCTTCTCGACCGCGGCCTTGCTGCCGGCGATAACTGTCTGGGCCGGGTCATTGAAATTCACGGCCTCGACTACTTCGCCGGTGCTGGGAGCAAAGCTGCTCGTGGCCTGCGCACAGCCCTGGATCACCATTTGGGCTTCCATGCCCAGGACAGCGGCCATTGCGCCGGCGCCCACGGGCACCGCATCCTGCATGGCTTGCGCGCGAAAGCGCACCAGTGGCGCGGCCTGGGCCAATGTGAGAACACCAGACGCAACCAGCGCCGAATACTCACCCAGAGAGTGGCCCGCCACGACTGCCGGTGCCGCGCCGCCTTCAGCCCGCCAGACACGATAAGCGGCAACGCCAGCCACCAGCATGACGGGCTGGGTATTGGTGGTCAGCGCCAGAGCTTCCTTTGGGCCTTGCGCGATGAGCTGGCCAATATCTTCGCCCAGGGCCTGCCCCGCTTCCTGCAGCGTCTGGGCCACAACCGGGTGGTCTTTCCATGCGTCGAGCATGCCCACCGACTGGGAGCCCTGGCCGGGAAAGACGAATGCAAACGGTTTCATGCTCGTTTCCAACTATTGAACTTGAGGGAGACTCGGCGCGCTAGAAATCGAGCAGCACTGCGCCCCAGGTGAACCCGCCGCCAACGCCTTCGAGCATGAGCGTGTCGCCCTTCTTGATCTTGCCGCTGCGCACAGCGGTGTCCAGCGCCAAGGGAATCGAGGCGGCCGAGGTGTTGCCGTGCTGATCCACGGTCACGATCAGCTTGTCCATAGACAGCTTGAGCTTCTTGGCAGTGCCTTGCATGATGCGGATATTGGCTTGGTGAGGGATAAGCCAGTCGATGTCGGCTTCGGTCTTTTCAGCCTTGGCCAGTGTGGCGCGCGCGGCGTCTTCCAGCACGCCTATGGCCAACTTGAACACTGCCTGTCCGTCCATTCTGAGCAGGGGCTCGCCCAGCACCTTGCCGCCGGACACCGAGCCGGGCACGCACAGGATGCCGACATGCTTGCCATCGGCATGCAGGTCTGTGGCCAGAATACCGGGCGTGTCGCTGGCCTCAAGAACCACCGCGCCGGCCCCGTCGCCAAACAGCACACTGGTGGTGCGGTCGTTGAAATCAAGGATGCGTGAAAAAATCTCGGAACCGATAACCAGCGCCTTGCTGGCGGTGCCGGTCTTGATCAGCGAATCGGCAACTGTCAGCGCATAGACAAAGCCACTGCAAACCGCCTGCACATCAAAAGCGGGACAACCTGCGATGCCCAGCTTGTTCTGCAGTATGCAGGCCGTAGAGGGAAACACCATGTCAGGCGTGGACGTAGCGACGATGATGAGGTCAATGTCCTGGGGCTTTGCACCAGCGGCTTCCATCGCCTGGCGGGCCGCGCGCTCAGCCAGATCGCTGGCGTTGACGCCGACGTCAGCGAAATGGCGAGCCCGGATGCCGGTGCGCTCGACGATCCACTGATCGGACGTTTCATGCCCCCTGGCCACCAGGTCGGCGGCCATCTCGGCATTGGTCACTCGCCTGGGAGGCAGGAAACTTCCGGTGCCCGTGATTCGGCTATATCGTTTCATGGATCAAATTGCGATGGAGTCCAGCGCTTGCACATCGCTTGCAAGCACCCCAGCCAACAAGGGCCTGGCTCGCGCTATGCGAGTCTGGACGCGATCAAGCAGGTTGTTTTGGGCCGCATCATACGCCCGGTTGAGGGCTTGCTCGAAGGCAACGTCGTCTGCCGACCCGTGACTCTTGAAGACAAGACCGCGTAAACCCAGCAGGGCCGCCCCGTTGTAGCGTCGATAGTCAACGCGTTTTTTAAATGCCGATAGAACAGGATACGCGACCAGAGCCATCATTTTGGTGAAAACATTGCGAGAAAACTCCTCTTTCAGGAAACCGCCGATCATTGACGCTAGGCCTTCGCTGGTCTTGAGGGCGACATTGCCGACAAAGCCGTCGCACACCACGATGTCGGTCGTGCCCTTGAAAATATCATTGCCTTCGACGTTGCCGTAAAAATTCAAATCGCCAGAGTTACCCGCTGATCGCAACAATTCACCAGCTTTTTTTATCACTTCGCTGCCTTTGATGGCTTCTTCCCCGATATTGAGCAAGCCCACGCTTGGCGCCTCCACATGCTTTTGCGCGGAAACCAGAGCGGACCCCATGACCGCGAACTGCAGCAAGTGCTGAGCGGTGCAGTCAACGTTGGCACCCAAGTCCAGGACTGTAGTGGCACCGCCCTTGGCATTGGGCAGAGGGTAGGCAATGGCGGGGCGATCTATGCCCTCTTGCGTCTTTAGCAGATAGCGAGCCAGGGCCATCAAGGCGCCGGTGTTGCCGGCCGACACCGCAGCCTGGGCCGCACCATCCTTGACCTGCTGCAGCGCAACCCGCATGGAAGAATCTTTTTTCTTGCGCAGCGCAGTTTCCACGGAATCGTCCATGGCTACGACCTCGGAAGCCGACACGATGCGGGCACGGGGATGCTTGAGCGCCGCAAGACTTGCGGGCGCACCCACCAGCAGCAGTTGAGCATCCGGATGGCGCTGGAGAAACTGCCCACAGGCGACAAGAGTCACTCGTGGACCGTGGTCCCCTCCCATGCAATCGACAGCCAGGGTGGTCATGGGCTCAACTGTAGATGGAACTGTAGATGGTATGGCGACACAAAAAAATAAGGCCCGCGCTGCGTTTGCGCAGCCGGGCCCGAACGTTCACAGCCTGAATCAGGCTTCGTTCTTGGTCTTGAGAACCTTGCGGCCACGATAAAAGCCGGTGGGGCTGATGTGGTGACGCAGGTGGGTTTCGCCGGTGGTAGGCTCCACCGCAATGCCCGGGACGACCAGGGCGTTGTGTGAGCGATGCATGCCCCGCTTGGAGGGCGACTTCTTGTTCTGCTGGACTGCCATGATGGGCTCCTGGATTCAAAAGGCCTTGTACACGCGGTGCACGCCGCACAAGGTGGTTGATCTGTTGGGGTACGCCCGAAAGGCACTGGCCTGCAGGCGCGAAGCCCGCAATTATAGCCCAACTCATTTTTTATTCTCCAAAGTCCGGTCAGGACGGGGTCTTCTTGAGTTTGTCCAGCATGGCGAACGGGCTTTCGCGGCTGGCAAGTGCCTGCTCGAACTCTTCGTCGGCCACGGACATGGGTAGCTGCGAAGGGCAGACCTCGTGCCGAGGTGCCATGGGCATCTCCAGCAAGATTTCGTCTTCGACCAGTTCCTGCAAGTCGAAGCTTCGGCTCAATGCCAGGACGTCCTCCTCGGATTCATCGTCTTGCGCCGCAGCCGTGTCTTCATCCGACGCGAATCTGAACGATCGGTCCACCGCGACGGGTACCGCCACAGGTGCAAGGCAGCGTTGGCAGGTCAGGGACAGCGTTGCGCTGGCCTGCAGGTGCAACCAGATCTGGGGATTGACATGGCGGGCATTTCGCAACTCACCACGCGCCGACCAAGTCATGATGGCATCACCTCCCCTACCCTGGGTCTCAGCCATCAGGCGCGCAATGCCCGCAAGGGCCATGCTTGCATGCAGTTGCTCACCCGCCTGTGCGAAGCCCTTGACATCGAGCCGGCGGGAGTCTTGATGCTTGCTCATGCACAGAGTGTAAGAGAATCGCACCATGTCCCTGATCCCCGACTCGACCCAAGCGCGCAAACTGGTCCTGGGCTCGAGCTCTCGCTACCGGCGTGAGCTTTTGAGCCGTCTGGGCCTGGAATTCGAAGTGGCAAGCCCCGATGTGGACGAAACACCGCATCCTGCCGAGTCGCCACGTGACCTGGCTTTGCGCCTGGCGCTGGCCAAGGCTCGCGCGGTTGCCGCCCAGTTTCCACTGGCGGTGGTCATTGGGTCGGACCAAGTGGCCGATCTTTCAGGCGAGCCACTGGGCAAGCCCGGCACGCATGACAACGCGGTAACTCAGTTGCGCCGCATGCGAGGGCGCACTGTCGTGTTCCAGACGGCGGTGGCCGTGGTCTGCGCGGCCAGCGGCTTTGAAGCTCTCGACTTGGCGCCAGTGAAAGTGACGTTCCGGGACTTGAGCGACGCCGAAATCGAAACCTATCTGCGCAGAGAGCAACCCTACGACTGTGCCGGCAGCGCGCGCAGCGAAGGCCTGGGCATTGCCTTGCTCGACGCCATCGAGAATGACGACCCAACGGCGCTGGTGGGGCTGCCCCTGATACGCACCTGCCGCATGCTCAGAGCTGCCGGCTTGGAGGTGCTTTAGATGACGGGGGCCATCAAGGGCAGGCTTTGGCTTGTGCCCGCGCCGCTGGACCATGGCTGCGCCTCTCAAGTGCCGCTGCCTGAAGTGATGCCCGCCGGCACGCTGCAGGCCGCCTCGCAGATCACGCACTGGATCTGCGAAAACGCCAAGTCGGCACGCGCCTACCTCAAGCGAATCAACGACCTGAGCCCCCTGGCTCTCCCCGTGCGCGAGCAGCACATCGTGGAGTTGCCCCGCGCAGTTCACAAACATGGTGACCATGATGGGAGCTTCGATGCCCGCGCGCTGCTGGCATCGGCTCTGCTGGGGCACGATGTCGGTCTGCTCAGTGAAGCGGGGATGCCGGCGGTGGCCGACCCGGGCTCATCGGTGGTGCGAGCCGCGCATGATCTGGGAATTGAAGTACGACCACTGGTGGGACCGGTTTCGCTGCTGCTTGCGCTGGCAGCGAGCGGCCTAAACGGCCAGAACTTTGCCTTCGTGGGCTACTTGCCGCAAGACGCGGCCCAGCGAATGCAGCGCATCCAGGCACTGGAGTCACTGGCGGTCAAGCAGGGGCAATCTCAGCTTTTCATCGAAACGCCCTACCGAAATGCGGTTTTGTGGGATGCCCTGCTGAAGGCACTGGCCGGCCCCACCAGGTTGGCTGTTTCAAGTGGCTTGACGCTGGCAGGTGGCCTTACACGCAGCAAATCTGTCAAAGATTGGCGGGCGCTGCCCGCACCGATCACAAACGACACGCCGGCGGTTTTCGCCATCGGCCGCTGACCGGCCGCTGCAAGCGCCGCCTATCGCAACTCGGGGATGGCCTTGAGGGCCCGGACTGCGCCTGTGCCTATGGCCGCGCCGAACTTTTTTGCCAGACGTTCAGCCACGTTGTCACGCCGGGTGTAGTCGATCAGATCTTCCGCCTTGACGATTTCCCTGGCGACAAAGTCCAGGCTGCCCAGTTGATCGGCCAAGCCCATCTCGATGGCTTGCTGGCCCGTCCAGAACAAACCGCTAAAGAGCTCAGGCGTTTCCTTCAGCCGCTTGCCGCGGCCCGCCCTCACCACGTCAATAAACTGCTTGTGCACCTGGTCCAGCATCGACTGAGCAAACAGTTTGTGTTTTTCAGTCTGCGGGCTGAACGGATCAAGAAACCCCTTGTTCTCGCCCGCAGTCATCAGCCGGCGCTCCACGCCCAGCTTGTCCATCAGTCCGGTAAAGCCAAAGCCGTCCATCAGCACGCCGATGCTGCCCACGATACTGGCTTTGTCGACGAAGATTCGATCGGAGGCTGCGGCGATGTAATAGGCCGCAGATGCGCATGACTCCTCGACCACTGCGTAGACGGGCTTCTTGTGCTTGGCGCGCAGGCGCTTGATTTCGTCATTGATGATGCCGGCCTGCACAGGGCTGCCGCCAGGCGAATTGATCAGCAACACCACGGCCTGTGCGCCACTGTCTTCGAAGGCGTTGCGCATCGCCGCGACCACGGATTCCGCGCTGACATCGCCTCCAGCGGCGATTTCTCCCTTGATCTCGACCACGGCCGTGTGCGGCAGCGACTTGTCGGTGCTGGGCCCGCCCCTGAAAGCGAATGCCCAAAGCAGCACCACAAAGAATGCCAACCAGGCCAGCCGGGTAAAGCTGCGCCAGCGGCGCGCGGTGCGCTGCTCCTCCAGCGTGGCGAACATGAGCTTTTCAAAAGACGCGCGCTCCCAACCGGGGGGTGCGGGTTCGGGTTCTGGTGGCTGGGTGTCGTTCATTTAACTGAAAACTAAAAATCGATGGGCTTGAGTCGGTAGTCAGTATGCCAGTGCACCACCCCGTCCTGTTCGCTGAGCTGAATTTTTATCAGGCCTCCCCTGCAAGGCCCTCCCGCGCATTCGCCGGTATCTGGCTGGTAAGCCGCACCATGCGTGCTGCACAAGAGCCAGCGGCCGGTGTCGTCGAAAAAACGGTTGGCCTGCCAATCCAGCTCCATCGCCACATGGGTGCACCGGTTCAAGAAGGCATGCGCCTGGCCTAGGTACCGGATGGCAAAGGCGCGGCAGGTCTGCCCGCCAAACATCACGTCGAAAGGCACCGCCAGTCCACCATCGGCCAGATCAGCCGAATTGCACAAGGGCAGCACCTCATTCTTGGGCGTCATGCGTGCTTGAGTAGCCAGTCGTGCAAGCCGTGCACCGAATCAGCGATGAAAATCGGTTTGTAGGCCTTGAAGTTGCTCCGCGCATGGGCGCCGTAACTCACGCCCAGTCGGGCGCAACCTGCGTTGCTCGCCATCTCCAGGTCGTGCGTGGTGTCGCCAATCATCAGCGTGCGTTTGGGTTCAATACCGAACTTCTGCATGAGTTGGTTGAGCATCATCGGGTGCGGCTTGCTGGCGGTTTCATCCGCGGTGCGTGATCCGTCGAACACGCCCTTGAGTTTCTCGTCTCGCAAGACATCATCCAGCCCGCGCCGCGATTTACCGGTGGCCACCGTCAGGTAGTGATTGCGAGCCCTGAGCTCGGCCAGCATCGGCAGCACGCCTTCGAACAAACCAAGCTCGCGCTGCTGCGATGTGTAGTGGAAATGATATTGCCGTGCGAGCTCGGGGTACTTTTCCTGCGGCACGTCCGGAGCCGCATAGGCCAGCGCGTCACGCAGACCCAAGCCGATCACGTAGGATGCCGCTTGCTGCGTGGGCAATGCCCCGCCCACATCGACAACGGCACGCTGAATACTGCGCGTGATGATGGCGGTGGAGTCATAGAGAGTGCCGTCCCAGTCGAAGGCAATCAGATCAAATTTTCGGTCACTCTTAGGCATGGTCGACAAACTTGCTTAAATCTGTGGGCAGCGGTGAAACCAGCTCGATCCGCTCTTTGGTGGAAGGATGATTGAACACTAAGCGCCAAGCGTGCAGGAACATCCGCTTAAGCCCCAATTTTGTCAGGGTTTTGTTCAAATCGAAATCCCCGTATTTGTCGTCCCCGGCTATGGGGTGCCCCTGGGAAGCCAGATGCACCCTGATCTGGTGGGTGCGTCCGGTCTTGATTGTCACTTCCAGTAAGGTAAAACCGGTGAGCCTGCGGGCGACTTTCACGAGTGTGATTGAGCGCATGCCATCGGGATCGTCTGCGGCGACCACCTTGACCCTTCGCTCGCCGACCCCAGGGCTTCCAGGCACCCCCGGCTGAAGATATTTGTGCAACGGCAGGTCGATCACCTTCTTGCGAACGGGCCAGTCGCCCACCACAAGCGCCATGTAGGTCTTGCCAGTTTCCCTGCCGCGAAACTGATCTTGCAACGCGAGCAAAGCGCTGCGCTTCTTGGCCACCAGCAGGACGCCCGACGTCTCCCTGTCGAGCCGGTGCACCAACTCCAGCAATTTTGCTTGAGGGCGCGCCCGCCTCAATTGCTCGATCACGCCGAAGCTCAAACCGCTGCCGCCATGCACCGCCACTCCGGCCGGCTTGTCCAGCGCAAGCAAGTACTCATCTTCCAACAAGATCGGAAACTCGCGCGCCGGCACAGCCTTGGCCTGCGCGGCGTCCTGCGGCTGCGCCGTGCGAATCGGCGGCAAGCGAATCACATCGCCCGCGGCGATGCGCGTATCAGCCGCAGCGCGCGCCTTATTGACCCGCACCTCCCCGCTGCGAATGACGCGGTAGAGATGGGTCTTGGGCACGCCCTTGAGCATGCGCATGAGGAAATTGTCGAGCCTCTGCCCGGCAGATTCTTCGTCCACCTCGACTAATTTCACCTGCGCGCTTGCAGCGCTCGCAGCTCCCTCTATAATGTGTTTCACTAGCGTGATGCTGTAAGTGGTTGATTTGCCTTGGAGTTTAGTCCACGCGCTGCCACAAGCCATGCTAGAAGGTCGATGCCACCGTACCCTTTTCGCGCAGATTGCCGGTCAGATGCCGGCGATGGCCCGTCCAGGCTGCGGTCAAGCGGCACTTTGAAACACTGATACGGAATACCGGTCCGCCAATAGCTGGCGGGCGGATCAAAGCGAGAATTTTTGTGTTGATGGCAATCCTCCTGGTCTGCTGGCGATGGCTCACAGCCTCCGCCCGCGGCTTGGCTTGGCCACCGGCCCGCGTCACGCGGGCTTCGCACACCACATCACCTGTGGCACCCCGGAGCAGCCCAAGAGGCGCTCCACCCCTCGCCCCCATCCACGCGCCATTGCCTCGCCTGCTGAGATAGCTCTCGGCAGACCAGCGTCGCAACTTCGGCTGTTCCATTCGTTTCAAGGCGTTTGCAGGCATCGTTGACCCGTCACGGGTTTGTTGAGCTCGTGGGAGGATGTGGCTGCACGGCAGTCCGTTTCGTCCTGCGGCTGACCAGAAGAAAGAAGAAGGTAACGCGATGAAGCGGATGCTGATCAACGCCACGCAGGCCGAAGAACGCCGGCTGGCAATCGTCGATGGACAGAAACTCCTCGACTATGAAATCGAAATCGAAGGGCGCGAGCAGCGCAAGGGCAACATCTACAAGGCCGTGGTCACACGGGTTGAGCCCTCTCTTGAGGCCTGTTTCGTCGACTACGGCGAAGACCGCCACGGCTTCCTGCCTTTCAAGGAAATCTCCAAGACCTATTTCGCACAAGGCGCTCCGGTCTCTCAGGCCCGCATCAGCGAGGTGATCAAGGAAGGCCAGGAACTGCTGGTCCAGGTCGAGAAAGAAGAGCGCGGCAACAAGGGTGCTGCCCTCACCACCTTTGTGTCGCTGGCTGGACGCTACGTGGTGCTGATGCCCAACAACCCGCGCGGAGGAGGCGTCAGCCGCCGCATCGAGGGCGACGACCGGGCCGATCTCAAGGAGGCCATGGACCAGTTGGAATACCCCAACGGCATGTCCATCATCGCGCGCACTGCCGGCATCGGTCGCACTGCGCCTGAACTGCAGTGGGACCTGAACTACCTGCTCAAACTGTGGAACGCCATCGACGGCGCAGCCAAGGGCGGCAAGGGCGCCTTCCTGATCTACCAGGAATCATCCCTGGTCATCCGCGCCATTCGTGATTACTTCAATCACGACATCGGCGACATCCTGATCGACACCGACGACATCTACGACCAGGCCCAGCAGTTCATGGCCCACGTGATGCCCGAGCATGCTGCCCGCGTCAAGCGCTACCGCGACGACGCACCGCTGTTCAGTCGCTTCCAGATCGAGCACCAGATCGAGTCGGCCTATGCCCGCGAGGTCAAGCTGCCCTCGGGCGGTGTTGTTGTCATCGACCACACTGAAGCGCTGGTTTCCATCGACGTCAACTCGGCTCGCGCCATCAAGGGCGGCGACATCGAGGAGACCGCCACCCGCACCAACCTGGAAGCGGCCGACGAAGTGGCGCGCCAGATGCGCCTGCGCGACCTGGGCGGCCTGATCGTCATCGACTTCATTGACATGGAAGAGTCACGCAACCGCCGCGAAGTCGAGAACCGCCTGCGCGATGCGCTGCGCCAGGACCGCGCGCGCGTGCAGTTTGGCACCATCAGCAAATTCGGCTTGATGGAGATGAGTCGCCAGCGTCTGCGTCCGGCACTGTCCGAGGGCGCATCCATTCCCTGCCCACGCTGCGGCGGTCACGGCCACATTCGCGACACGGAAAGCTCGGCCCTGCAAATTCTGCGCATCATCCAGGAAGAGTCCATGAAAGACGGCACGGCCGCGGTTCATGTGCAGGTGCCGGTGGAAGTCGCCTCTTTCCTGCTCAACGAGAAGCGCACCGAGATCGCCAAGATCGAACTCAAACAGCGCCTGTCGGTCATCATGGTGCCAAACAAGACGCTGGAGACGCCCAACTATCGGCTAGAGCGCCTGAAGCACGACGATCCGCGACTGGACAACCTGCAGGCCAGCTATCACATGGCCGAGGAATTCGAAGATCCGACCACCGTCACGCGGCGCACCCACGAACGCGCCAATAAGCAAGAGCCAATCATCAAGGGCGTCTTGCCCGATGCCCCCGCTCCGATCGCTCCTGTCAGGCCCGAACCCGTGCGAGTGCAGCCCACGCCTCAAGCGGCTCCGGTTGCCAAAGCGCCGGCACCCACACCTGCTACTGCACCCGCCGAGTCCGGTTTTACCGCATGGGTAAAGAGTCTGTTCGGCATCTCAGCGCCACCGGCACCGACACCTGCTCCGGCCATTGCCGAGCCGCGCAAGGAAGAGCGCCGTGACGGTCGCAGCGAAGGCCGTGGCGATGGACGCCGAGGTGGCCGTGGCGATGGCCGCCGTGGTGGCCGTGGCGAAGGACGCGGCCGCGATCGGGCTGCGAGTGAAGGCGCGGATGGACAATCGGCACGTAGCGCGGATGGGCAATCGGCACGTAGCGCCGAGGACCAAGCCGCCCGCAATGGCGAAGGCACCCGCAGCCGCGACGGTGACCAGCGCCGTGGCGAGCGACAGGACCGCGGCGAAGGCCGTGGCGACCGTCAGCGCGAGCGCAGGGATGGCGACGCGCGTCAGTCTGAACCCGCAGTTGCTGGCACATCGTCTGGCGGCGAAGGCGCCGTAGCGGAACAGCGCCAGGACAGACCCCCGCGCGGTGAGCGCTCCGAACGCGGCGAAGGCCGTCGTGGACGCGGCGATCGGCGTGGCGAGCGCGGCCCGCGCGATCAGGCACCCCAGGGCGAAGGCACTGAAGTGTCTGCGCTCGCAGGAGCAGCCACATCGGTTGGCATGGTGCCCGACACCGGAGACCAGCAGCCGCCCGCAGCGGACGCTGTGCTGGAGTCGCACACCCATCAGGACGCGAACGGACCCGAGCAAGTCGGCGAAGAGCGGCGTGAGCGCAGATCGCGTGACCGCTACGGACGTGACCGGCGCGAGCGAGGCGATCGCCAGCCGCACGAAGACTTCGCACCGGCAAACCAGGAGGCAGTTGCACCCCAGGCCACCGATGCAGGCGCAATGGCCGTTCCGAACCCGGCGGCTGACGAAGCTGCACCGCGTCCGCGCTATCCGACCGGATTTGTCACGGAAGAGCCGCAGCATGTGGCACAAGCCGAGCTACCCAGTCCGCTCGCTCCGGAGCCAATCGCACCCGCACGTTCAGTTGCCGCTCAGGCCCCGGTTGCTTCAGTTGCTCCAGTTGCGCCAGTTGCGAGCAGTGGACTGCCAAAAGTCCAGCGGTTTGAATTGCCACTGGGTGAACTCGCGCAAATTGCCGAGAGTTCAGGTCTGCAGTGGGTCAACTCTGATGCCGAGAAGATCGCCGCCGTACAGGCCGCCATCGCTGCCGAGCCACGCCCCGCGCGCATTGCGCGCGAGAGACCTACCCCCATCATCATCCACGAAGGTCCCCTGGTGCTGGTAGAGACCAAGCGCGACTTGCGCGAATTGAAGCTGCCATTCGAGCAAGAGACTCTGCCTAGCTAGTGGCAGTCGGGGCTGGCGCGTCATGAGAGCTGCCATGCCGGGTGAGGCCCGGCATGGTGACGCCTTTGACTCGCGCGCAAACTCGCGCACACAACCCATCACGGGCGCGTGCTAACCCAGCGTGATGCCGCACTACTCGCCGGCAGCGCGCTTCCATGCTTGCGCAGCAGACTGTGTGTCTGCGCGGTTTTCGGCAAGCAAAGCCAGGCAACGCCAGGCTTTGCGATGCAGATCAACATCCTGCAGGCCCATGGCCGCCTGAGCTATCAACTGCTGCGCCTTGCCCCAGAGCTGGCGCCTCATGCAGGCCATGCCAGCAAGGTATTGCAGGGTGGCGTCACGCGGGCTGGCCTTTTGTGCCGCCTCTATGCGCGCCAGCCATGCGCCATCGAGACTATCCAATCCAGCTTCAAGCGCATTCACCAGCTTGACCTTCTGACTGTCGGCCAGGTCCGCCTGCCGCTCCCAGGCCGGTAGCAGCCAATCGCGTGCGAGGTGTGCATCACCGCCAAATGCAGTCAAGCGCTTGGCCGCATGAATGGCCAGTTCGGGCATCAGTCGTTCAGCAGACTCCAGGTCTCTCCAGGCGCGTTGAAGCTGCGGCACATCATGGGCGCCGTTGAGCAATTCGATCGCCAGGCCACGCACGATGCTCTGACCAGCCGGCACCGAGAACGCCCGATGCTTGGCGAGCAGACGCGCTGTCTCCAGCGCCTGCGCTGGTTGATGCGCCATTCGTGTGGCTTTAAGTTTCATGCGCAGGGCCAAAGTGCGTCGGCCGGCCCCCTGCGACAGCCCCTTGAGCCAGTTGATGGCCGAATCGGCATCGCCATCAGCAAGCGACCATCGCGCGGCCCGCATCAGCGCGCCTTCGTGGGTTTCCTGAGCATCACGCGCCGTGGTCTGCTCCAGCGCCTGCTTGAGATGTTCATCACGGGCGGCCCTGTCCTGCAAAGCCTGCGCACTTTCGGCGGCGAGCAAATGCGCCAGCGTGCGAACCTGTGCCGCATTGCCTGGGTGCTGTCCGTTCGTGACAAGTCCCTTCTCATGGGCAAGTGCAAGCTCGGCTGACTTGCGAGCGCGCAGGAATCGCCCAGCCAACATGTGCGAGGCGCCATCCAGGAGCGCACCATGCATCACGCGTTCCTTTTGCTGCGCCCGCCAGCGCAAGGCCTGACGCGGCATGTCCAACAGAGCAGAGATGGCGCCAATTGCGGCCTGCAGAAACACGAAGGCGCCAAGCAGCAGCAACAGCACCAGATTGAGCGAAAGATCCACCCGATAAGGTGGCCAGAACAAGGTGACAGTGCCTTGGTTGTTGCCGGCGAACAGGGCAATGGCAACGGCCACGCCAAACAATGCCAGTAGCCAAAGAGCGGCGCGCATTCAGTGTCCGCCTCGCAAGACAGGCCCACGCTGCCGCGCGGGCCGGGAAAGACTGGGCATGCCGGGCGAATGCATATTTATCGCCCTGCCGCCGCAGTGACCAACACCGCCAAGGACTCATCAATGCGTGGCAGCTCGATGGAGCGAAGCTGACTCTGAACCTGCTCAAGGTGACCCGCGAGGATCTGCGTCTTTCGCGCCGAAGGGTCAAAATACTTTCGCAGGGCTGCGCCTGCGATCAGTACGTCGTCTCGTGCCATGCCGCTCTGGCGCGACAGCAAGGACAGCCGTGCATTGAGCAAACGAAGCTTGAGGTTTTCTTTCAGGAAGAATGCCTGATCGGGCGCCAGCAACACGGCTTCGGGTTGGTCGATTCGATTGATGCGGACCAGCGCGCGCACTTCCTCGCGAATGTCACTCAGCAAGCGCTGCCACCACACGGGGGGCGCGGCCACAGCCTTCTTCGCCCCAGTGCTGGCGCTTGCGACAGGCACCGCATTGGCCAGGGGCAACTCGTCCACCTGACGTGCCGCTTCGTCCAGCCGCGCCAACAGGCCCGGTACGTCGGTGAGGTTGGATGTCTTGATGCGCTCGGTATCGCGCAGCACGGCAGCGCGTACGCGCGACAGGCGAGGTTGCCCGGCACGCTCAAGCCGCTGATCGGCGCTGCGCAGCGCCCCCAGCAAGGGTTCGACACTGCCGGTGGCCTGGGCCTGCTGCTGAGCCAGCCGCAGGGCAGATTCAATGTCAACCAGCATGTTTTCATCACGTGATCGCGACATGCTCTGCACCAACTCTTCGACCTGCGAACGCTGCAATGCCACTTCGGCCAGGCGGGTCTCGGCGAGCGCCTGGCGCGCAGCGTTCTCTCGTGCAAGTTCGTGCGCCTGTCGTGCCAAGGTCCGAGCCTCAATCGCGCTGGTGCCGGCATCAGCGCTTTGCCGTGCCAATTGTTCCTGGATGTTCGACAGCTTCTGCCACAGCATGCCGCTGGCAATCAGCGCCGCAGCGGCAACGCCCAGGATGATGTAGGCCAGAGCACGGCTGACGGTCAGGGCACGCGGCGCGGCCGACGTCAGCGCCTGTGGCGCACCCGCGTGGGCCGCCGCCGCACCGTCCGTCGGTGGAATCTGGCTTTGTTCGGAAGGGGCGCTCGCAGGCTGGGAACTCATTGCATCGATTCTAGGGCTGCACAGACATCAGCCCGGGATGCACGTGACTCGCAAACAACACCAAAACCGGCGTCGCGCGCAGCCTGTGCGATGCGTGGATGAGTAGCAAGCGCCCGGGCCTGCGCCCAGCTTTGGCCTGGCAGCAATGCCAACAAATTACCAATTGCCTGCGAGCTGCTAAATAGCCACACGCCCTCGTGCGCTCCTTGCGCGGCGGCGCGCATCTGCTCGGGGGTCCAGTCGGGCAGGCGCCGCTCATAAACGGCGAGGTAGGTCACCAGCACTGCGGCACGGGTGAGTTGCTGGCCCAACCAGTCCCGCCCATTGCCTTGCGAATTGTCCGCGCCCGATGCATCGGCATCGCTGCCACGCACGATCAGCACACACTCACCAGCGCAAACCTGGCCGGCAACCCGCTCCCACAGCGCCTCGGAGTCCATGCGATGTGCATGCTCTGGCGGCGCATCGATCAAGGCGTCGGGCAATCCGGCCTCGCACAAGGCAGCACCCGTGCCGCTACCGGGCGCCCAAGCCCGAAGCTGCCTGGGCCAGGAGTCGCCTGAGGGCTTGCATGCGAAGAAGTGACGCACCGCATTGGCGCTGACAAACATCACCGCGCGCAGATTGGCGAGATGCGCCCAAGCCAATCGAACGGGCGCGAGATCGGTGATCGACGCAATGGCAATGAGCGGCAAGCCAATGACCTCATGCTGCCTGCTACTGAGGTGTTGCGCCCAGGCAGCGGCTTCATCCTGGGGACGGGTCAGGAACACCCGCATTTTGACTTACCCGTGCGCGCCTGCGTCGCGAAGCTGGGTTGCCACCGATGTGCCCATGCTGGCAGCTTGCTCCAAACCTTGCGCACTGGCCGTCAATTGGGCGCGTACCAGTCGATGGACACCCTCTGGATCACCCCAGGCAGCGCTCAACTGAATCTGATCTCCGGAGACGGTCGCGAACGCGGCCAGGGGCATGGAACAGCTCCCCCCCATCGCCCGGCTGACTGCGCGTTCAGCCGACACCGCACGCCATGTGGGCTGATGGGCCAGTGGCGCCAAAATTTCCAGCACATCGGTGCGATCGGACCGTACCTCAATGCCAAGTGCGCCCTGGCCTGCCGCAGGCAACATCAATTCGGGTTCGAAGGTCTGGCGGATGCGCTGCGCAAGGCCCAGGCGTTTGAGACCGGCGGCGGCCAGCACGATGGCGTCGTAGCCACCTTCGTCCAGCTTGCGCAGGCGAGTATCCAGGTTGCCACGCAAGGGCTCGATCTTCAGGTCCGGCCGAAGGGCCCGCAACAGAACCACCCGGCGCAGGCTGGATGTGCCCACCACCGCGCCTTGCGGCAGGTGGTCCAGGCTATCGAAATGATTGGACACGAAAGCGTCGCGTGGGTCCTCGCGCTGCATGACGCAGGCCAGCGCGAAGCCCTCGGGCAGGTCCATGGGCACGTCTTTGAGGGAGTGGACGGCCAAGTCGGCCTGGCCTTGCTCCAGTGCGAGCTCCAGCTCTTTGACGAACAAGCCCTTGCCGCCCACCTTGCTCAGCGAGCGATCAAGAATTTGGTCACCACGGGTGGTCATGCCCAGCAAGGACACCTCATGACCCAGCTGCGTGAGCAGCGATTTGACATGCTCGGCCTGCCACAGGGCGAGCCGGCTTTCGCGGGTTGCAATCACTAGCTTGCTCAAAGTCTCACCCTGTTCCCAATGCGCAGACGAATTCTCGATGCTAGCATGCACGCTGCCATTCATGAGGCCAAAGCTCAGTGAGGATTCCACCATGCCAGCCAATTCGCCCGCGCCCGCATCGCCCACGCGCAGGGCTCGCGACAATGAACGCCCCCTGGTCGAAGACATCCGGCTGCTGGGCCGCATTCTGGGGGATGTGATACGCGAACAAGAAGGCGTGGATGCCTTCGAGCTGGTGGAGCGCATCCGCAAACTATCGGTGGCGTTTCGGCGTGATGCAGACCATGAGGCCGACAAGGCCCTCAAGAGCTTGCTCAAGTCGCTTTCAGGCGACCAAACCGTCAGCGTGATCCGCGCCTTCACCTACTTCAGTCACCTGGCCAATCTGGCGGAAGACCGCCACCACATCCGTCGGCGCGCCATTCACGAGCGCGCCGGCGACACACAGGAGGGCAGCATCGAGGTGGCGCTGGCACGGCTTCGCTGGGCCGGCATCTCGGCCAAGACCGTGTCGCAGACGCTGGCGTACAGCCATGTATCTCCGGTGCTCACCGCCCACCCCACGGAAGTGCAGCGCAAGAGCATTCTGGACGCCGAGCGGGACATCGCCAGGTTGTTGACCGAGCGCGACGAGATCAAAGCCCGCGCACTGCCAAAGGATGCACTGGCCCCGCGCGAGCTGTCTGGCAACGAGGCACAGATCCGCGCCCGGGTGCTGCAGCTTTGGCAGACCCGCCTGCTGCGCTTTACGACATTGACCGTGGCAGACGAGATCGAAAACGCCTTGAGCTATTACGAAGCGACATTCCTGCGCGAAATTCCCAAGATCTACGCCGACCTGGAGAGAGATCTGGGGACGCATCCGGTGGCCAGCTTTCTGCGCATGGGCCAATGGATAGGCGGCGACCGCGATGGCAACCCGAATGTCAACGCGCAGACGCTGGAATACGCCTTGCGCCGCCAATGCGAGGTGGTGCTGCGCCACTATCTGACCGAGGTGCATTTTCTGGGTGGTGAGCTGTCTCTGTCTGCGCTTCTGGTCGATCTCACGCCATCCATGCAGGCACTGGCCGACAGCTCGCCCGACGCCAGCGAACATCGCCTGGATGAACCGTATCGCAGGGCGCTCGCAGGCATGTATGCGCGCCTTGCGGGCACACTCAAGGAATTCACCGGCGGCGACGCCGCGCGGCACGCGCTGCCGCCTCAGAACGCCTACCTGCAGGCTGAGCAATTTCTGGCCGATCTGCAAACCATCCGCGACTCATTGCTATCGCACCATGGCGCGGCGCTGGTCATGCAGCGGCTGCACCCGCTCATCAGGGCAGTGGAAGTGTTCGGATTTCACCTGGCAACGGTGGACCTGCGACAAAGCTCAGACAAGCACGAATCAGTGATCGCCGAGCTGCTGGCAAGCGCGCGCATTGAGCCGCACTACGCGCGCCTGCCGGAAGCGGCACGCACAGCCCTGCTGGTCAGGCTGCTCTGCGATGCACGGCCGCTGAGAGTGACGGGTGCGCAGTACAGCGAACACACTCGCTCCGAGCTGGCCATCTTCCAGACGGCAAGGCAACTGCGCGAACGCTTCGGCGCGCAGGCGATTCGCCACTACATCATCAGCCACGCGCAAGCGGCCAGCGACTTGCTGGAGGTGCTGCTACTCCAAAAGGAGGCCGGCCTGATGATGGGCACGCTGGACGACAAGGCCAGTGCAGACCTGATCGTGGTGCCGCTCTTTGAAACCATAGAAGACCTTCGCAATGCCGCGCCGATCATGCGCGAGTTCTACGCCCTGCCTGGCATCGCCAGCATGGTGCAGCGTGGCGGTGCCGGGCAATACGGCGAGCAGGAAATCATGCTCGGCTACAGCGACAGCAACAAGGACGGCGGCATATTTACCAGCAACTGGGAGTTGTACCGGGCCGAGATCGCGATGGTGGATCTGTTCGACCGGCTGGCCAATTCGCACAACATCCAGTTGCGCCTCTTTCACGGCCGGGGCGGTACCGTGGGCCGCGGCGGCGGACCGAGCTACCAAGCCATCCTGGCGCAGCCGCCGGGCACGGTGCGAGGCCAGATCAGACTGACTGAGCAAGGTGAAGTCATCGGTTCGAAATACGCCAACCCTGAAATCGGCCGGCGCAATCTGGAGACCCTGGTCGCCGCGACGCTGGAGGCCACGCTGCTGCAGCCCACCAAGCCCGCAGCCAAAGCCTTCCTCGCGGCAGCCGAGACGCTGTCTCAGGCAAGCAAGGCTGCCTACCGCGCGCTGATTTACGAGACCGCCGGTTTCACCGAATATTTTTACGGCTCCACGCCGATTCGCGAGATCACCGAGCTCAACATCGGTTCGCACCCGGCATCGCGCAAGGCGACCCAACGCATCGAAGACCTGCGAGCCATCCCCTGGAGTTTCAGTTGGGGCCAGTGCCGCCTGACATTGCCGGGCTGGTACGGATTTGGCAGCGCGGTGGACAGCTTTGTTCATGCGGGCGGGGCTCGCAACAAACGCGAGGCCACGGCGCTGCTGCAGAAGATGTACCGGCAATGGCCATTTTTTCGCGCCCTGTTGTCCAACATGGACATGGTGTTGGCCAAGAGCGACCTGGCACTGGCATCGCGCTATGCGGAACTCGTGAGCGACGCGCGGCTGCGCAAGCGCATCTTTGCAATCATCGAGGCCGAATGGCACCGCACTGCCGAAGCCCTGCACCTGATCACAGGCGAGCGCAGCCGACTGGCGGCCAACCCCGCCTTGCAGAGATCGATTCGCCACCGCTTTCCCTACATCGATCCGCTGCATCACCTTCAGGTGGAGTTGGTTCGGCGCCACCGTGAGGGCAAGCTCGACGACCGGGCGCGGCGCGGCATTCACATCTCCATCAACGGCATCGCGGCGGCGCTGCGCAATACAGGCTGATGCTCAGCAGGCAGGCCGGCGGTGGGCTTCAACCAGCCAGGGCGTCACGCACCGCTGTGAGCTGCCTGCGCGAGACGGCCAGCAACTCGTCCAGCCCATTGAGTCGCACCGCCCAGCCTTCGCCTTCGATCGGATCGATGTGTTTTTCAAGTGCACGCAGTGCGCGCCGCGCCACCAGCGCATTGCGGTGAACACGCAAGAAATGCGCGGCATGGCGCTCTTCCAGATCGCTCAGCGACGCTTCAAGAATGTAGCTTCGGGCGGCGGTGCGCACGGTGATGTACTTGAGTTCAGCCTTGAAGTACAGCACCTCCGATAAGGGCACGCGCTCGGTGCGACCGCGGTCCTGAATTAGCAGGATGTCGTCGGTGCTGTGCGACTGCTCAGCTTGTGCGGCCCGCGCAATGCGCTCGACCTTCTGCAATGCCGTCTGCAGCCGCTCCAGTCGCACCGGCTTGGTCAGGTAATCCACCGCTTCCAGCTCAAAGGCCTTGACCGCATGCTCCGCATGCGCGGTGACAAAGACAATCACAGGGGGCTCGGGCAGACTTCGCATGGCACCGGCCAGCGCCAATCCATCGGCGCCGGGCATGTGGACGTCCAGCAAGATGGCGTCGAAGTGCTGGCGGCGCAGCAACTCCATGGCCTGCACCGCATTGGCCGCTTCACCGCCCACCGCCGCAGCCGGATGGACGCACTGAGCCAACAGCGTGCGAAGCCGAGAACGCGCGAGCGCTTCGTCGTCCACCACCATAAGCTGCAGCAAACTCATACGGGCACCTCCAGCCGCACTTGGTACACACCATCTTTGAGCTGCGCCTGGAACTGACCGCTCACATCATGCAAGAGGCGTAATCGCTCGCGCACATTGTCCTGCGCCACGCCCAGACCGCGCTGACCCTGGCCCGCCGGCACAGTATTGGTAACCCGAATGACGACCGTGCTGCTGCGCCGCTGGGTGCTGATTCTCACTTGCGCACCTGCACTGCTGGGCTCCACGCCGTGCTTGACCGCGTTTTCCACCAGTGGCTGCAACACCAGCGGCGGCACGCGCGCGCTTCCCGCGGCCTCATCCAGCGCCCACTCCACACGCAGCCGATCGCCAAAGCGCACTTGCTCGATGTCCAGATACCGGCGCGCCAGCGTTACCGATTCACCCTGATCGACCAGCGCATGGCGAAACAGGTCGCTCAAGTCTTCGAGAAGGGCTTCGGCACGCGCCGGATCCTCGCGTACCAGCGCGATCGCGCTGTTCAGAGTGTTGAATAGAAAGTGCGGTCGAATGCGCGCCTGCAGCTCGGACAGGCGGGCCGCAGTATCAGCGGGCATGCGTCCCTTGGCGCGCAGCACCAGCGCGGCGACCAGCGCCGCCGACAGCAGCGCGCCGGCAAAGGCCGAGGCCACCCAGGGAGTGGGCCCGGCGAGCCCAATCCATGCCAGCAAGGCACAACCATAGACACCGGCCAGGGCCCCCAGCGCAACGCCGCATACCTGCTGCAGCAGCGGCGCCAGGCGCGCCAGCAGCTTCTTGAGGCTGCAAGCCACAATCAGCCAGCCCAAGGTGGCGGGCAAGGCTGCAGCACTGAGCAAGGAAGTTTGAATCAGCCAGCCGGCCGGGTTGACGGCGCCGAACATGGCGCCCACTGCCATGACGATTTCGACGAAAAGCACAGCGCGAAGGATCACGCCCACATGGCAGGCGTCGAACAGCAGCGCCCGGGCCAAGCGAGGGGCTGGCACGGTCGCATCCTGGAAGGCCGATAAAATTTGGGAATCTTTCATCAAGAACGGTTGCCTTGGGCCCGATTATTGGTGATCCTTGAACCCTTCACACTTGGGCGAACCAGTATGCACGCCCTCACTGCTTTTTTATGAACCAACTCGACAAGAAATCCCAGGCATGGTCCGCACTGTTCTCCGAGCCAGTGAGCGAGCTGGTCAAGCGTTACACAGCCAGTATTTCCTTCGACAAACGCCTGTGGCAGGCTGATATACAAGGATCGCTGGCCCATGCCGAAATGTTGTCCGCGCAAGGCATCATCAGCTCACAGGACTTGGCAGCCATTGAAAAGGGCATGGCGCAGATCACCCAGGAAATTGAATCAGGCCTGTTCGACTGGAAACTCGACCTGGAAGACGTGCACCTCAACATCGAGGCGCGCCTGACGCAACTGGCGGGCGATGCCGGCAAGCGCCTGCACACCGGGCGCAGCCGCAACGACCAGGTGACCACAGACATCCGGCTGTGGCTGCGCGATGAGATCGACTTGGTGTCCGCGCTGCTGTGCGACCTGCAAAGAGCCATGCTGGAGATCGCCCAGAAACACACCGAGACGATCATGCCGGGCTTTACCCACATGCAGGTCGCGCAGCCGGTAAGCTTTGGCCACCACATGCTCGCCTACGTGGAGATGTTCAGCCGTGACGCCGAGCGAATGGGCGAGGTGCGCGTGCGGGTCAATCAGCTTCCGCTGGGCGCGGCGGCCCTGGCCGGCACCAGCTATCGGCTCGACCGCGAACGGGTGGCGCGCAAGCTGCGCATGGACGGGGTTTGCCAGAACTCGCTCGATGCGGTGAGTGACCGCGATTTCGCCATCGAATTCACCGCAGCCGCTTCGCTGGCAATGGTTCACATCAGCCGCCTGTCCGAGGAGCTGGTGCTGTGGACAAACCAGAATTTTGGCTTCATCCAGATCGCCGACCGCTTCACCACCGGCTCTTCCATCATGCCGCAGAAGAAGAACCCGGATGTACCCGAACTCGCACGCGGCAAGACCGGCCGCGTGGTCGGCCACCTCATGGGCTTGCTCACTTTGATGAAAGGCCAACCCCTGGCCTACAACAAAGACAATCAGGAAGACAAGGAGCCACTGTTCGACACGGTGGACACCTTGAAGGACACACTGCGCATCTTCGCGGACATGATGAGCGGCATCACGGTCATGCCAGAGGCAATGGAGCAGGCGGCGCTCAGAGGCTACGCCACCGCCACCGACCTGGCCGACTACCTGGTGAAGAAGGGACTGCCGTTTCGCGATGCACACGAAACCGTAGCCCGTGCGGTGAAGGCAGCGATTTCGCATAAGGTCGACCTGTCGGAACTTCCCCTTGCCGTGCTGCAGCAGTTCAACCCGGCAATTGAAAAAGACGTGTATGACCTGTTGTCTCTGCGCGGCTCACTCAACGCACGCAATGTGTTGGGTGGCACTGCGCCGTCGCAGGTGCGCGCGCAGATTGCCAGGCATCGCGCGCGACTGGCTGGGTTAAACCTAGGTTAAACCAAAGAAGAAAGAGACAAGCCATGACCGTGATCACCCATATCGAAGATTTACGCATCATGGCCAAGCGGCGGGTGCCGCGCATGTTCTACGAATACGCCGACGCCGGCTCCTGGACCGAGAGCACTTATCGCGCCAACGAAGCCGACTTCCAAAGCATGTTGTTTCGCCAGCGAGTAGCTGTAAACCTGGAAAACCGCAGCCTTCGCACCCACATGATCGGCCAAGAAGTGGCCATGCCAGTGGCGATCGCGCCCACTGGGTTGACCGGCATGCAGTATGCCGACGGAGAGATTCTCGTGGCGCGGGCGGCAAAGAAGCTGGGCGTTCCCTACACCTTGTCCACCATGAGCATCTGCTCCATCGAGGACGTGGCCAAGGAGACGGGTGGGCATCCATTCTGGTTCCAGCTCTATGTGATGAAAGATCGCGCCTTCATAGAGAGCCTGATCGAACGCGCCAAGGCGGCGGGCTGCTCTGCGCTGATGCTGACTCTGGATCTTCAAATCCTGGGCCAGCGCCACAAGGATTTGAAGAACGGCATGACAGCACCGCCCAAGTTCACCATACCCAACCTGCTGAACCTGATGACCAAGCCGCGCTGGTGCCTGGGTATGTTGGGCACACAGCGCCATGGTTTCGGCAACATAGTGGGCCATGTCAAAGGTGTGACCAACCTCGGATCGCTGTCCGAATGGACATCCAAGCAGTTCGACCCCGCACTGTCATGGAAGGATGTGGAGTGGATCAAGAAGTGCTGGGGCGGCAAGCTGATTCTCAAAGGCATTCAGGACCCACAGGACGCACAGATGGCGGTTGACAGCGGCGCGGACGCACTGATCGTGTCCAACCATGGCGGCCGCCAGCTAGATGGCGCCGAGTCTTCCATCCGCGCGCTGCCCAAGGTAGTGGATGCCGTGGGCAGCAAGATCGAAGTCCATATGGATGGAGGCATCCGATCCGGCCAGGACGTGCTCAAGGCCATGGCCCTGGGCGCGCGCGGCACTTACATCGGCCGGGCCATGCTCTATGGCCTGGGCGCAATGGGACAAGAAGGCGTTGAACACGCGCTGCGGATCATCCGCAACGAGCTGGATCTTTCCATGGCCTTTTGCGGCCACACCGACATCAATAAAGTCGACAAGTCCATCCTGCTACCCGGCACTTACTGAGCGTGCCTCAAAATCAGGGCCATGAGCACCCTGCGCCGCATCGCTCACCTTGACATGGACGCGTTCTTCGCGTCGGTCGAGTTGCTGCGCTACCCACAGCTCAAGGGCCTGCCGGTGGTCATCGGGGGCGGCCGGCGCAAGGTGGATGACTGGCTGCGCGAGCAATATTCAGATGTTCCTGCGTCGCAGATCCCGGCGTCGGCCTTTCCCTTGCTCAAGGACTATGTCGGCCGCGGCGTGATCACCACCGCCACCTACGCGGCACGGCAGTTCGGCGTGGGGTCGGCCATGGGCATGATGAAGGCAGCCAAACTGTGCCCGCAGGCCATCGTGTTGCCGGTGGACTTTGAGGAGGTGCGCAGGTATTCGCGCTTGTTCAAGAGCACCATCCGAGAAATCGCCCCGCTCGTGGAAGACCGTGGTGTGGACGAGGTGTACATCGATTTCACCGATGTGCCAGGCGGACAGCGCGACGGCGGCCGCTCCCTGGCGCGCCTGATCCAACGCACGGTTTTCGAAAGAACCGCACTGACCTGCTCGATCGGCGTTGCGCCCAACAAGCTCATCGCAAAGATGGCCAGCGAGTTCAACAAGCCCAACGGCATCACGGTGCTTTACCCTGAGGACCTGCAACTGAAGATCTGGCCGCTGGCCGCGCGCAAGATCAATGGCATTGGCCCCAAAGCCGAGATCAAGCTCGCCAAGCTCAACCTGCACACCATAGGCGACATCGCGGCGCAGGAGCTGCAGTGGATGATTGAACATTTCGGAAAGTCTTACGGCGCGTGGATGCACGAGGCAGCCTGGGGCCGTGACGACAGGCCCGTGGTCACTGAAAGCGAGCCAGTCTCCATGAGCCGCGAAACCACCTTTGAGCACGATCTTCACGCGGTGCGCGACAAGGCCGAACTCGGTACCATCTTCACCCGGCTGTGCCAGCAAGTGGCCGCAGACCTCCAGCGCAAAGGCTATGTCGGCAAGACAATAGGCGTCAAGCTGCGCTACGACGATTTCAGAATCGCCACGCGCGACCTGACCCTGAACCACTACACCGCAGACGGCCCCACTATTCGCAAGGCGGCGGGTCAATGCCTCAAGCGGGTGGACCTTGGCCAGCGTCTTCGGCTACTGGGAGTCCGGGTCAGCAAACTTGCCAAGGCGGGTTCGCCCGAGGCGAACGCCCAATCGCTCGGGCCCAGCTCAAAGGTCACCCATGCAGACGTCAGACAGTCATCTGACGAAGCAACGCTGGATTTGTTCTGATGGCACCGACAGGTGGGGCGCTTACCCCACCAACGCGATCTCTTGCCTGTGGTTGGCAAGGTGCAAGTGGTGCAGCGTCGTGAATTCCGCCTTGGACAGCGGTCCGAACTGGAAATGTGGCATCAGCGTGCCATTGAAGGAGATGAATCGGCCCATTGCCCGACGCAAACGTTCGGCCACTTTCCGCCAGTCCTGGCTCGGGTCCGCAGGCGAAGCGCCTGGTATGGGCTCATCCAGGTTGTGATCCATTCGCCCCTTCAACATCAGATAGGTGAACAAGGCGGTGCCAGCAGTTGACTGATACAAGCCATGCTTTGGCTGGGGATAGCCGTCCATGCTCATCTCGATGCACTGTGAGAGGTGCGACAGCACAACGGCCAGAGGCCACTTGCCGGTGGTATGCACCCCGGGGGCTGCCTCCAATTGATCCAGCCAGCGCAAGCCCTCGTCGATGGAATGCACTCGCCGATGATCGGCCATGGCCGACGCGCTGACGCCGGCCAGGCTAAGACTGAGGAACTCGCGGCGATGCATTGGGCAATGGTAGCAAGGCTGGTTACTTCTTGCAGAAAGGCAGCGCAGGCTATTCCTTGCAAATGAATTGACTACTAGAATCGCGAAATTGTCACGTAAGTGAGTTCTTTTGGCCGATTCCACGGAAGTGGCATCGGTACGAGTCCAAACACTGCCAAATACACGAGCCTGCGACACCCCTTCACCTTCCACATTCGAAAAGGCGTTCACACATCATGTTTTCTCATGGTCAACTCAGCTTTGCTCGACAACTTCCGCCACCCAGTTTCACGCTATTGGACATGGGCAAGCGCGCCCGGCCTGCGGACGATACGGATCGGAGTTTCAAGGTTCGCCGCCTGAGAACTGAGGCCGACCGGGCCGAGATCATGGACTTGCGCAAACACTGCGCCTGCGCCTCTGAGTACGAACTCGACCCTGGCCTCGCGGAGGTAGAGGCCCTGAAGGATGAGATCGGACTCGTGTATGCCATCTACTTCGAATCGAAGCCCATCGCCACGATTCGCTTCGTCCCCACAGACAGAGGTGTGACGCTGACAGAGCGCCTTTGGCGCGACGAGGTACTCGACCCAGAACTGTTTGGCCCGCACAGCCTGGAGGTCGGGCGTTTGGTCTTGGCACCTGAACATCGCAATCCCGACACCCTGTTCAAGTGCATGGGTCTGGCCCTGAGGGAATTGATCCATCTGGGCTATGTCGAACATCTGCATGCCTCCTGCCTCAAGGGAATGACGCGACTGTATCGGCGCATGGGGTTTGCCACGCTGGCGACGCTGCAAACCAAGAGCGGCAAGGAGTGCGCACTCATCCACGGCAGCATTGCCCAAGTTGCATCGGCATTCAAGATGCCAACAGAGCTTCGCGCGTGTTCTGACTTCGGTTTCAGTTTTGCCATTGGCAAATCGCTGCGTGCCCAGGCAGACCCTCTCTCGCATCCAGTGCACGCACCCGGCGCCGTCTCGCATGGTGCGCTGCTGACCAGCGCCCAAGGCTCACGCGCGCGCTTCTGGCACTGAGCGCCGACTCAAGCCGGCTCGCAAGGGGGCCGCATTGCGTTCAAGCGTTGCAATACCCAATACCTCAGTCTATGATGAGAAAATAGGTATAAAGAACTCTTGAATAACATGCATTCAATACGAAACTTGTATCAAAACTACTGCATGCATCATGACATGGAGAGGCCGTTTCTGCAGTGGGTGGGCGTGGTGGGCTTCATCGCATTTCCCTTGTTTTACCTGCTTCGTCTTGCCAGTTCGCCCCTCGCCGCGCTGTATGACGATCTAGCCCTCAGGCTGGTAGCGTCCGCGCTTTGTCTTGTGCTTGGGTTGCGAGCGTGGTGGCCCGCTCGTTTCAAGCCGTATTACTTCGCTTACTCGTACTTCACCGTCTTCTACTGCCTGTCCTTCTTGCTCAGTTACACGATGCTGCAGAACCAGGGGGGGACCGCATCCGTCGTGAACATGGTCATGGGCGCCATCCTCATCACGCTGCTGTCAGACTGGCGCAACACCATGGTGATGTTGCTGGCAGGTTATGCGCTGAGCATGGGGGTCTATTTCTTGGTGAGCGCGAACCCCAGCGTCCCGCCGGAGTTCGTTATCTCAGCGGCAGGCTCTGTGCTGGTGGTGCTGACGGGAGCGCTGTCGCACCACGCAGAAAAGCAGGCGGAGTTCAAGCGCATGCGCCGCGGCTACGCCGGCCTGGCCGGCTCCATCGCGCACGAAATGCGCAACCCGCTGGGGCAGATCAAGTTCAGCCTGGACAACATCGAACACACCCTGCCTCGGCCCACCACGCACGCGGAGCAGCAAGCGCTGGGGGCGCGTGATCTTGACTCGCTCTACCAGCAGCTTGCCCAGGGCCAGACGGCCATCAAGCGCGGCCTGCAGATCATCCAGATGACGCTGGACGAAGTCAGCGGCAAGCCCATCGACCCGGCCCGCTTCGAATACCTGGAGGTGGCCAAGGTCACGCAAAAGGCGGTGGACGAATACAGCTTCGACACCCAGGGAGAGCGCGCCAAGGTGAGCCTGCAGGTCACGCGCGACTTCACCTTCAAGGCCAACGAGACGGTCTACATCTTCATCCTGTTTAACCTCATCAAGAACGCGCTCTACTATTTCAAGCTGCATCCGCATGCCAGCCTCACCATCACGGTAGACATGCCCACCGTGCGCGTGCGCGACACCGGCCCGGGCATCACTCCCGAGGCGCTGGAAAAGCTCTTTGGCGCCTTCGCCACCTCGGGCAAGGCCGAGGGCACAGGCCTGGGCCTTGCCTACTGCCAGCGCGCGATGCGCGCCTTTGGCGGCGAAATCGGTTGCACGTCGGTGCTGGGCGAGTTCACCGAGTTCACGCTGCGCTTTCCGGTGGTCTCGCAAGATGAGATGCAGGCGCATGAGGGCGCCGTGCTGCAAGGGGCCATGGCGGCGTTTCAGGGCAAGCGCATTCTGGTGGTGGACGACCAGGCCATGATGCGCAAGTCCAGCCGTGGCATGCTCGCCGGTCTGGGCGCGCAGCTGGACGAAGCCGCGAACGGCACCGAGGCCATCGCCATGATGGCGCATACCCGTTACGACCTGATCCTGATGGATTTGAACATGCCGCCACTCGACGGCTACGCCACCGCCGAGCAGATCCGCCACGGCGCGGCAGCCGGCCAGAGCGATGTGCCCATCGTCGCCTACACCTCAGAGCCAGCCTACATGGCGCATGTGAAGACGCAAAAGGTGGGCATGAATGGCTACGTGAGCAAGCCCTGCTCGCGGGCCGAACTGGTCAGCGCCTTGCAAGCGGCCATGCGCAGCGCGGCCGGCCAGGCCCGCGCCAAGGACTCAGCCGCCCACGTGCTGGCCGGCAAGACCATTTTGGTGGCCGATGACGGCGCGTTCAACCGCAAGATCGTCAAGACCTATCTCTCACTGTGGCAGGCCCACTGCGTCGAAGCCGAGCACGGCCAGGCCGTGGTCACGCTCTTGCAGGCGGGCACGCCAGTGGACGCAATCCTGATGGACATGGAGATGCCCGGCATGGGCGGCTTGCAGGCCTCGCGCATCATCCGCGCCGATGCCGCTCTCGCGTCCATTCCCATCATCGCCCTGACCGCCAACTTCAGCGAACAACACGTGCAGGAGGCCTTTGCCGCAGGCATGAACGATTTTCTGAGCAAACCGATCGAGCCCGACACCTTGCGCGACAAGCTCACTGCCGCCCTCACGCGTCAGGCGGCCGTAAAGGCGTCGGCTGCGCTGCCAGCCGGCGCCAGTGCGGCCGACATGGGCACGCCCCTGCTCAATGTCGAGCGTCTGGAGGGCCTGCGCCGCATCAGCGATGAGTTCCTGCACGAGTGCCTCACGGTTTACCAGTCGCAGATGGGCCAGAAGCTGGAGCAGATCGAATCGCACATGGCCACGCGCAACTTCAAAGCCTTTCACGCCGCCCTGCACGAGCTGCTGGGCAATGCGGGCGATGGGGGCTTTCATGCCCTGCACCAGTTTCTGCGCCTCCAGATCTACCCCCAGGTGGCCAATGATCATCAATGGCCCACGCAGGAGCAATGGCTCCAGACCGCCAAAGACTTGTACGCACGCAGCGTGGCAGAGGTGGATGCGACTTATCTGGCGCAAGTGTGAGCGGCGGCCGGCCGCTCCAAGGCGCGGTCAGGGTTGGACAAGGGGTGAGGGTCAACCTGCGAGGCGGCACAGGTTGACGCACCCTTACGCATAACTTACATTGGCTGAACAATCCCGAAACATGGACAAAGCGTCGAGGTACCAGCCATGTCGCTCAACGAACTCCAGCGCATCAAGCAGTGGCACGTCACTCACCGTGACGAAAACCCACTCGAATACCACCTGTGGGACACCATGCTTGCCTTGTGGCTGACAGGCTGGGTGGGCTGGCTACCGGCGATTGCATTGGATCAATACTGGGCCATGCCGCTTTGTGCAGCCACGATGGCCGCTCCCAAGCTTTACGTCTCATGGCGCACGAGGGCGCACCGTGCACAGCGTTTGCGCTGCGACTGGATAGGTACATCGCCCTGACGCCCCGTCTCGAACCTGCCATCGGGCTCCAAGGACCGCCTCATCCAATTCACTGACGGCGCGCGCTACAGTGGGGGCACAAGTATCCCCAGGAGCATTGGCATGAATTGCTTTTCACTGACCGAAGAAAACCACGTTGCCCATCTTGTACTGAACCGGCCCGAGGCGTTCAACACCATGCACATGGGATTTTGGCGCGAGCTCGATCAGGTGCTCGCGCAGCTTCATCGCGAGGGCAGCGCCCGAGCCCTGGTCATCTCCTCGACCGGCAAGCATTTTTGCGCCGGTATGTCGCTGGAGGCTTTTGGCGCAGAGGTCACACTGGACGACAAGAGCGCCAACTCACGGGCCGCGATTTTCGACCTGTTGGTTGACCTGCAATCGACTTTCACCCGACTGGAGACCCTGCGCATGCCGGTGATCGCTGCGATCCAGGGCGGCTGCATAGGCGGGGCAGTGGACATGGTGACGGCTTGCTGCATTCGCTATGCCAGCGCTGACGCATTCTTCTGCGTGCAGGAAATCAACATCGGCATGGTCGCGGACGTGGGAACACTACAACGTCTGCCAAAGCTGATTCCGCTCGGTGTGGCCAGGGAGTTTGCCTACACAGGCCGGCGCATGTCTGCACAGCAGGCCTGCGCTTGGGGCCTGGTCAATGAAGTCTTTGATTCGCAGGAGCTCATGCTCGCGCACGCTTTGCGGTGCGCGCAGGAGATCGCCACCAAGCCGCCGGTTGCGATCTGGGGCACCAAGCAAGCCATCAACTATGCCCGTGACCATGCGGTGGACGATGCCCTCAAGCAGATCGGCTGGATGCAGGGCGCGATCTGGAGCAATGACAATGTCCGCGAAGCAATCACCGCAATGAAGGAAAAGCGCGCGCCCAGCTTTGACGATCTGGCGCGCCTGGGTTCTTTTCGCGACGAGTCTTGAAGCCGAGCGCCCAGTTTTACTGGCGCGCAGTGCGGATGTTGGGCGGCAAGGCCATCGGATGACTGGTGCGGATCGGGTTGATGTCCAGTCCGCCGCGCCGGGTGTAGCGCGCATACACCGCGAGCTTGACCGGTTTGCAGCGCGTCCAGATGTCCACAAAGATGCGCTCCACGCATTGCTCGTGGAATTCGTTGTGATTGCGAAAGCTCACCAGGTAGCGTAGCAGCCCGCCTTGATCGATCTGCGGTCCACTGTAACGAATCTGCACGCTACCCCAGTCAGGCTGACCAGTGACCAGGCAGTTGCTTTTGAGCAGATTGCTGGTGAGAACTTCCTGCACGGGTTGCTCGGTGAATGCCGCGGACAGCAACTGCGGGGCAGGCGTGTAGTGGGTGCATTCGATGTCCAGCCTGTCCAGGCTGAGACCGTCGAGCTCCTGCACCGACTCATGATCGAAATGCTCGGGCATGATCAGCCGCACGCCCACCATGGACTGGCCGGTCGAGCCGCGCCACACCGCCTCGCTCAGGTCGACGCGCATGCGCTCGCGCACTGCCTCGGTCGAGGCAAACTGAGTGTTGGAAAAACTGTTGAGGTATAGCTTGAAGGACTTGCTCTCGACGATGTTGGGTGTCTCGCAGGGAACCGTGATATGGGCCAGGGCCACTTGCGGCTTGCCACGCGGCGTGAGCCAACTGAGCTCGAACGCAGTCCAGAAATCAGCTCCGAAGAATGGCAAGCCTCCATTCAAGCCCAGCTCAACCCGCTTGGGATCGCGAGACATGGGGAAAAGCAGTGACGCGTCGTACTGGTCGACGTAGGGGGCGGGCTTGCCCAGCAGCGATTGTTCAGGTGTGCTCAATTTAGCTTCGTGTGGAAAGGCAGCATGCAACCGTGCAACTGCCTAGGGCAACTTCAGTCGAAACGCCGCTCGCGCATCCATTTGGTGGCGATCCATTTCTCTCCAGCGATCACTGGCGCACCGCCGTGCAGCGTCTTGGTGGTCGGATGCGGCCGGTCGTAGCTGAAGAAGACCGCGTTGCCCCGCTTGGGTGCGACCTCCAGGCTGACATCTGGAAAGGTGGTCGCCCCGCCCTGCTCGGGCTCACCCAGGTACATCACCACGGTGCCCACCCGCTGCCCGCCCCGCTTGAGAATAGTGGGCGTGCCAGGCTCCTTGGGATCGAAGTAGTCGTAATGCGGTTTGTACTGCGCGCCGGGCTGGTAGCACAGTATCTGCAAGCCTTCACCGTTTTCAAGAGGCCAGTTGACCAAGCGCGCCAGGCGCGCCTCGATGAGTTTGACGAGATCGTTCTCGCCGCGCTGGAAGAACATGCCGCTGCTGGTGCGATCGGCATGGATTTCTTCGCCGCCCGTCTTGGTCTCCACGGTGAGTGACCGGGCCAGACGCGGCCGGGCCAACTCGATCAGTTGGTCGCACTCCTCATCGGACAGGACGTTGCCAAAGACCACGACCCGGGGGCTGAGCATGGTTTGAAGCACGCAGACCTGACGATCGCCCGCGTCCAGGTACAGTGGTGATCCGTCCAGGATGGGGTCCGGCACAGCCAGGGCCGCAGGCATCTCGGCCGCCACCTCCGGTACTGCTGCTGCCGCTGAGGCTACCTGCTGATCCAGATGGACCTGCAATGTGCTTTCCATGGCCGCGATGGCCACTTCTTTGTGCCATCCTGAATCCAGCATGGTCTTGAGCACGACCTCGGGCTTATGGCCCGCCTGCGCCTGCTCGACGATCCACTTCTTTAACTCTGGCGTGGCCTGTTGCGAACTCATGGTGCCTGCCTACCCATCTTGCACGGCAACATTGAATGGAGATTGCGCTTCATGTGTCGATTTTCCGTCTGAACACCAATCTGTGCGGCTCGGAACTGGCGGGGGCAAATGCGTAACCCCCGGAGTCGAACCCCTCCAGTTTACTGGGGGTGTCGACTCTGTGGGTGACGGCGTAGCGCGCCATCATGCCCCTGGCTTTCTTTGCCGAAAAGCTGATGATCTTGTAGCTTCCACTCTTCCAGTCCTCAAATGCGCAGTCTATGACGCGGGCCTTGAGCGTCTTGCGGTCTACCGCCTTGGCATACTCGACCGACGCCAGGTTGATCACCACGGGGGTCTTGTCGGCTGCCAGCCGCTGGTTGAGATAGCGAGCCAACTGCGACCCCCAGAATTGATAGAGGTTGCCCGTCTCGCCCACTGCCAGCGAGGTGCCCATCTCCAGCCGGTAGGGCTGCATCCAGTCCAGCGGCCTGAGCACGCCGTAAAGACCGCTCAGGATGCACAGATGGTCTTGTGCCCACTGCAAGTCCTCAGGCGCGAGTGACCTTGCCTGCAGGCCGTCGTACACATCGCCGTCGAATGCCAGCACTGCCTGCTTGGAATTCTTCGCGGTGAAACGGGTCGACCAAGCCTGGTAGCGAGCCACGTTCAACGCAGCAAGCACGTCGCTCAGATCCATCAGGCCCGCAATCTCCTGCGGTGATTTCTCACGCAATTCCTGGATCAACCGGGCTGATTGGGCGGCAAAAACCGGCCGAGTGTGGGGCAAATCGGCAGCTGGAGTGAGGTAATCCAGTGTTTTGGCGGGTGACAGCAGAAAGAGCATGGAGCCTATTATCCGACCTCAACCGCGCCAGGCTCTGGCACAAAACCATTGGCTGCTTGCCACCGCCACCACCAGGGCAGCGTAAGTCGCCATCTTGCCGTCCACCCCGAAATACCACAGGCCGACCAGCAACATGGCTACGCCTGCTACGGAATTGATAGCTACCTGGCCCCACCAGGAAAGGCCTGAGCGTGCACCAGGCAGCACAAAGCGGGCTGCCAGGGCCACCAAGACGGAAAGGCCTAGCGCCGGCGCCACGAAACCCAGCAGGTGATTGAGAAGGTCCAAGAGGCCCATTCGGAGGACTTGATTAAACGCAAGTGCTTGATACGCTGACAAATTTTATAATGCGGGCCATGGCAGTCTGGGCATTGGGCATTAATCACACGACCGCACCGCTGGATTTACGCGGGCGCTTCGCGTATGCCATCGACCAGGTGGAGCCGACTCTGCGGTCTTTGCGCGAGTCGCTTTCGCGCCAGCCGGAAGCTGCCATTCTCTCCACCTGCAACCGCACCGAGATCTACTGCGCAGGCGAGCGTGGCGACGTCGACCACACGCTGGACTGGCTGGCGCATTCTGGCGGCGTCTCGCCCACCCTGCTGCGATCGCATGCCTACACCCTGCATGACGGCTCGGCCGCAAGGCATGCCTTCCGGGTCGCAAGCGGACTGGACTCCATGGTGTTGGGCGAACCGCAGATCCTGGGCCAGATGAAGGATGCGGTACGTGTAGCCGACCAGGCCGGCGCGCTGGGCAGCACCTTGAACCAATTGTTCCAGCGCTCTTTTGCCGTGGCCAAAGAGGTGCGCAGCTCCACCGAGATCGGCGCTCACTCCATCAGCATGGCCGCTGCTGCTGTCAGGCTGGCTGGCCAGCTCTTTGAAGACTTGGGCCGTATTAAGGTTCTGTTCGTGGGTGCTGGTGAAATGGTCGAGTTGGCGGCCACTCATTTCGCGGCCCGCAAGCCCAAGGGCATCACCATCGCCAACCGCACGCTGGAGCGGGGGGAGCACCTGGCAGCGCGCTTTGGCGCCGAGGTGATGCGCCTGGCAGACCTGCCGTCTCGCCTGCATGAATTCGACGTGGTGATCAGTTGCACCGCCAGCACCTTGCCCATCATTGGCCTGGGCGCCGTTGAACGCGCCCTCAAGGCCCGCAGGCACAGGCCGATGTTCATGGTGGACCTGGCCGTGCCGCGCGACATCGAACCCGAGGTCAAGGCACTGGAGGACGTTTTCCTGTACACGGTGGACGATCTGGCCAGCGTGGTGCAAACCGGCCAGGCCAACCGGCAAGCCGCTGTTGAACAAGCCGAAGCAATCATCGATGCCGGTGTACAGAGCTTCCTTCACTGGGTGGACCAGCGCGGCAACGTGCCGCTGATTCTTCAACTCAATGCGCAGGCCGATCAATGGCGCGCACTGGAGCTGGCCCGCGCCCGCAAGATGCTGGCCCGCGGCGAGGACCTGGACGCGGTGCTGGAAGCCCTCTCCAAGGGACTGACTCAGAAGATGCTGCACGGCGCGATGGCCGAGTTGCATGCCGGCGACGCATCAGCCCGCGAGCGCGCCAGCTCGGCCATTCAGCATTTCTTCCTGCGCAAAGAACGTTAGCGCCGCTTGCGCCGGGCGCTGCCGCCATCTTGTCAGAGGCAGCGGGCCCTGCCCTTGACCTGCGTCACCTGCCCGCTTGAGCCAGAGCCGAGCAACCACCCCTCTTTCAGACTTTACGTTTTCCATGAAACAGTTTCTGCGCCAGCAACTCGAACGCTATCCGGTTCGCCTGAACGAGCTCAATTTCTTCCTCCAGCAGCCCGAGGTGGCGCAGAACATGGAGCGCTACCGCGCCCTCACCCGCGAGCATGCCGAAGTGAGCGAAGTGGCTGGCCTGTACGGCCGATTCACCCAACACGAGAGTGCCTTGGCCCAGGCCCGAGAAATGCTGGACGACCCTGAAATGGCCGACATGGCGCGCGACGAGATTGCCGCCGTTGAAACCGAATTGCAGCAGCTGGAGGATCAGTTGCAACGCCTGCTCTTGCCGCGCCACCCGGACGATGTGCGCAACACCTTTCTGGAAATTCGTGCCGGCACCGGCGGGGACGAATCGGCACTCTTTGCCGGTGACCTGCTTCGCATGTACACCCGCTACGCGGAGCGCCAGAATTGGCGCGTCGAACTCGTGAGCGAAAGCCTGGGTGAAGTGGGCGGCTACAAGGAAGTAGTGCTGCGCATCGTGGGTGAGGGCAGCTATGGCAAGCTCAAGTTCGAATCGGGCGGTCATCGCGTCCAAAGAGTGCCAAGCACTGAAATCCAAGGCCGCATTCATACCAGCGCATGCACGGTCGCGGCCCTGCCTGAGCCGGATGAAGCACAAGCGGTGCAGATCAATCCGGCCGATCTGCGCATCGACACCTACCGTGCCAGCGGCGCCGGCGGCCAGCACATCAACAAGACCGACTCGGCTGTTCGCATCACACACCTTCCCACCGGCATCGTGGCCGAATGCCAGGACGACCGCTCGCAGCACCGCAACAAAGCCAAGGCCATGCAGGTGCTGGCCGCCCGGATCAAGGAAAAGGACCGCTCCGAACGCGCCGCCAAGGAAGCCGCCACGCGCAAAGGCCTGATCGGCAGCGGCGACCGCAGCGACCGCATCCGCACCTACAACTTTCCGCAAGGCCGCCTGACCGACCACCGCATCAACCTCACGCTTTACAAACTGCAGTTCGTGATGGAAGGTGAGCTTGACGAGGTCATTGATGCGCTGCTGCTGGCACGCAAGGCCGAACAGCTTGAAGAACTGGAGTTCAGCCAGGGAGCCGGGCGATGAACCTGGCAGAGGCGCTGGCACAGGCCGCAGTTCTGGGGCTGGCGCGGCTCGACGCGCAGTTGTTGCTGTTGCATGCACTGGGCAGGGCCTCGCACGAGCGAGCGTGGTTGCTGGCCCACGACACCGACCCTCTGGCGACCGCAGCGCATACGCTGTTTGCCCAACTGTGTCGGCGCCGTGCCGCTGGCGAGCCACTGGGCTACATTGTGGGACACAAGGAGTTCTTCGGCCTGGATTTGATGGTGGACAAGCGCGTGCTGGTGCCCCGGCCCGACACCGAGACGCTGGTGCAATGGGCGCTTGATGTTCTTGACTGCCATGAAAGCCAAACCCCAAAAGTGATCGACCTGGGAACCGGCAGCGGCGCCATTGCCCTGGCGATCAAGCAACACCGACCCGGTGCAACGGTCGAGGCTCTGGACGCCAGCGCGCAGGCACTGGACGTCGCTCGCGCAAACGCCAGTGCGCTGAAACTGGATGTGACTTTCCGACAGGCATCCTGGCTTGCGGGCACTGCTGACCGCTATGAGCTTATCGTGAGCAACCCGCCCTACGTGGGATCGGCTGATCCGCACCTGGCCGATCTGACTGATGAACCTTTGCAGGCTCTGACAGCCGGGCCTGACGGTCTACACGATATTCGCACCATCATCGCGCAGGCCCCGGCCCGCCTGAAACCGGGCGGATGGCTGCTGCTGGAGCATGGCTACAGCCAGGCCGATTCGGTTCGCAACTTGCTGGCAGCCGCCGGCTTCCAGAACGTCAGCAGCCGTTGCGACCTTGCGGGTATTGAACGTTGCAGCGGCGGGAAATGGCTTGAACTGGGATAATCCTGCCCAATATTGAGCGGGTGAGCAGCCCATATGGAGATCATCAAATGAGCGACGCACAGCAACGCATAGACCAACTCGTCAAGAACAGCCAGGTGCTGCTCTTCATGAAAGGCAACGCCAGCTTTCCGCAGTGCGGATTTTCCGGCCGTGCCATCCAGATCCTCAAGGCCTGCGGCGTCGACCCAAAGTCGGTGACCACGGTGAACGTGTTGGAAGACGAGGGAATTCGCCAGGGCATCAAGGAATACAGCAACTGGCCCACAATTCCACAGCTCTACGTCAAGGGTGAATTCGTCGGCGGCTCGGACATCATGATGGAGATGTACCAGAGCGGCGAATTGCAGCAGGTGCTGGGCAACTCGCCGAACTGAGCGCGCCGGGCCTTGTAGGTCGCCAGGCGCGCTTCGTGCCTCGTTGTGAACTAATCCCGACAGTAAAAACTGCAGTTCGTTCCAAGCGATTGAACTGTGGCACGGCTTATGCTGGAATGAAGACGTCATTCTTGCATCAGGAGCGTCCACATGGAATCACGCAGCCTCGTCGCCCACTCGTCTTCGTTCAAACTGCCCATCGCCAACCTGCGCAGCGTGTTCCGAACGCACGATGTCGAACGCAAGCTTGCCAAGCTGCCTGAGCGCGAGCACGAGAATCTGCGCACCACTTACGAGCGCATGCTCGAGCGCGGACCTGATCGCTTTCAGGTCAAGCCCAGCGGCGTTCCAGACATGGCGGCCCTTTATGACCAGTTGCCCAATTTCACCAATGCACTGGACGACGTGAAGCGCCATGTGGCGCTGTCACAGGACAGCCGCGACGGATTGGAAGTCACCCCCATGCTCCTTCTTGGGCCACCTGGCATCGGCAAGACCCATTTCGCCCGCAAGCTGGCCGAACTGCTGGGCACGGGCATGAGCCTGCTGCCCATGAGCTCCATGACAGCCGGATGGTTGTTGTCGGGCTCCTCCTCGCAATGGAAAGGGGCCAAGCCCGGCAAAGTCTTCGAAGCCCTGGTAGATGGCCAGTACGCCAACCCGGTGATCGTGGTGGACGAGATCGACAAGGCCAGCACCGACGCCCAGTACGACCCGCTAGGCGCGATGTACAGCCTGCTGGAGCACGACACAGCCGGCGCCTTCATGGATGAATTCGCTGAGGTGGCAATCGATGCCAGCCAAGTCATCTGGATCATGACCGCCAACGACGAGCGCAGCATTCCCGAGCCCATCCTCAATCGCATGAATGTTTTCGAAATCGAACCCCCCTCGCCCGAGGCGGCCCGGCGCATTGCCCGCAATCTGTACGTGTCCATCCGCATGGAACACGGCTGGGGCGCGCGCTTTGACGACGAGCCGCTGGACGATGTGCTGGACCAGTTGGCTGAGTTGGCGCCGCGCGAGATGCGCAGAGCCTTGATGACCGGCTTTGGCAATGCGCGGCTGGACAATCGCACTGAGATCACCGTAGAAGACCTGCCCCGGTCCGGGACGAACAAGTCCAAGATGGGGTTTATTCAATAGCAATCTACCTGGAATCTTGGAAGATCCAGCTCTTGCCGGCTGCCATCACCGCGTTGGGATATTGGGGCTTGCCTCGGCTGCCGTTGTAGCGGCCCAGTGCCATGAACAAATCGCCGCGCTCTCGGTCAATGTAATGGCGCAGAATCACGCAGCCGAAACGCAGGTTGGTCTGCATGTGGAACAGCTTGCTGGCATCGCCATCGCCGATCACGCGCGTCCAGAAGGGCATCACCTGCATGTAGCCACGCGCGCCCACGGAGCTCACCGCGAACTTGCGGAAATTACTCTCAACCTGAATCAAGCCCAGAACCAGACCCGGATCCAGACCGGCACGCTTGCTTTCATACCAGACTGTCTGGAGAAACTCCTTGCGCTCCTGCCATTCGGTCTTCTTCCTGGAGAGCTGTCGGCTCATCTCCCCCAACCATCTGAGAAAGGTCAACCGGGCCTGAGTGTCGGGAAATTCTGGCACTGGCGGCGCGGCAGCCGCAATGGCTGAACTCAGCGCGCCGCGCACCGAATCGGCCAAGGGTTCCTCGAGCTGGCCACCAGCCCGTGACACCTCGGGCAGGGACAGCAAGCCCAGCCCGAAAGGGGCTGCCATGAGACAGTGGCGCCGGCTGATCACACTGCGAGACGGGCTTTGACGAAGCCGCAGACTTCCGCTGCCGCCACCTTGCTTGCCGCCGGGTCGCGCCGGTGCTGGTACTCGACCTGGCCTTCCTTGAGACCTCGATCGGAGATGACCACGCGATGGGGCACGCCGATGAGTTCCCAATCGGCGAACATGGCGCCTGGCCGCTCGCCGCGATCATCGAGCATCACGTCCACCCCTGCAGCCTGAAGATCATCGTGCAGCTTTTGCGCTGCTTCCTGCACTTGGGCACTGCGGTCCATGCCGATGGGGCAGATAACCACAGTGAACGGCGCAATGGCGTCCGGCCAGATGATGCCGCGCTCATCATGGTTTTGTTCGATGGCTGCGGCGGGCAAACGAGTGATGCCGATGCCGTAGCAACCCATCTCCATCAACTGCGGTTTTCCGTTTTCGTCCAGGAAGCTGGCGTTCATGGGTGCACTGTACTTGGTGCCCAGATAGAACACATGCCCTACTTCGATGCCTCGTTCAATGGCCAGCACGCCTGCACCGTCGGGGGAAAGATCACCCTCGACCACGTTGCGCAGGTCAGCCACCATATGGGGCTCGGGCAGGTCGCGGCCCCAGTTGGCGCCGGTGAAGTGGAAGTCTTCTTCGTTCGCGCCGCATATCCAGTCGGCCATCACCGCCACTTCGCGGTCGGCAACCACTTTCACCGGCTGCTTCAAACCAATGGGGCCGAGGTAGCCGGGCTTGGCGCCGAAATGCGCTTCGATCTCGGACACGGTGGCGAAGCGAAAACTCGCATCCAGCCCAGGCACCTTGCCAACCTTGATCTCGTTCATGTCATGGTCGCCGCGCACCAATAGCAGCCAAACTTCGGTCTTGACCAACTCGCCGCGCTCATTGAGCTGGTCGGTGGCCAGCACCAGCGACTTCACCGTGGTGGTCAGTGGCACATTCAACAAAGCAGCCACATCGGCGCAAGTACTCTTGCCAGGGGTGGGTGTCTTGGTCAAGGTCTGGCTCGCTGCCGCACGAGGCGATTGGGGCGCCAGCGCCTCAGCCTTTTCCATGTTGGCCGCGTAATCGCTCGCCGGGCAATAGACGATGGCGTCTTCGCCGGTGGCGGCGATCACCTGGAATTCTTCGCTCAGGTCTCCGCCGATGGCCCCACTGTCAGCCGCGACGGCGCGGTATCGCAGCCCGAAGCGGTCAAAGATGGCGCGGTAAGCTCGCGACATCCCCTGGTAGCTGGCCTTGGCTGACACGGGATCGCGGTCGAAACTGTAGGCGTCCTTCATGATGAACTCGCGGCTGCGCATGACGCCAAAGCGCGGCCGCCGCTCGTCCCGGAACTTGGTCTGGATATGGTAGAAGTTCTTGGGCAGCTGCTTGTAGCTACGCAACTCCTGGCGAGCGATGTCGGTGACAACTTCTTCGCTGGTGGGCTGAATGATGAAGTCACGGTCGTGCCGGTCTTTCACCCGCATCAGCTCGGGGCCCATCTTGCTCCAGCGGCCCGTCTCCTGCCAGTATTCGGCGGGCTGAACCACCGGCATCAGTAATTCAACCGCGCCGGCGCGGTTCATTTCCTCGCGCACGATGGCCTCAATCTTGCGAATGACACGCAGCCCCAGCGGCATGTAGCTGTAGATGCCAGCGCCGAGTTTCTTGATCATGCCGGCCCGAGTCATCAGCCGGTGGCTGACCACCTCGGCATCGGCGGGGGCTTCCTTGAGGGTGGATATGAAGAACTGGGAAGCTTTCATTGGGTGAGTAACCAGACACGTGATACTGAACTTTTGCCTAGGTGCGCAGCCCCGTGCATAATGAACTCAGTTTAAAAATTTGGGGTTTGATTATGCTTGACCGGGACGGCTTTCGGCCGAACGTCGGCATCATCCTGCTCAATCAGAAGAACCAGGTGTTCTGGGGCAAGCGCATACGCACCCATAGCTGGCAGTTTCCGCAAGGCGGCATCGACAGGGGCGAAACGCCCGAGCAGGCGATGTTCAGGGAACTGCATGAAGAAGTGGGTCTCATGCCAGAGCATGTGCGCATTGTTGCCCGTACCCGCGACTGGTTGCGCTATGAGGTGCCCGACAGATACATCCGCCGCGATGCGCGCGGCCACTACAAGGGCCAGAAGCAAATCTGGTACCTGCTGCAGTTGATGGGCCATGACTGGCATCTGAATCTACGTGCCACCAGCCATCCCGAGTTCGACGCTTGGCGCTGGAACGAGTACTGGGTGCCGCTTGACGTGGTGGTGGAGTTCAAGCGCGGCGTGTATGAAATGGCGCTGACCGAGTTGGCGCGCTTTCTGCCGCGTCACGATCACCGCAATCGCTACCTTCGCGGTGGGATGCGGTTGCGGGACTCCGAGAGTTTCGATGGACTGCAAAACGGGATGTCGGCGCCCGGAGACGGCTTCGAACTTCCACCCGGAGCCACATTCGAGCCCGATCCGCAGGCGAGCCTGTCTACCTCACAAGACGACGAACATGCTCCGACTTAAGCTGATCGCAGCTGCGATCTCCATGGCGTCCTGCGCTTGTCTGGCCCAGAACTTCCCCGTTGATCCGACCTGGCAGGAGAATCAGATTCCTGCGCCTGCGGCTCTGCGACTCGAAGGGCTGATTGCGTTGGCCATGCCGGTAACGGATTTGCGATTCGCAGTGGATCCGACCTCAATCACCGTGGGCTCGGACGGCGTCGTGCGCTATGTGGTGACTGCCACCAGCAGCAGCGGAACAATCAATGCCATGTACGAAGGCATCCGTTGCGCCACGGCCGAAGTCAAGCTGTATGCCCGTCATGTCCCAACAAAAGGATGGTCACCCACGATGGACGAGCCCTGGCGCTCTCTGCACGAACTACCCCGAGGCCGGCACAGCTTGCTCATTGCAAGAGAGGGCGCCTGTACAGGCCGGGTACCCAAAGGCTCGGCCAACGAGATTGTCCAGTCGCTCAAATCTGGGTATTCAGGACGCTAGCAGCCGCCACAGCTTCACGCTGGCGCAGTGTCGATCAGCGTGTAACCACCAGATTGGTGCGATGAATCATCTCCGGCTCGGCTGCATAGCCCAACAGTCGCTCGATCTCGCCCGAGGGCTTGCGGCATAGCAGTCTGGCCTCCGCACTTGCGTAGTTGGCCAGGCCTCGGGCGATTTCAATCCCCGAGGAGTCGCGTACCGCAATGACATCACCGCGTGAGAACTCGCCATCCACCGCCGTCATGCCGATGGGCAGCAGGCTCTTGCCTTCGTCTCTGACCTTGGCCACAGCGCCTTCGTCAACTGTGATGGCACCGCGCAATTGCAGATGGTCGGCAATCCAGCGTTTGCGTGCCTGATTCTTCTGAGTGGGCGCAACCAGCAAGGTGCCTATGGATTCACCCCGAACCAGCCGCAGCAGACAATCGGGCTCTCGGCCCCATGCAATCACCGTGGATGCACCGGAACCGGCTGCCCGCTTGGCCGCGAGGATCTTGGTGATCATCCCACCGCGGCCCAGGCTGGACCCTGCACCGCCGGCCATCGCCTCCAGCGCCGCATCGCCGGCGCGGCCTTCGTGCACGAACACCGCATCGGGGTTCTTGCGCGGGTCAGCGCTGTACAGCCCCTTCTGATCGGTCAGAATGACCAGGGCGTCGGCTTCGACCAGATTGGCAACCAAAGCACCCAATGTGTCGTTGTCGCCGAACTTGATCTCGTCGTTGACCACCGTGTCGTTCTCATTGATCACCGGCACGACTTTGAGTTGCAGCAGCGTGAGCAAGGTGGAGCGGGCATTCAGGTAGCGTTCGCGGTCAGCCAGGTCCGCGTGGGTAAGCAGCACCTGCGCCGAGCCAATACCGTTTTCGCGAAGCTTGGTCTCGTACATCTGGGCCAGACCCATCTGGCCAACGGCGGCGGCAGCCTGCAATTCGTTGATCGCGTGTGGGCGATTTGTCCAGCCCAGACGCTTCATGCCTTCGGCGATGGCTCCGCTGGAGACCATGATCACCTCTCGGCCGTCAGCGGTCAGTGCGGCCAGTTGGCGGCACCATTCACCTATGGCCACTTCGTCCAGGCCACGCCCGTCATTGGTGACAAGGCTTGAGCCCACCTTGACGACGATACGACGTGCCTGGCGCAGGATGTCCGGCTGCGCGGATTGGCTGATCTCGGGCTGGTGGCTCATAGCAAGCTCAGATTTCCGAGTCAGGCGTGAAGCGGGGGTCCACATACTCGGCAGGCTGCTGCGCCACCTGCTGGGCCTTGAGATGCTGATAGACCGCCTGGATCAGACTCTGGCAGCCTTCATGGGTCAGGGCTGAAATTTCGAACACCGGCCCTTTGTACTTGAAGCGTTTCACAAAATCCTTGACACGCTCGGCGCGCAGGTCCGCGTCGATCATGTCCACCTTGTTCAGCACCAACCAGCGCGGCTTCTGATACAGGGCGGCGTCGTACTTTTTCAATTCGCCAACGATCGCCTTGGCCTGGGCAACCGGGTCAGCACCGTCGAATGGTGCCAGATCCACGACATGCAGCAACAAACGGGTGCGCTGCAAATGACGCAGGAAAAGATGCCCAAGGCCGGCGCCTTCGGAAGCCCCCTCAATCAGCCCTGGAAGGTCTGCCACCACAAAGCTCTGCTCTGGGCCCACCCGCACCACCCCGAGATTGGGGTGCAAGGTGGTGAAGGGGTAATCGGCGATGCGGGGACGGGCGTTGGAGATCGCGGTAATCAGCGTGGATTTGCCTGCATTGGGCATGCCCAGTAGGCCGACATCGGCGAGCACCTTGAGTTCGAGTTTGAGGTTTTTCTTCTCGCCAGGCCAGCCGGGCGTCTTTTGACGCGGCGCTCTGTTGATGGCGCTCTTGAAGCGCATGTTGCCAAAGCCGCCATCGCCTCCCTTGGCAATGGTGATCATCTCACCGGGTTTGAGCAACTCGTAGAGCACCTCGCCGGTTTCGACGTCACTGATGATGGTGCCAACCGGCATCTTCAGCACGATGTCGTCACCGGCCGCGCCGAACATGTCCGAGCCCATGCCGTGCTGGCCGCGCTTGGCGTCATGGCGCCGTGAGTAGCGGAAATCCACCAAGGTGTTGAGGTTGGAGTCTGCAAGGGCGAAAACATGGCCGCCGCGCCCGCCATCACCTCCGTTGGGGCCGCCGAATTCCTTGTATTTTTCGTGGCGGAAGGAGACGCAGCCGTTCCCCCCGTCGCCAGCGGCGACGTCGATGAAGGCTTCGTCTACGAATTTCATGGTGGCTCAGTATAGAAGTTGGCGGGAATTGATCCGGTACGCCGAAAAGACAAAGCCCCGACGAGTCGGGGCTTCGCGGGTGAGCGAAGTGGCGTTTACGCCGGGACCACGCTCACGGTCTGCTTGTTCAATGAGCCTTTGACGGCAAATGCCACATGGCCATTGACCAAGGCAAACAATGTGTGGTCCTTGCCCAAACCGACATTGGTGCCGGGGTGGAACTTGGTGCCACGCTGGCGCACGATGATGGAGCCGGCGCTGATGAGTTCACCGCCGAAAGCCTTCACGCCGAGCATCTTGGGCTGGGAATCCCGCCCGTTTCGCGTAGAGCCGCCGCCTTTTTTCTGTGCCATTTCAAAGCTCCTGCTTAAGCGGCGATCGCACCGATTTGCAGTTCAGTGAACTGCTGGCGATGGCCTTGGCGCTTTTGATAGTGCTTGCGACGACGCATCTTGAAGATGCGAACCTTGTCGTGCTTGCCGTGAGCCACTACGGTGGCAATCACAGTTGCGCCGGACACCAGGGGTGTTCCAACCTTGATCTCGCTGCCGTTTCCGACTGCTAGAACCTGATCGATCACGATTTCCTGGCCTACGTCCGCAGCAATCTGTTCTACTTTAATTTTTTCGCCGGAAGCAACGCGATACTGCTTGCCACCGGTTTTTATGACCGCGTACATGTTGACCTCTTGGGGTTTGAGAAGCACTTGCATGCCTCTTTGATAACCACTCCGCGGACGGATTTCCGCAGAGCCCAACACTATAACATGGTTTGTACATACTCTCGATCTGGCAACTATGGGTCAAGCGTCACTGCGGCGGCGTTTCCTATAATCGGGTCAAACCACATTCTCGCGCCTTGACCGCCTCCTCCTCTAGTACCGCCAACGTGCTCTCGCTCGTAGCCAGCGACATGCGCGAGGTCGATGCCGTGATAGCCCGCAGGCTCGATTCGGGCGTGCCGCTGGTGGGCGAAGTATCCCGCTACATCATCTCTGCCGGCGGCAAGCGCCTGCGCCCTGCTCTGCTGCTGCTGGTGTGCGGCGCGCTGGGCTACCAGGGCACGCAGCGATTCAACTTGGCTGCAGTGGTCGAATTCATACACACGGCCACGCTGCTGCATGACGACGTAGTCGATGAGTCAACCTTGCGGCGCGGCCGCGCCACCGCCAATGAGAGTTTTGGCAATCCTGCCAGCGTACTGGTGGGCGATTTTCTCTACTCCCGGGCGTTCCAGATGATGCTGGACGCTGGGCAGATGCGCATCATGGAAATCCTGGCGGACGCAACCAACGTGATCGCCGAAGGCGAAGTGCTGCAACTGATGAATATGCACGACGCTTCTCTGGACGAGTCTGGCTACCTGAGAGTGATCCGATCCAAGACCGCCAAACTGTTTGAGGCCAGCGCCCGCCTGGGCGCGGTGCTCGCGGGCGCGGACAGCAGCGTCGAGCAAGCCTGTGCGTCCTATGGCCAGGCGCTGGGCACTGCTTTCCAGGTGATTGACGATGTGCTGGACTACGACGGCGACGCCGGCGAGATGGGCAAGAACCTGGGTGATGACCTGCGCGAAGGCAAGGCCACTCTGCCCCTGATCGCTGCGATGCAGCGCGCGACGACCCCACAAAGCGACATCATTCGCAACGCCATTGAAACCGGCGGCGCCGCCCAATTGGATCAAATTGTCAGCATCGTCAAGCAGACCGGCGCGCTAGAGGTGGCGCGCGATGCCGCCGCGGCGGAAGCACAGCGTGCGATCGACGCCGCGAGGCTGCTTCCAGACAATAGCTACAGCAGGGGTTTGCTACAATTGGCCGCTCAACTGCTGCAACGCCGCTCGTGAAGCGGCGATCGAGAGCATGCGGGGTGTAGCTTAGCCTGGTAGAGCGCTACGTTCGGGACGTAGAGGCCGGAGGTTCGAATCCTCTCACCCCGACCACAGACCCAAACGGCTGCCCTTGGGCAAAACAATGAGGGCACTTCCAGATTCGCGCAAACAACGTATCGGCCGGCGTCCCCCGGCGATGTCCCAGAACTTGTTGAACAGATGAGCTGAGGGTGGCGGCTCCTTTCGCCCGCATGTGAACATGCGGGTGCCTAGCAAGCAAAGAAAGGAACCACCGAAATGAAGTCTCTCACAAAGTCCGCACTGCGGGCGATCCCT
>CANJPU010000006.1 GCA_947476285.1 Comamonadaceae bacterium | reverse complement strand
GTTCCAGATCACCACGACACCAAGCGATAAGCAAAAGCGGGCGCTTGAACTGATCGGTCAGATCAAAATGTAGTCAGAACGTGGAACCAAAATTACCGTAGGCGTCATTGGGAAAACTCGGGTTTTTGGGGGAGGAACTTCAGTTTAATGCCCACTGCGCTTGTCTTTCCTGCTCAGCAACCACGGCATCGGTCGCACCTTTGGCGACGAACAACCCTGACCAACCTTCAATTTCGAAATTTCCGAAGCCTTGACTCTGAACCGTGGGCAGGGACGGCTGGGCTCCCAGGGGCGTGTCCGAAAGCACGCTGAGCACCTTGACCCTGCCTGACTCGACGAGGGTAGACACGTTCTGCCAGCCAAAAATTCCGAGGGAAACTCTTCCCTGTGCCACGTCCAGATAGGCCTGTTGGTTTTGTCGATGCGCAATGTGCAGGCCTTTAAGTCCCAATTTCTCAAGCAGCACCTCACCGGCCACATGATTTGCACTTCCTGTGTCTGCAGCCGCATACGAAATGGGCTCCTTCGCGCCGCTCATCATTCTTTGCAGATCACCCAGGTTGCTTGCCGGGAAATCCTTGGCTGCAAAAAGTACGAATGGGGTGCGGGTCAAGGTACAAACGGGCACGAAATCGATGCGAGGGTCAAACTCAAGCGGCGCCTTGGACAGCAGCGGCGCTACGCATACTATCCCTGAGGTTCCCCACAAGAGCGTCTTACCGTCTCGGGGGCGCTTCATCAATTGTTGGGTGGCGATGACGCCCCCGGCACCAGGGAAATTCTCCACCACAAAAGGAGAGGCGCCAGATTTCCCAAACAGGTCAGCGTATTTTCTTGCGGCGATGTCGGCAAGCGAGCCCGCCGAAAACGGAACTATGAGCGAGCGGACCCCGTCCGCCGGGCTCCAAGCCCGGGCTGCCTGCCGAGAGGCGGCCAATGCCAGCAAGCCGGTGAGTGCCACCCTTCGGGAAATAGACGAATTTAGTGACGACCCATGCATGGGAGCTCAATGCTTCTGTGGTTTGAATTGCGCAAGGCGCAAATGGGGAACCGACAACTGATGGCCCATGCGAATTGCTGCAACCCACACCCAACCCAAGATGCACGATTTTACCTTCTTTGACATAGCCATCCGCAAGAACGGATCAAGGGCCCCATTCGGAAGGGCGCGCACGCCGCCCAAGCCCCCCCGTCCTCGAATCGATTCCCGCCACCATCCAATTGCAAATTCTTACTGTTGTTTTTTGGCAAAGCAAGAACGTCGATTTTCCACGCGAATGCATGCTTGCCGAGTCAACCCATCGCCATTCGGGGCCACACCCATCTGCCTCGTGGATTTACAGCATGAGGCCAATCAGCGATGATCGCTGCGGGTTCCCCTTACTCACTCTGCCTGGCTTTTGAGCCAGGATCTTATTTTCCGAATGGCCGCTGTCGATTCCGTTGCATCCGAAGTTCCATCCATGGCCTTGCCCGGCTTGGCTCGGGCATTGATTTCCGCCGGCAAACTGGGACAGAAGTCGGCCGAGGAGATGTTCCGCAAGGCGCAGGCCAATCGCAGTAGTTTCATCGCAGAGCTGACCGGCTCAGGCGTCGTGTCCGCATCCGATCTGGCTCACACCATGTCTTCGTCTTTCGGCGCACCTTTGCTGGACCTGGAAGCGATCGACGCCCTGCGCCTGCCCAAGAATCTGCTGGACCCAAAAATCTGCCAAGCTTTCCGCGTGGTGGTTCTGAGCAAGCGCAGCAACCGGCTGATCGTGGCCACCGCCGATCCATCAGACCAACAAGCCGCTGAAAAGATCAAGTTCGCCACGCAATTGGGCGTCGATTGGGTCATCGCCGAATACGACAAGCTGACCCGCTTGGTGGAGGCCACCACCACCAGCACGTCCGATGCGATGGACAACCTGATCGGCGATGACTTCGAATTTGACGAGTCAACTCTGGAGACGGCAGGGGCCGAAGAGAGCGAGGCCCCCAGCTCGGAGGTCGAGGACGCGCCTGTCGTCAAATTCCTGCAAAAGATGCTGCTGGATGCTTTCAGCATGCGGGCCTCGGACCTGCATTTCGAGCCCTACGAATCGACTTATCGGGTGCGTTTTCGAATCGACGGCGAATTGCGCGAAATCGCCTCGCCGCCCATTGCCATCAAGGAAAAGCTGGCGTCGCGTATCAAGGTCATCTCCAAGATGGACATCTCGGAGAAGCGGGTGCCGCAGGACGGCAAGATGAAACTCAAGATCGGGCCTGACCGGGTCATCGATTTCCGGGTCAGCACCCTGCCCACCCTCTTTGGCGAAAAGATCGTCATCCGCATACTGGACCCCAGCAGCGCCAGGCTGGGCATTGACGCACTGGGCTACGATCCGCAAGAGAAGAAGCATCTGCTGGACGCAATAGGCCGACCCTACGGGATGATTCTGGTCACCGGCCCAACGGGCTCGGGCAAGACGGTTTCGCTCTACACCTGCCTGAACTTGCTGAACAAGCCTGGGGTGAACATTTCCACGGCAGAAGATCCGTCGGAAATCAACATGCCCGGCATCAACCAGGTCAATGTCAATGACAAGGCGGGGCTGACCTTTGCGGCTGCACTTAAGTCCTTCCTGCGCCAAGATCCCGATGTGATCATGGTGGGCGAAATCCGCGACCTAGAGACGGCCGACATCGCCATCAAAGCCGCCCAGACCGGCCACCTGGTGCTCTCGACTCTTCACACCAACGACGCGCCCACCACCCTGACGCGCATGCGCAACATGGGCATCGCGCCTTTCAACATCGCGTCCAGTGTGATCCTGATCACCGCGCAAAGGCTGGCAAGGCGCTTGTGCCCCAATTGCAAGATGCCGGCAGACATTCCCCATGAGACACTGATCGACGCGGGCTTCACCGAAGATGCGGTAGATGGCACTTGGTCGCCGTATCGCCCTGTGGGTTGCCCGGCCTGCAACAACGGCTACAAGGGACGCGTTGGCATCTACCAGGTGATGCCCATCAGCGAAGAGATTCAGCGCATCATCCTGGCTGACGGCAGCGCCCTGCAGATAGCCAAGCAGGCGCAGGCTGAGGGCGTCAGGAGTTTGCGCCAGTCGGGCTTGCAAAAGGTCAGGCTGGGGATCACTTCACTGGAAGAAGTGGTGGGCTGCACCAATGCGTAACCGGTCATAGAGGAGTACAGACATGGCCACGGCCGCAAGCAAAGTCACGGAATACGTCTTCGAGTGGGAGGGACGTGACCGCAATGGCAAACAGGTGCGCGGCGAAACCCGCGCGGCAGGTGAAAACCAGGTCCAGGCCGCACTGCGTCGCCAGGGCGTCTCGCCGACCAAGGTCAAGAAGCGCCGCATGCGTTCGGGCGCCAAGATCAAGGCCAAGGACATCTCCATCTTCACCCGCCAGCTTGCCACCATGATGAAGGCTGGCGTGCCTTTGCTGCAAGCCTTCGACATCGTAGGGCGCGGCAACTCCAACGCCAGCGTCACCAAGCTGCTCAACGACATCCGCACCGATGTCGAGACCGGCACTTCGCTGTCGGCTGCGTTCAGAAAATACCCGCTCTACTTCGACAATCTGTACTGCAACCTGGTCGAAGCCGGCGAGGCTGCCGGTATCCTGGAAACCCTGCTGGACCGGCTGGCGGTCTATATGGAAAAGACCGAGGCGATCAAGTCCAAGATCAAGTCGGCACTGATGTACCCCATCTCGGTGGTGGTGGTGGCCTTCGTGGTGGTGTCGGTGATCATGATCTTCGTGATCCCCGCCTTCAAGGACGTGTTCAGCTCCTTTGGCGCCGACCTGCCTGCTCCCACATTGTTCGTCATCGGGTTGAGCGAATTTTTCGTCAAGTTCTGGTGGCTGATCTTTGGCGGTGTGGGCGGTGGCCTGTACTTCTTCTTTCAGGCCTGGAAGCGCAGCGAGAAGATGCAGATGTTCATGGACCGGCTGATGCTGCGCGTGCCAGTGTTCGGCCTGTTGGTCTACAAGTCGGTGATTGCCCGCTGGACCCGCACCCTGTCCACCATGTTCGCCGCCGGCGTGCCGCTGGTGGAGGCACTTGATTCGGTGGGCGGCGCCTCGGGCAACTACGTCTACCAATCGGCCACCGAAAAGATACAGATGGAAGTCTCCACTGGCACGAGCCTGACAGCGGCCATGACCAATGCCAACGTGTTTCCAACCATGGTCCTGCAGATGTGCGCCATCGGGGAAGAGTCCGGCGCACTGGACCACATGCTGGGCAAGGCGGCCGACTTCTATGAGGCAGAGGTGGACGACATGGTGGAAGGGCTTTCCAGCCTGATGGAGCCCATCATCATCGTGTTCCTGGGCGGACTGATCGGCGGCATCGTGGTATCAATGTATCTGCCAATCTTCAAGCTGGGCCAGGTGGTTTGATGCTGGTGTCCCATCTGGTCGATGCCGTTCTGGCGGGCGTCCTGGGCCTCCTGGTAGGCAGTTTTCTAAATGTGGTCATCTACCGGCTGCCAAAAATGCTGGAGCGCCAATGGACTGCCGAGTGTGCTGAGGTGTCTGGCAGACCACCTGCCCAGGACGAGCCTGAGTTCAACCTGATGCGGCCTCGCTCATGCTGCCGCCAGTGCGGCCATGTGATCAAGTGGTATGAAAACGTGCCGGTGCTGAGCTACCTGATGCTGCGCGGCAAGTGCTCGGCTTGCTCCACCCCCATCGGCCTGCGCTATCCCTTGGTCGAATTGAGCACTGCGGCTTTGTTCTTCTTCTGTGTCTGGCACTGGGGCGCCACCAGCACCGCAGCCGCCTGGTGCCTGTTCTGCGCAGCCATCCTAGCGCTTGCGCTGATCGACTGGGACACGACGCTGCTTCCCGATAGCATTACATTGCCTTTGTTGTGGGCGGGGTTGATTGTGTCTGCGCTTCGCCTGACTGATCTGCCGCTGCCGCAAGCGGTGTGGGGTGCCGTAGCGGGCTACATGTCGCTGTGGTTGATCTACCATGGATTCAAGCTGCTGACCGGCAAGGAAGGCATGGGCCATGGCGACTTCAAGCTGTTTGCAGCCTTAGGCGCCTGGTTTGGCTGGCAGGCGCTGGTGCCCATCATCCTGATGTCGTCGGTGATTGGCGCAATCGTCGGCATCGCCATGAAATTCACCAGCGGCCTGCGGGACGGTGGCTATGTGCCCTTTGGCCCCTTCCTGGCGGGCGCAGGTCTGACCGCCATGATCTTCGGGCCTACAGCCATCCTGGAAGCCATCGGACTGTGACTGCATGAGAGCGACGCGACTGGGGCTGACCGGTGGCATCGGCAGCGGCAAAAGTACTGTCCTGCAAATGCTTGAACAACTGGGCGCAGGCGTGATAGACGCCGACGCGATTTCCCGCGCCAGCACTGCGGCCGGCGGTGCAGCCATACCCGCCATTGCGCAGCGCTTCGGGGCTGAGTTCGTCACGGCCGATGGCGCGCTGGACCGCAATCGCATGCGTGAGCGCGCCTATGCCGACCCTCAGGCGCGCAAGCTGCTGGAAGAAATCATCCATCCACTGGTTGGGCGGGAGATCGCCCGGCAGGTCCAACTCGCCACGGACGCGGGCACATCGTGCATCGTGTTCGATATCCCGCTGCTGGTCGAGTCGGGCCGCTGGAGGTCACAGGTGGACCGGGTGCTGGTCATTGATTGCTCGCCTCAGACACAGATCGATCGCGTCTTCGCCCGCAGCGGTCTTTCCGAGACTGAAGTGCGCGCCATCATGGGCGTGCAGGCCGAGCGCAGCCGCCGCCTGGCCGCAGCCGACATCGTGATCTGCAACGAGGGCATCTCGCTGGACCGCTTGCGTGCGATGGTTCAACAGGTCGCGCGCCGCTTGGGGCTATGATTGGACGCTTTGCGCAAGAATCAAGCCAGCGTGATCCTCTACGAATACCCCTTCAACGAACGCATTCGCACCTACTTGCGCCTGGAGCATTTGTTCCGCAGGCTCAGCGAACTGGTGCCGCGTTCACACCCCGTCGACCACCACTACGCGCTGGCAACGATCTTCGAGGTCATGGACGTGGGAGCCCGCGCCGATCTGAAGTCCGACGTGATGAAGGACTTGGACAAGCAGAAACAAATCCTCAACAGCTACCGCGGAAATCCAGCCATCTCGGAAGCCGTTCTGGACGAGGTGGTGGGTAAGCTGGACCGCTACTTCACAGCGCTGAACAACCAACCCGGCAAGGCCGGACAATCGCTGACTGAAAACGACTGGCTGATGAGCATTCGCAGCCGCGTGGGCATTCCCGGCGGCACCTGCGAGTTCGATCTTCCGGCCTACTTCGCCTGGCAGCACCTGGACGCTGACCAGCGCAGACAGGACTTGGAGCGCTGGGCCTCCACGCTGGCGCCCCTGGCCGAGGCTGTCCACATGCTGCTCAAGATGCTGCGCGACTCTGGCACAGCGCAAAAGGTGATGGCCAGTCAGGGCCAGTATCAGCAAAACCTGCCACAAGGACGCAGCTTTCAGTTACTGCGTCTGCGTCTGGACCCAGCGCTGGGGCTGGTGCCCGAAATCAGCGGCAACCGCCTGATGATCTCGGTGCGCCTGATGCGTCAGGAGTCACAAGACCGCCTGCAGCCCAGCACTGACAACGCGCAGTTCGAACTCACACTCTGTTCCTGAAGAAGGTTGACGCGATGGTGCATCCACATCAAGCATCGGGCGACAAGCCGCGTCTGGTCCGTTGTCCGGCCTGTGGCGGCAACAGTGTCTATGCACCCAGCAACCTGTTTCGGCCGTTCTGCAGTGAGCGCTGCAAGAATCAGGATCTTGGCGCCTGGGCCAGCGAAAGCTTTCGGGTGCCCGAAGACGCACAGCCTGACGACCCAGACTACGAAGACACCACGTTACGGTAGTGCGCTTTCTCGGTGGGTTGGGCCACCAAACCCGCGCTCCTGCGCGAACCAGCCCAGCACCGGCACCGTGCCAGGCAATACCGGACTGACCTGCACCGGCAGCGTCTGCCACGCAAAGCCTTGGCCTTCGTGCATGTGCAGTTCGCCCTGCCACTGGAACACCTTGCAAAAATGCAGACGCACCAACGCATGCGGATAGTCAACCCGTTCCACCCGCCAAGGATGAACCTCGCCAATGGTGACGCCGATTTCCTCGACCAGCTCGCGGCGCAGCGCCTGCTCCACGCTCTCTCCGGTCTCTAGCTTGCCGCCGGGAAATTCCCAGTAACCTTGGTACACCTTGCCCGGTGGCCGTGAGGTGAGTAGAAAAGCACCGTCGGGCCGCACCAGCACACCCACCGCCACCTGAACTTCCTGTCGCTGCGGGCCACCGTCGCGCGGCCTGTGCCCATCAGCCACGAGAAGCGGCTCTTGTCCACCCACCGAGGGTGCCTTCGCCCCTTGGAGCGGTCCTGCGCTGCTCATGCGCCGTGGCGGCCCGCGTAGTCGCGCGCGAACTGGTAGGCCACGCGGCCGCTGCGCGAGCCGCGCTCCAGTGCCCAGACCAGTGCCTCTGGCCGAGCTGCGTCAATGGCCTCACTTCCCACGCCAAACCACGAAAGCCATTGCGCTGCAATCGCCAGATATTCATCCTGGCTGAAGGGATAGAAGCTCACCCACAGTCCGAAGCGCTCGGAAAGCGAAATCTTCTCCTCGATCACCTCGCCGGGATGCACCTCGCCGTCCTCGGTATGGCGGTAACTGAGGTTTTCCTTCATGTACTCGGGCAGCAAGTGGCGCCGGTTGCTGGTGGCGTAGATCAATACATTGGCCGTGGCGACCGCCACCGAGCCATCCAGGATGGACTTGAGCGCCTTGTAGCCGGGCTCGCCTTCCTCGAAGCTGAGGTCATCGCAAAAGATCATGAATTTCTCGGGCCTGTCGGCCACCACATCCACGATATCGGGCAGATCCACAAGATCGGCCTTGTCCACCTCGATCAGCCGAAGCCCCTGCGCCGCATACTCATTGAGACAGGCCTTGATCAGCGACGACTTGCCTGTGCCGCGCGCACCGGTCAGCAAGACATTGTTGGCGGCCTGCCCACGAACGAATTGCAGGGTGTTGCGCTGAATCTTTTCCTTTTGAGGATCGATTTCTTTCAAATCATTCAGGGAGATCGCCGCGATATGCCGCACCGGCTCCAGCGCCCCATGTCCCGACGAGCGCTTGCGGTAACGCCACGCAACCGCAGCGCCCCAATCGGGAGCGCCAAGAGGCTGAGGCAGGATGGCCTCGATGCGCGAGAGCAAGTGTCCGGCGCGCTCCATCAGTTGTTCGAATTTTTCGTTCAATCTTTGTCCCTCAATACGCCTGGCGCCTCACGACCGGTAGTCGGCGTTGATGCTCACATAGTCGTGGCTGAAATCGCAAGTCCAGACCGTATCGGACGCATTGCCACGCCCCAACAGGACGCGCACCGTGATCTCGCTTTGCTTCATCACGCGCTGGCCGTCCTCTTCACGGTACAGCGGATTGCGGCCACCGCCAGTGGCGACATGCACGTCGTCAAGGTACAACTCGATACCGGTCTGGTCCAAATCATCGATGCCGGCATAGCCCACCGCGGCCAGAATGCGCCCCAGGTTGGGATCGCTGGCGAAAAAGGCGGTCTTGACCAGTGGTGAATGGGCAATTGCATAGGCCACCAAGCGACATTCCTGGCTGCTCTTGCCGCCTTCCACACGCACTCTGATGAACTTGGTGGCGCCCTCTCCATCGCGCACGATGGCCTGCGCAAGCAGGCGCGCGACATCCAGCATCGCCAGCTTCAAGGCGCGGCCGGCCGGGCTTTCCAGCGAGGTGATGGGTGTGTGCGCAGCCTTGTTGGTGGCAATGACCACGAAGGAGTCGTTGGTCGAGGTGTCGCCGTCGACCGTGACGCGATTAAATGAGCCTTCGGCCAGCTCCAGGGCCAACGCATGCATCACCGTCGGGTCCACTTTTGCGTCGGTGGCCATGAAGCCCAGCATGGTGGCCATATTGGGGCGGATCATGCCGGCTCCCTTGCTGATGCCGGTGATGCGCACGGTGACTCCGTCAATCGTCTCCTGGCGGCTAAAGGCCTTGGGTACGGTGTCGGTCGTCATGATGCCCTCGGCCGCGCTCAGCCAATTGTCCGGCCCGGCATCGGCCAGCGCGGCCGGCAGGGCGGCCGCGATGCGATCGACCGGCAACGGCTCCATGATCACCCCAGTCGAAAAAGGCAGTACCTGTTCGGGCCTGATCGACAAATGTCCAGCCAGGGCCTCGCAGGTCGCACGGGCCCGTGCCAGACCATCCTGACCGGTCCCGGCGTTGGCATTGCCGGTGTTGATGACCATGGCCCGGACGTCGCCCAAGGCTAAGTGCTCGCGGCAAAGCTGGACCGGCGCCGCGCAGAAGCGGTTCTGAGTGAACACACCGGCTACCGATGCGCCCGCATCGATCAGGACCACCGTGAGATCCTTGCGATTGGCCTTTCGGATGCCCGCTTGTGCGACGCCAATGCGCAGACCGGGAATAGGATGTAGGTCTGCAGCTTGTGGTGCGGACAGATTGACGGCCATTTGTCTTGCCCTGATCAATGAGTGAAATAGCCTCTATTTTGAGGCCTGGGGCGGCCGCCCTGCCATGGCCTATTCAGGCCGACAGGCTCTTACCCCTGGCGCCAGGGCAGTCCGCGCAAACGCCACCCCCCTCGTTTGCCCCTCTGACCGGTTTCGTCGGGGTCGCCTTCAAAGCCCTCCAGGATGTTGTAGGCCTTGATGCCAAGCTCTGTGGCGCGCTTGGCCGCCGCGATGGAGCGCACCCCGCTGCGGCAAAGCAATACTGCCTTCTTGCCCGGTGGCACGGCGGCCTTCAGCCCTTGATCGAAGGAGGGATTCATTGCCATGCCTGGCCAATTCTTCCATGCCAGGGGCACCGCCCCAGGGACAAAACCCACCCATTCACGCTCGGCGTCAGTTCGCACGTCGATCAGCACGGCATCGCCGCGCTTGCACCATTCAAATGCCAGCTCGGGCGACACATCGCCGGCGTAGCCCTGCGCAGCCACTGGCCCGGCTGGCTCTCCGCCCGCATCGTGGCGCAGGCCCGAGCTGAGGTTGGCGGGCACAGCCTCGTCGATGCGACGGGGCTTGGGCAGGTTCAGCTGCGCCATGATCTCGGTGAACTCAGCCAAAGTTCTGCCAGTCACTCGCGCATTGCCGAGCTTCTCGGCCCCGATGCTGGAATGCGTGCGACCTTGGTAGTCATGCCCAGGCCACACTGTTGTGTTGTCGGGCAGCGCAAACAGTGCCTCGGTCAGGCTGCGATACAGATCGGCGGCGCTGCCGGACTGGAAATCAGTGCGCCCGCAGCCATTGATCAGCAAGGTGTCACCTGTGAAAACATGCTCGCCCCACAAGTAGCACATGCTGCCCGCCGTGTGCCCGGGCGTGTGCAAGGCCTTTAGCTCCTGCCCTCCAAAACGCAGCACATCGCCGTGGCGCAGTTGCACCGCCGCAGTGCCGATGCCGCAGCCCTCGGGCGCCGCCGTCTTGGCCCCTGCATGCTCGGCCAGCAGGCCGGCGCTGGTGATGTGATCGGCGTGGGCGTGGGTTTCGATCGTCCACACCAACTTGAGATTGTTTTCCTTCAGCACCGCCAGATCGCGATTGAGTTGCTCATCGACCGGATCGATGATCACCGCATCGCGAGTCGCCTCGTCAAAAGCCAGGTAGGTGTAGGTACTGGAGGCGGGGTCGAACAGTTGAATGGGTTGATTCATGTCAAAACTCTTTTGTTTAAAACGCAAAGCCGAGCGTAATGCACATTGGGCTTGACTCCGGGCTTGGGTTTAGCGCACCGTGTGGCAGCATCAAACCTGAAGCCTTGGTGAAAACCCCCATTTGCATCGCGCGCCAGCAAGCCAAAGATAGCGTGCTAGCCATTTGCATTCAACCGTGGAGACATATATGACTCAGCCCAAAGCCCCTCGCCGCCGCAATTTACTCAAAGGCGCGGCCATTGCCGTAGGCGCCATGAGCGCACCTATGGTGGTCAGCGCACAAGGCGCCACATCGCTTCGCTTCCAGAGCACTTGGCCGTCCAAGGATATCTTCCATGAGTACGCGCTTGATTTTGCCAAGAAGGTCAACGACATGACCGGGGGCGAGCTCAAGATCGACGTGTTGCCCGCCGGCGCCGTGGTGCCAGCATTCGGGCTCTTCGAAGCTGTCTCCAAAGGGACGCTTGATGGCGGCCATGGCATCCTGGGCTATCACTATGGAAAGCAGAACGCCCTGGCCCTGTGGAATTCCGGGCCGGCTTTCGGCATGGATGCCAACATGTTGCTTTCTTGGCACAAGTACGGCGGCGGCAAGGAATTGCTGGACAAGCTGTACGCGTCCATCGGCGGCAATGTGGTGTCATTCCTGTCTGGCCCCATGACCACGCAGCCGCTGGGCTGGTTCAAGAAGCCAATCACGAAACCATCCGATTTCAAGGGCCTGAAGTTCCGCACGAATGGTCTGGCGATTGATCTGTTCACCGCCATGGGGGCTGCGGTGAACGCGCTGCCCGCAGGAGAGATCGTGCCCGCACTGGACCGCGGCCTGCTGGATGGGGCGGAGTTCAACAACGCCTCCTCCGACCGCAGCCTGGGCTTCCCGGATGTGTCCAAGGTGTGCATGCTGCAAAGTTTCCACCAGAGTGCGGAGACTTTCGAGATCAGCTTCAACAAGACCAAGTACGACGCACTGCCGGCCAAATTCAAGGCCATCATCTCCAATGCGGTGGAGGCTGCGTCGGCGGACGTATCGTGGAAAGCGATTGACCGCTACTCCAAGGATTACATCGAGCTGCAGGTCAAAGACAAGGTCAAGTTCTACAAGACACCTGATTCGCTGCTCCAGGTTCAATTGAATCTGTGGGACCAGATTTTGACCAAGAAATCCGCGGAGAACCCACTGTTCAAGGAAATCGTCGCGTCGCAAAGAGCGTTTGCCGAGCGCGTGGTGAAGTGGGACCAGGACACCAACATCAACCGGCGCATGGCTGTCAGCCATTTCTTCAGCCCCAAGAAGGCCGCGCCCAAGAAGGCGTGATCTTTTCTCGCCTCGCGGCACCGGCCATCCGGTCAATTCCCGGATGGTCGAATTAGCTTCAGTTCCCAATGCAAAAACTGCTCCTCTCGATCGACAAGTTCAGCACGTTCGTCGGTCAGGCATTCTCGTGGCTGATCGTCGCCCTGACCTTCATGATTTCGTGGGAGGTATTCTCGCGCTACGTGCTGGATCAGCCTCACCCGTGGGCATTTGACGTGATGATCATGTTGTACGGCACGATGTTCATGATGGCCGGCGCCTACACATTGGCCAAGGCAGGCCATGTGCGGGGCGACGTGCTTTATGGTTTTTTCGAGCCTCGAACCCAGGCGACCATCGATCTGATCCTGTACATCCTGTTTTTCATGCCGGGCGTCTTCGCGCTCACCTATGCGGGCTACTTCTATGCGGCCGAGTCGTGGGCGATGCATGAGCATTCCAATGTCACTGCAGAGGGGCCTCCCATCTACCCTTTCAAGACCATACTGCCACTGGCAGGCGCAGTGCTGCTGCTGCAAGGCATTGTCGAAGTCATTCGCTGTGTCATCTGCATCCGGCAAAACCAATGGCCATCGCGTGAAGCCGACGTGGAAGAAGTGGACGTCAACAAGCTCAAGGAGATGGTGCAGGTGAAGGACGAAGACATCGCCAGCCTCGACAAGTTCATCGTGCGGGGCGGGGCCACAAAATGAAAATTCGCAAGGAACTGTGGTTCGGCTTTTCGCTGATGGCCCTGATTCTGGTCACCATTGCGGTGATCGGGCTGCGCGCCGAATCCATCACCAACGGCCACCTGGGTCTGTTGATGCTGGCCCTGATCGTGGTGGCCATCATGCTGGGCTTTCCTACCGCCTTCACGCTGATGGGAATGGGCGTGTTCTTTGGCTGGATCGCCTACCGAAGCGTCAACCCGGAGCTTGCCGTCCGGCAGGTCCTGGACTTGATGGTTCAACGTGCCTTCTCAGTCATGTCCAACGACGTGCTGATTGCGATTCCGCTCTTCGTGTTCATGGGCTATCTGGTTGAGCGCGCCAATCTGATCGAGAAACTCTTCAAGAGCCTGCATCTTTCCCTGGCGCGCGTGCCCGGCGCTCTGGCCGTGGCCACGATCGTCACTTGCGCGATCTTCGCTACCGCCACGGGCATTGTCGGCGCGGTCGTCACACTGATGGGCCTGTTGGCTCTGCCCGCCATGCTGCGCGGGGGCTACAGCGTGCAGCTCGCTGCCGGCGCGATCACAGCCGGCGGATGTCTGGGCATTCTCATTCCACCGTCTGTCCTGCTGATCGTGTATGGCGCGACCGCCGGGGTTTCTGTGGTCAAACTCTATGCTGGCGCATTCTTCCCCGGCATCATGCTGGCGGGCCTGTACGTGGCCTACGTCATCATCGTGGCCAAATGGAAACCGCACCTGGCGCCTGCGCTACCTGCCAGCGAACGCATCGTGGCATTGCCACCTCTGTCGCAGGCCCTCAGTTCGCGCAGCCGCAACGCACTGGTGGGCCTGCTGGGTGGCCTGCGTGTCTCATCGCTACCCCGGCGTTCGGTCGGCGTGCAACTCCTGATCTCATTGCTGCCAGCCATTGCAATCGTGCTGCTGCTGGCCTTCATGTATGGCGGTGCAACAGCCCCGCCGGTGGTTGAGGACACAAGCGGCCTGGTGCAGGCGGGGGGTGCCATTGGCTCGAACGAGTCAAGCCCTGCGCAGGCGGGATCGTCACTGCAAGAGCCACCACAAGACACAGGCGGCCTGCAGGAGCCGCCCAAGGACGATGGTGAACTGAAAGAGCCGCCCGGCAGTCAGGCTGCGGTGGCTCCCGCACCCGAGGCACCTGTTGCTGCTCAGGCCAGCGCGGCAGAGCCTTCACCCGCGCAACCACCAGCGCAGCGGGTTGCTGCGCCCACCTGGTATTGGGTCGTTTTCGGTCTGGGCATGCTCAGCCTGGCGCTAACCTATTGGCTGATGAGCTGGCAGCGCCTGGAGATCTTCAAGATGCTACTGGCTTCGTTCTTTCCCCTGGCGCTGCTCATCATCGGCGTGCTCGGGTCGATTGTGTTCGGGCTGGCCACACCCACAGAGGCCGCAGCGGTTGGCGCCGCTGGCGCGGTTGTGCTGACCGCTCTTTACCGCTTCTATGCGGCAAAACAGGTCAAAGGCGCAAATCCTTTCACCCGAACGGCCTGCGAGCTTGGCGGTATCGTCAAGGAATCTTCTTTCCTGACCGCCAAGACCAGCGCCATGGTGTGCTGGCTGTTCGTCGGCTCTTCCATTTTCTCTGCGTCATTTGCCTTGTTGGGCGGCCAGGACATCATCGAGCGCTGGGTGCTGTCGCTGGGCCTGACCACGCTGCAATTCATGTTGCTGTCGCAGTTCATCATCTTCATCCTGGGCTGGCCGCTGGAGTGGACCGAGATCATCGTGATCTTCATGCCGATATTTATCCCACTACTGGCCAAGTTCAATGTCGACCCTTTGTTTTTCGGCTTGCTGGTAGCGCTGAATTTGCAGACTGCGTTTCTCTCACCGCCAGTGGCCATGGCGGCGTTCTATCTGAAGGGTGTGTCGCCACCGCACGTCACACTGAACCAGATATTCGCGGGGATGATGCCCTTCATGGGCATTCAGGTGCTTGCCCTGTTCATTTTGTACAGCTTCCCAGAGATAGGCTTGTGGCTGCCTGGATTGCTTTACAAATAGGTCCGGGGGCAGCCTTGTCGGCCTCACCCGCCGACCGAGAGGCTTCGTATTGACGTTTACGTAAACGTCAAGTAAGGTACAGGGCTGCCCAAATCATTCGCCAGCCGCTTGACGCTGCCGGCGGGAGCCTACCCATGACCGACCTATCCGCCGAATACACGGCGCTTGCCAATTACCGCCCCACCCACAAGGTGCGGTTCGTCACCGCAGCCAGCCTGTTTGACGGGCACGACGCGGCCATCAACATCATGCGTCGCATCCTTCAAGGCATGGGCACGGAGGTCGTCCACCTTGGGCACAACCGCAGCGTGGACGACGTGGTCACCGCCGCTTTGCAGGAAGACGTTCAGGGCATCGCGATCAGCTCCTACCAGGGCGGGCATGTCGAGTACTTCAAGTACATGGTGGACCTGCTCAAGAGTCGCGGCGGCTCGCACATCCAGGTGTTTGGCGGCGGCGGTGGCGTGATCGTACCCCCCGAGATCCGCGAACTGCAGGCCTACGGCGTCTCGCGCATCTACAGCCCCGAGGACGGTCAGCGCATGGGCCTGGCCGGAATGATCGGTGAGATGGTCATGCGCTGCGACAAAGACATCACTGGCTACGCCCCCAAAGACGCCAAAGCCATTGAAGGCCACGGCGAGATGAACTGGCGCGCTTTGGCGCAGCTCATCACCGCACTGGAAAACGGCAAGGCCGACGCAGGCCTGATGGCGACGATCAGTTCCATTGCCTCGACCAAGACCATCCCCGTGCTGGGCATCACTGGCACCGGCGGGGCCGGCAAGTCATCCCTCACCGACGAGCTGATTCGCAGACTGCGGCTTGATCAGGCAGACAAACTGCGCATCGCGGTGATTTCCATCGACCCCTCACGCCGCAAGAGCGGCGGCGCGCTGCTGGGCGACCGCATTCGCATGAACGCGATCGGCCCCTGGAGCAGCGGCCCGCGCGTCTTCATGCGCAGCCTGGCCACCCGTGATTTTGGCAGCGAGATCTCCGCCGCGCTGCCCGATGTGGTTCTGGCCTGCAAGGCGGCCGGCTTTGATCTGATCGTGGTCGAGACATCGGGCATCGGCCAGGGCGATGCCGCCATCGTTCCACTGGTGGACGTGCCCATGTATGTGATGACGCCCGAGTTCGGCGCGGCCAGTCAACTCGAAAAAATCGACATGCTGGACTTCGCCGAGTTCGTGGCCATCAACAAGTTCGACCGCAAGGGTGCGCTCGATGCGCTGCGCGACGTGAGCAAGCAAGTTCAGCGCAACAAGGAAGCCTGGGACAAGAGGCCCGAGGACATGCCGGTCTTCGGCACCATGGCCGCGCGCTTCAATGACGACGGTGTGACCGCTCTGTATCAGGCCCTCAAACCGCGCCTTGCCCAGCTTGGCTTGCACATTGGCACGGGCACCCTGCCGCTTGTGCACGCGCGCCACAGCACCAACCAGACGCCGGTAGTGCCTGCAGCCCGCACGCGCTACCTCGCCGAAATCAGCGACACGGTTCGGGGCTACAAGAAGAAGGCCCGCGAACAATCCAAACTGGCGCGCGAAATCCAGCAGCTTCGGGCGGCAGCGGTCATGCTGCGCGAGCACAAGCCAGACAAGGCCCGAGCCAGCGAGGCCGCCGATGATCTGGCCGTGCAGCGTGAAGAGGTGCAAGACCCTGCTGCGCACAAGCTGTTGGTGCAATGGCCGCAGATGCAGGCTGCCTATGCCGCCGACGAATACGTGGTGAAGATTCGCGACAAGGAAATCCGCACCGCGCTCACCACAAAATCGCTTTCAGGCACCACCATCCGCAAGGTCTGCCTGCCCAAGTACGAGGACCACGGCGAAATTTTGCAGTGGCTGATGCTGGACAACGTACCCGGCAGCTACCCTTACACGGCCGGCACCTTCGCCTTCAAGCGCGAGAACGAAGACCCCACCCGCATGTTCGCCGGCGAAGGCGACCCGTTTCGTACCAACCGACGCTTCAAGCTTTTGTCCGAGGGCATGCCGGCCAAGCGCCTGTCCACCGCATTCGATTCAGTCACCCTGTATGGCAATGACCCGGACCTGCGCCCCGACATCTATGGCAAGGTCGGCAACTCGGGCGTATCCATCGCCACGCTGGACGACATGAAGGTGCTGTACTCGGGCTTCGATCTATGCAGCCCAAGCACCAGCGTATCGATGACCATCAACGGCCCGGCGCCCAGCATCCTGGCGATGTTCATGAACACCGCCATTGACCAGAACCTGGAAAAGTTCAAGCAAGACAACGGCCGCGAGCCTACCGACACCGAGATCGCCAAGATCCGCGAATGGGTGCTGGCCAATGTGCGCGGCACGGTGCAGGCCGACATCCTGAAAGAAGACCAGGGCCAGAACACCTGCATCTTCTCCACCGAATTCAGCCTGAAGGTCATGGGCGATATTGCCGAGTATTTCGTGCACCACAACGTGCGCAATTTCTACTCGGTGTCGATCTCCGGCTACCACATTGCCGAAGCCGGCGCCAACCCGATCAGCCAGCTTGCCTTCACGCTTTCCAATGGCTTTACTTTCGTGGAAGCCTACCTCGCCCGGGGCATGCACATCGACGATTTCGCGCCCAACCTGTCCTTCTTCTTCTCCAACGGAATGGACCCAGAGTACACGGTGATGGGCCGGGTGGCGCGCCGCATCTGGGCGGTGGCAATGAAAGAAAAATACGGCGCCAACGAACGCAGCCAGAAGCTCAAGTACCACATTCAGACCTCCGGGCGCAGTCTGCACGCGCAGGAAATACAGTTCAACGACATCCGCACCACCCTGCAGGCGCTGATTGCCATCTACGACAACTGCAACTCACTGCACACCAACGCGTTTGACGAAGCCATCACCACGCCCACCGAAGACTCGGTGCGCCGCGCCATGGCCATCCAGCTGATCATCAACCGCGAGTGGGGCCTGGCCAAGAACGAGAACCCCAGCCAGGGCGCCTTCATCATCGAAGAGCTCACCGAGCTTTTGGAAGAAGCCGTGTTGGCCGAATTCGAGCGCATCGCCGAACGCGGCGGGGTACTGGGCGCTATGGAAACCGGCTACCAGCGCGGTCGGATTCAGGACGAGAGCATGCACTATGAGATGCAAAAGCACACGGGCGAGCTGCCCATCGTGGGCGTCAACACCTTCCGCAACCCGCATGGCGATGCCGTGCTGGACAAGCTCGAACTGGCGCGCTCCACAGATGATGAGAAGCGTGGCCAGCTCCAGCGCCTGCAAGACTTCCACGCCCGCCATGCCAAGGCGGCTCCTGCGGTACTCGATCGACTGCGCGAGGCAGTGATCGCCGACAAGAATGTCTTTGAAGTGCTGATGGACGCGGTGCGGGTCTGCTCACTCGGCCAGATCACCAACGCCTTATTTGAAGTGGGCGGGCAGTACCGGCGTAACATGTGAGACAGCGTGCGGGCTGAACGCACGCATCTGTCAGTCTGCTGAAAGCCTTACTCCTTAGCGTCGGGCGACGGCGGGGTTACCCTCCAATGGTCCGCCGGAGAAAGTGCGAAAACTCCACCCATGGGGATTTCGCGAATTTTGGCCTACTAAGGGTCTTACCCACTGCCGCAGTGCAGCATGTCTAGCTAGCATTCGCCGTTCACGCCGGATGCATGACCCGGCGTGCTCCCAGGAGCGTGATTTGTCAACGCAGTGCATTCTTGAAACGAAGGGCTTGACCAAGGAGTTCAAGGGCTTCGTGGCGGTCAATAGCGTGGACTTGAAGGTCCACGAAGGACACATCCACGCCCTCATTGGCCCCAATGGCGCGGGCAAGACCACATTTTTCAATCTGCTGACGAAATTCCTTCAGCCCACCCGCGGAACCATCATCTACCGCGGAACCGACATCACGCACGAAAGGCCAGCGCAGACCGCACGCCGCGGAATCGTTCGCTCCTTCCAGATCTCCGCTGTGTTTCCGCACATGACGGTGCTGGAAAACGTCAGGGCTGCGCTGCAGCGCGGGCTCAACACTTCATTTCATTTCTGGAAGCCCGAGCGCTCGCTCTTCCAGCTGCACCAAAGAGCCCTGGAGCTGCTGGAATCTGTCGACTTGAAAGAGTTTGCCGATGAGGAGACAGTGAACCTGCCCTACGGCCGCAAACGGGCACTGGAGCTGGCCACCACTCTGGCCCTGGAGCCCGATCTGATGCTGCTGGACGAACCCACCCAAGGGATGGGCCATGAAGACGTGCACCGCGTCACCCAATTGATCAAGAAGGTATCGGTCGGGCGCACCATCCTGATGGTAGAGCACAACATGAACGTGGTGTCTTCGATTGCCGACCGCATCACGGTGCTGCAGCGCGGCGCCATCATCGCTGATGGTCCCTATGCCCAGGTGTCAGCGGACCCGCTCGTCATCGAGGCCTACATGGGCACCGCCGACACCGCGCTGGAGGGTGCTCACTGATGTCCAAGGAGTTCTTGCGCCTGGAAGGGCTTCACGCCTGGTACGGTGAGTCACACATCCTGCATGGTGTCGATCTGGCTGTTGACGAAGGCGAAGTGGTCTGCCTGCTGGGCCGCAACGGTGCGGGCCGCACCACCACCATGCGGGCCATCGTGGGGCTGACCGGCGCGCGCAAGGGCTCGATCCGCATCCGGGGGCAAGAGGCCGTGCGCATGCCGCCGCACAAGGTGGCGCGGCTTGGGGTGGGCTACTGCCCGGAAGAACGTGGCATCTTCGCCAGCCTGTCGGCCGAAGAAAACCTGCTCTTGCCACCAGTGGTGGCGCCGGGCGGAATGAGCCTGGCCGAGATCTACGAGATGTTTCCCAACCTGAAGGAGCGCGCGGACAGCCCAGGCACCCGGCTTTCCGGTGGCGAACAGCAGATGCTCGCTGTGGCCCGCATTCTGCGCACAGGCGCGCGCCTGCTGCTGCTCGATGAGATTTCCGAAGGGCTCGCGCCCGTGATCATTCAAAAGCTTGCAGAGACGATCCGCACGCTCAAGGCCAGGGGCTACACGATCGTGCTGGTCGAACAGAATTTCCGCTTCGCCGCCCCGCTGGCCGATCGCTTCTATGTCATGGAGCACGGACGCATCGTCAAGCAGTTCGCGCAGGGCGAACTCAAACAAAACATGGGAATGCTTCAGGAGTATCTTGGGGTGTAGTCTGGCCACTGCAACCCGCTTTTTTTCATGCCACCGCACTTATCTAGGAGACTATTTTGAAACTCAAGACCCTCGTAGCTGCTATTGCCCTCGGATTCGGTACCGCCGCCGCTTTCGCTCAGGCCAGCACAGCGCCGATCAAGATCGGCTTCATCACCGACATGTCCAGTCTCTATGCCGACATCGACGGGCCCGCCGGCGGCGAAATGATCAGATGGGCCATACAGGACGTTGGCGGCAAGGTACTAGGACGCAACGTCGAGGTACTCACCGCTGACCATCAAAACAAGGCCGACGTGGCCAGTTCCAAGGCGCGTGAATGGATTGACAAGGACGGCCTGAGCATGCTCATGGGCGGAACCAACTCCGGTACGGCACTGGCCATGTCGAAAGTCGCCTCGGAAAAGAAACGACCCTTTATCGTCATCGGCGCGGGTTCGGCCCGCCTGACCAACGAAGACTGCACGCCTTACACGGTTCACTATGCCTACGACACGGTGGCGCTGGCCAAGGTGGCGGGCTCAGCCCTTGTCAAGGCCGGTAACAAGAGCTGGTACTTCCTCACCGCCGACTACGCTTTTGGCCATTCGCTTGAAGGCGACGCAGCCACCGTGGTCAAAGCCAACGGCGGTACTGTGGCCGGCACGGTGCGCCACCCGCTCAATGCATCAGACTTCTCTTCGTTCCTGCTGCAGGCACAGGGCTCGAAGGCTCAAATCCTGGCCCTGGCCAACGCGGGCGGTGACTTCACCAATGCGATGAAGGCGGCCAAGGAATTCGGCATCAACAAGACCATGAAAGTGGCGGGCCTGCTGGTGTTCATCAACGACGTCCACAGCCTGGGGCTTGGCAACACCGAAGGTCTGCAGTTGGCTGATAGTTGGTACTGGAACCAGGATGCCGATTCGCGCAACTTCGCAAAGCGCTTCTTCGAGAAATACAAGCGCATGCCCTCCAGCCTTCAGGCCGCTGACTATTCAGCCGCACTCACTTACCTGAAAGCGGTGAAGGCCACCGGCACGACCGATGCCGACAAGGTCATGGCCGAACTCAAGAAGACGCCGGTCAACGACTTCTACTCCAAAGGCAAAATCCGCGCTGATGGCCGCATGATCCACGACATGTATCTGTTCCAGGTCAAGGGCTCCAAAGATTCGACCACGCCATGGGATTACTACAAGCAGGTGCAGAAGGTACCTGGCGACCAGGCCTTCACGACCGTCGCCGAGTCCAAGTGTTCTCTGCTGAAAAAATAAGGTAGATCGCAGCCGGCCCGGTGCCGGCTGCACCTTGCAAGACGGACCCCATGGAAATCTTTGGCATTCCCCATCAGGCTTTTCTCGGCCAGCTCATGCTCGGGCTGGTCAATGGCGCGTTCTATGCCATGCTCAGCCTGGGTTTGGCTGTCATCTTCGGCCTGCTGGACATTGTGAACTTCGCGCATGGCGCCTTGTACATGCTGGGCGCCTTCGCCGCCTGGATCATGCTGGACAAGTGGGGTATGAACTACTGGCTGGCGCTGGTCCTGGCCCCACTGATCGTCGGCGCCATCGGCGTGCTGATAGAGCGCCTATTTCTCAAGCGTCTGTACGGGCTGGACCCGCTGTACGGACTGCTGCTGACTTTTGGACTTTCGCTGATTTTCGAAGGCATCTTCCGGGATCAGTACGGCGTGTCGGGTCAGAACTATCCGGTCCCCGAATTACTCTCCGGCGCCACCAATCTGGGCTTCATGGTGCTGCCCAACTACCGGGCCTGGGTGGTGCTTGTCTCGCTGTCTGTGTGCCTTGGCACCTGGTTTCTGATCGAGCGCACTCGTCTGGGCGCATATCTACGCGCCGGCACCGAGAACGCCAAACTTGTACAGGCCTTCGGCGTTAACGTTCCGATGATGGTCATGCTCACCTATGGCGCCGGCGCGGGTCTGGCGGCATTGGCCGGCGTGCTGGCCGCCCCCATCATTCAGGTCACGCCTCTGATGGGCTCAAACCTGATCATCGTGGTTTTTGCCGTGGTGGTGATCGGCGGCATGGGCTCCATTCTGGGCTCCGTGATCACTGGCCTGGGCTTGGGAGTCATTGAAGGTTTGACGCGCGTGTTTTATCCAGAGGCATCCAGTGTGGTGGTCTTCGTGGTGATGGTGATCGTGCTGGTGCTTCGTCCGGCCGGCCTGTTCGGGAAGGAAGCCTGAACATCATGAACAAGCACAACAAACTCACACGCCTGACATACGTCGCGCTCTTGATATTGGCACTGATTGCACCATTGATCGGCCTGTATCCGGTGTTCGTGATGAAGCTGCTGTGCTTCGCCTTGTTCGCCTGCGCCTTCAATCTGCTGCTGGGCTTCACTGGCTTGCTGTCCTTCGGTCACGCCGCATTTTTCGGCTTTGCCGCTTATGCGGCGGGTTGGGTCATCAAGAGTCTGGGCTGGACACCGGAGATGGGCATGATTGCGGGCGTGGTGAGCGCTGCGCTGCTGGGACTGTTGTTCGGTCTCATCGCCATTCGGCGCCAGGGAATCTATTTCGCCATGATCACACTGGCGCTGGCGCAGATGGTGTACTTCGTCTGCCTGCAGGCGCCATTTACTGGCGGCGAAGACGGCCTGCAAGGCGTCGCTCGTGGCAATCTGTTCGGCGTGCTCTCGCTGGCATCGGACACCACCCTTTACTACGTGATCGTGACGATCTTCGTAGCCTGCTTTCTGGGCATTGCACGAATCGTGACATCACCATTCGGACAGGTGCTCAAAATGATCCGCGAGAATGAGCCTCGCGCGGTTTCGCTGGGTTACGAGGTTGATCGCTACAAGTTGCTCGCGTTTGTACTCTCAGCGGCGCTGTCGGGCCTGGCTGGCGCGCTCAAGACATTGATCATGGGTTTTGCCACGCTGTCGGATGTGCACTGGTCAATGTCAGGCGAGGTCATTTTGATGAGCCTGATGGGCGGTGTCGGCACTTTCTTCGGCCCTGTGTTGGGAGCAGGCATCGTGATCTCGCTGCAAGACTTGCTCGCCGACAAGGTCGGTGCCTGGGTCACCGTGATCATCGGCGTGAGCTTTGTGGTTTGCGTGTTGGCCTTCCGCAAAGGTGTGGTGGGCGAATTGCAGGCATGGCGGGATCGCCGGCGGGCCCGTGCCTAAGGCCTGAGCAAGCGCACTCTACCCAACCAGCGATGAACGATCTCTTCTCTCTAGTTGGTCGCACCGCACTGGTAACCGGCGGCTCGCGCGGCATCGGCCGCATGATCGCAACCGGCTTTCTGACCCAGGGCGCCAAGGTCTATATTTCTTCACGCAAGGCCGATGCCTGCGAGGAAGCCGCAAAACAACTGTCCGCGCTGGGGCCTTGCTTTGCGCTGCCGGCCGATGTGTCCAGCGTAGCCGGCGCACAGCGACTGGCGGCGGCGTACGCAGCCCGGGAGCCGTCGCTGGACATTCTGGTCAACAACGCTGGTGCGGCCTGGGGCGAGCCTTTCGATTCCTTCACGGAGAAGGGCTGGGACAAGGTGCTCGACTTGAACCTCAAGTCACCCTTCTTCCTGACGCAGGCGCTGCACGAGTTACTGCGCAAGGCCGCCGGTGCTCGGCCGGCCAAGGTGATCAACATTGCCTCGGTCGATGGCATCTCACTCAATCCGCTGGAGACCTATTCGTACCATGCCAGCAAAGCCGGGCTGATTCACCTCACCCGCCGCTTGTCCATTCGGCTGGCGCAGGACAACATCGTCGTCAGCGGCATTGCACCCGGCGCGTTTGCGTCTGACATGAACCGCGATGCCCGCGACCATGGCGACGAATTAGCCCGGCGCATTCCAGCCGGGCGCATAGGCACCGCTGAAGATATGGCAGGCGCCGCGATCTATCTGGCCTCACGCGCGGGCGACTATGTGATGGGCGAGATCATCGTCGTCGATGGCGGTGTCACTCTGGCGCGCGGGTAAGCACCACCCCGTCTTAACTCGCGGCTACCGCGGCAGTGACCCAAGAGAATAATTCTGCGGCCCTCGGCTGGCGATTTTGATGGCACCCACTTGATTGCCCAACTGCGCGCAGCGCGCCAGCGACCAGCCCTGCTCCAGACCGTACAGCAATGCACCACGCCATGCATCGCCGCAACCGGTGGGGTCGACGACTTCACTGGCTTTGACTGGCGGCACCATGGTTTTCTCGCCACCCGTCCAGACCTCGCAGCCTTGCGCGCCAAGCGTCACAACAAGCCCCTGCACCCGCCTTGAAATCTCGGCGCTGCTCCAGCCGGTGCGCTCGGTCAGCATCTTGCCCTCGTAGTCATTGACGGTCACCCAGGTGGCCTGCTGCACAAACGCGGCGAGTTCTTCGCCATTGAACATGGGCAGGCCCTGACCGGGATCAAACACAAAAGGAATGCCGCAGGCCTTGAACTGCTGGGCATGCTCGATCATGGCATCGCGCCCGTCGGGTGAGATGATTCCCAGCTTGATGGCGGCGTGCGGCTCAATGCGCGTCATGTGTGCCTGCATCATCGCGCCCGGATGGAATGCGGTGATCTGGTTGTTGTCACGGTCGGTCATGATCATCGCCTGTGCCGTGTAGGTGTCGCCGGCCTCACGCACATACTCAGTGCTGATTCCCAGGCTGCGCAGACGGTCGATGTAGCCGCCGCCGTCGTTGCCAAGCGTCGCCATCGGCAAGGGCTCGCCGCCAAGCAATTTCAGGCTGTAGGCGATGTTGCCAGCACAGCCGCCGAAATCGCGCCGCAAAGCCGGCACCAGAAAAGACACATTCAAAATGTGAAGCTGATCGGGCAGGATTTGCTCGGCAAAGCGCCCCTCGAAGCTCATGATGGTGTCAAAGGCAAGGGAACCGCAAATCAAAGCCGCCATAAAGTCAGATCTCGCACAAGTTCAAGGATAGAAAGCCAGCAGCCGGTAGCCCGCGATGCGAGGCAAATTGCCGCCAGTGGCAACGGTGATGGTCATGGAGCCCGACCATTCCGAGGAAGGTGCAATCACAGAGGGCTGGGTCGGCAAGTTATCGGGCAGCAAGACCCGCCGCAACACCGCTTGGTCTTGCCCGTCGGTGAGTGTCAACTCCAAAGCTGGCATGGCCAGCTCCACATTCGATTGGTTCTTCAGGCTCACGCTCAGCCTGTAGGAATCGCCACGCAAACGGTTGAATGCCGAACTGTCGATCACAATGGAGTCGATCTGCCGCGCCGCACTCACGCTGCAATTGAGCGTGTCGCACATACGCACAAGCAAAGGGCGCAAGGCCGGATCGCTGGACGCGAGCCAGTTGCGATCATGCAAGACCACTTGCAGCGCGAGCAGCAGACTCAGCCCGAACAGCGTGACAAGCAAACCGGCCCGCACAATCTGTGACTGCCAGAACGCCTTACGCTGTGCCTGGCGCACAAATGACAAATCATCGAGCTGCGGCTCGGGTTCTATGGGTGCGATTGGCCTGGGTGAGGAGGTCTGCACCTTCGCTGGCTCAGGCTGACGCTGTGGTGCTGGCTCTGATTCGGGGCCAGGGCTTTCGATGGCCGATGGTGCAGGCTCGGCATGCATGGCCGAGACAGGCGACTGCTCGGTGTGCGCGCCGACCGGCGGCTGCCACGCGGCCTGTGCAGGCTCTTGCGACGAAAGCGGCTGCCACCGCGGCGCGCTCGGCAGGTAAGGTTCCCGGTGCGCATCGGCTATTTCACTGGTGGGAAATATTGCCGACTCGAACACAGGTTCGCCCGCTGCAATCCGTTGTTCCTGATCTGGCGACTGCCACGGTGCGGTGCCGGCCACGGCGGGCTGCGCGTGCTCGACACTGGCCTGCAGATTTGCGCTGGCGTCGAAGACCTCAGAGCAGTGGCCGCATCGCACCCATCCCTCGGAAATCCTGAGTTGGTCGGGCACGACTTTGAACATCGTCCCGCAAGCAGGGCAGCGCGTGATCAGGCTCATGAGTGGACGATTGTAGCGACGGCCGCACGCAGCCCTATCGCAGCCGCTGTCAGCCGCCCTCGGCAGCGGTCATCAATATCCAGCCTTCCACACTGTCCGTCACCTCCAGCCTCAAATAAGGCGCGTAGGCTTCTTTCAGTTCGTCGGCCTGTCGCTCCAGTATGCCGGCCAGCACCAAGGTGCCGCCAGGAGCCACAAGTGAACACAGCAAGGGTGCCAGCACCTTCAAGGGCGTGGCCAGGATATTGGCAAGCACCAAGCCATACCGTCCTTGCGCCTGCTCTGGCAATCCGGCATGCAGCACGACGTCGTTGGCCCTGGCGTTTTGCTCTGTGGACTGAACTGCTGCGGGGTCGATGTCCACCGCGTCCACCTGCGCCGCACCGAAACGGGCAGCACCAATGGCCAAGATGCCCGAGCCGCACCCGTAGTCCAGCACCCGCATGCCAGTGGGTGGGTGCGAGGCGATCCAGCGCAAGCACATGCGCGTGGTCGGGTGCGTGCCGGTTCCAAATGCCAGACCGGGGTCCAGGCGAATCAACTGCTGCGCCTGGGCAGGCGGCTCATGCCAACTGGGAACGATCCAGAATTCGGGGGTGACTTCGATGGGGGCGAATTGCGACTGGGTCAGGCGAACCCAATCCTGGTCGGGCACCGATTGCACTCCCTGCAATTGGCAGCCCGTGAAGAATTCCTGAGCCTGCAGCACCTGCGCAGCCTGGTGCGCCGCTGCTTCGGTGGAATACAAGGCCAGCACCCGCGATCGCTGCCAACCCGCCTTGGGTGGCGGCATGCCCGGCTCACCGAACAAGGCTTGCTCGGCGTCGGTCTGGGCATCGGCATCCTCTACAGAAACACTCAAGGCATCCAGGGCCTCAAGCGCGTCTGTCACATCCTCGATGCAATGCTCCGGACACAGCAGGCGCAACTCGAACATTGGCAATGTCACCCTCAGCGATTGTGGTGAGACAGCCACTCTTCCAGGTAGTGGATGTTGGTGCCGCCGTCCATGAATTTGGCATCGACCATCAGCTCGCGGTGTAGCGGAATATTGGTGTTGATGCCCTCGATCACGGTCTCCAGAAGCGCAGTGCGCATGCGTGCCAGCGCCTGCTCGCGCGTGTCGCCATGCACAATGATCTTGCCAATCATGGAGTCGTAGTTGGGAGGGACAAAATAATTGGTGTACACATGTGAATCCACCCGCACGCCAGGGCCGCCCGGTGCATGCCACATGGTGATGCGCCCGGGCGAGGGCACGAACTTGTACGGATCTTCGGCATTGATCCGGCACTCGATGGCATGGCCGCGCAACACGATGTCACGCTGCGCAAAGGGCAGCTTTTCGCCAGCGGCCACCATGATCTGCGTCTTGACGATGTCCACTCCGCTGATCAACTCAGTGACCGGATGCTCCACCTGGACGCGGGTGTTCATCTCGATGAAGTAGAACTCGCCGTCTTCATACAGAAACTCGAAGGTGCCCGCGCCCCGATAGCCGATGCGCTTGCAGGCGGCGATGCAGCGGTCGCCGATCTTCTCGATGAGCTTGCGCGGGATGCCGGGAGCCGGCGCTTCTTCGATGACCTTCTGATGACGCCTTTGCATGGAGCAGTCACGCTCTCCCAGGTACACAGCGTTCTTGAACTTGTCGGCCAGCACCTGGATTTCGATGTGACGCGGGTTCTGGAGAAATTTCTCCATGTACACGGCTGGGTTGCCAAACGCGGCGCCGGCTTCGGCCTTGGTCATCTGAACCGCATTGATCAAAGCGGCTTCGGTGTGCACCACCCGCATTCCGCGGCCGCCGCCGCCGCCAGCGGCCTTGATGATGACCGGATAACCCACCGCCTTGGCCGTGCGCCTGATGATCACCGGATCGTCGGGCAGTTCGCCCTCCGAGCCCGGCACGCAAGGGACACCCGCCTTGATCATGGCCTGCTTGGCCGACACCTTGTCGCCCATGATGCGGATGGACTCGGGAGAAGGCCCTATGAACTGGAAACCGCTTTTTTCGACTCTTTCAGCAAAGTCGGCGTTCTCCGAAAGAAAACCGTAACCGGGGTGGATGGCTTCCGCATCGGTCACTTCGGCTGCCGAGATGATGGCCGGCATGTTCAGATAGCTTAGGGCCGAGGCCGCCGGCCCGATGCAGACAGCCTCTTCAGCCAGCTTCACGTACTTGGCTTCCCGATCGGCCTCTGAGTAAACCATCACCGCCTTGACGCCAAGCTCGCGGCAGGCGCGCTGGATGCGTAATGCGATCTCGCCTCGGTTGGCGACAAGAATCTTCTTGAACATGGGTGCGTGTCAATCGATGATGAACAGGGGTTGTCCGTATTCGACGGCCTGCCCGTTCTCGCAAAGAATGCGTGAGATCGTGCCCGACTTGTCAGCCTCGATCTCGTTGAGAATCTTCATGGCTTCGATGATGCAAACAGTTTCACCTTCCTTGACCACAGAACCCACCTCAACAAAGGGCTTGGCCCCAGGGCTGGACGAACGGTAGAAGGTGCCCACCATGGGAGACTTCACCGGATGACCCGTCTCGGCCAACACTTCCGGGGGGGCAGCCGGCGCCTGCAGGTTGGCGGCCGGCGCAGCGTGTGCAGGCATTGGCGCCACCGGTGGGGCGTAGGCATGCGGCATAGCACCACTGCCCTTGACGATGCGAACCTTACCCTCGGCTTCAGTGATTTCCAGCTCGGAAACATTTGACTCAGACACCAGGTCGATCAAAGTCTTGAGTTTGCGCAAGTCCATTTACCCTCCAACGCAGGCGAACGAAAGGAACGCGAATTTACAGCAAAAACCCGCCTTCTTTGCACTTCGTCGGTTATTTTTCGATTATTTTCTACGTCACGCTTGACACGGACGCTCTTGGCTGACTAGGAATCCACCAGCTCAGCCAGAGCTCAGATCCCGCCAGCGGGCCAGATCGGCCCCGGTGACTCGCCCCATTCTACGCTGCAGCACCTGCCCATCGGGCTTGACAATCACGGTGAAGGGAAGAGCCCCCGCGACATTGCCCAGCGCCTTGCTGAGCTCACTGCCCCCCAAGCCCGCGAAACCGATCGGAAAACTGACCGGCGTCTTTTGAAGAAAGGCCCGCACTGCACTGGGTTGATCAATTGCCAAGCCTATAACCTGCCAGCTTCTGCCTTTGTTCTCGCGATAAAACTGATCAAGCAGCGGCATCTCCTCCACGCACGGCGGACACCAGGTTGCCCAGAAGTTGATCAGCAGCGGCTTGCCACGCATCGCTGCCATCGAAAAACCGGCGCCATTGGGCCCCTCAAAGCTCAATGGCCACAGCGCCTGCACAGCCTGATCCGGCCCATCGGGCAAGCTCCATTTGCGCCAGCCCACAGCGGCGCCTGCCAGTGCGGCAGCGGCGCCAGCCGCGAAAAGAAGAGCTCGTCGATTGAAAATCGAGCGGGCGGCTTCAGGCGCACGAGTTGGATCGGTTTCGGTCATGTTCCGCTATTGTCCAGTAAGGCGCGCAGCGCCCGCAGATTTCCGCGCGGTGAGCGCCCCTTGGCGTCGGGCCGTAGCGCACCGCGCAGATCGTCATGGTCATACACCATGAGATGGACTCCAACGGCCTCGCCCAGTTCCGGACAAAGACTGGACAGACTCAATGCCTCGACCGGCTCCCCGCGCAAGCCGGTGACGGTCCGTGCCTCGTAGCTCACACCTTTGTCAATCAAGGCAATCTCAGCTGACTTGGAGTCGTCGCAGAAAAGCTGGATATAGATGTCCGACAAACGAGTGGCGGTGCCATGCCAGACCGAGCCCGCCAGATAGGGCCTGAATGTCTGCAGGCGCTCCATCCAGGTGGCCGCCAGCTTGCGCAGGGCCGCAAGTTCCGCAGGCTGGGTGTCGGCGCAGAACAGCTCGATGTGCTCGCGCACCGCATCCTCCACCAAATCGTTATCGGGTAGCGGGGTGCCGGCCTTGAGCCCCAGTTGCCTGAGCGCTCGGCGCTTGGCCGGCCCCCATTCCATACCCTCCTCCACCACCATGCGCGCCGCCACCGCCGCAATTTCCAGTTTCACATCATCCATGGCGGGTTATTCTGCATTGATTGGGTTTGGCCGTGGCCCTACAGTGCCCAATCTCAACAGGAGATTTCATGCACAGCACGATGATGCAGGCGCCGCTTTCGCTCAATCACCTGTTGGAGCGGGCGGGACAATTGTTCTCGGGCAACGAGATCGTTTCGCGCCTTCCGGACAAATCTCTGCGACGGCACAGCTTCGGCCAGTTCTACCGGCGCACACGCTCGCTGGCTGCCGCACTGGCCGGTCTGGGGCTGGCCAAGGGCGACCGCGTCGCCACCCTGTGCTGGAACCACCATGCTCACCTGGAATGCTACTTCGGCATTCCGGCTGCGGGCGGCGTGATGCATACCCTGAACCTGCGTCTGGCGCCCGACGACATCGGTTGGATCGCGGGCAATGCGCAGGACCGGTTTCTGGTGATCGATGACGTGCTGCTGCCCCTGTACCAGCAGTTCGCCCACCTGCACCGTTTCGAGAAAGTCATCGTATTCCCGTTTTCCGGCGCTGCGGTGGACAGCAAGTACGCCGACTACGAGGCTTTGCTGGCACAAGCCGATGGACAATCCTTTGAATATGCGCCCCATCATGAGGACGACCCGGTAGCCATGTGCTACACCTCGGGCACAACCGGAAAGCCAAAGGGAGTGGTTTACTCGCACCGCTCCACCATTCTTCACACACTGGTGGGCAGTCTGTCCGACTTCTGGGGGCTGCGCGGCACCGACGTGCTCATGCCGGTTACGCCGATGTTCCATGCCAATAGCTGGGGCATACCGTATGCGGCGGTGATGCTGGGCGTCAAGATGGTGTTCCCCGGGCCGCACCTGCATCCGGAAGATCTACTGGACCTGATGTCGATCGAGCCGCCCACCGTGTCGCTGGGTGTGCCAACCATCTGGATGAGCCTGATACAAGCATTCGAAGCCTCGCAGGCGGCAGACTCACCTCATCACGGCCGCTGGACATTGCCACGCGGTATGCGGTCTCTGGTGGGCGGCGCAGCCGTGCCGGAGTCGCTCATCCGCGCGTTCGATCGGCATGGCATCTGGCTGTTGCAAGGTTGGGGCATGACAGAGACCTCTCCTCTGTGCACCATCTCCTATCCTCGCGCCGAGTTGCGGGGGGCCAGTGCCGATGAACGATACCGCCGTGCCGCGATGGCCGGGGTGCCGGTGCCATTGGTCGAACTGCGGGTGCGCGGCGACACCGGCGGCGACCAACCCTGGGACGGCAGCACCGTCGGCGAGATTCAGGTGCGCGGCCCCTTCATCACCGGCAGCTACTACCGTGTGCCTGTAGAGGAAGACAAGTTCACCGCCGACGGCTGGCTGCGCACTGGCGATGTGGCTTCGATCGACTCCCTGGGCTTTGTGAAAATCTCCGATCGCACCAAGGACTTGATCAAATCGGGTGGCGAGTGGATCAGCTCGGTCGACCTGGAAAACGCCATCATGTCCCATCCCAGCGTCGCCGAAGCCGCAGTGATTGCGATTCCCGACGAGAAGTGGAGCGAGCGCCCGCTCGCCTGCGTGGTGCTCAAGCCAGGGGCGCAAGCCAGCGCGGAGGATTTCCGTGCGCACCTGCTCGCCCATGGCTTCGCCAAATGGCAGCTGCCCGAGCGCTTTGAGTTCATCGATGCGGTACCCAGGACATCCACGGGGAAATTCTGGAAACTCAAACTGCGCGAGCGTTTTCCAAAGTGAGGAGGTGTGTGAGGCACGGCATCGCGGCCGAGGATAATTCGGCAGATGCATATTCACATCCTCGGCATCTGCGGCACTTTCATGGGAGGCCTTGCCGCACTCGCCCGCGAAGCCGGGCACAAGGTGACCGGTTGCGACGCGGGTGTCTATCCACCCATGAGCGACCAATTGCGTGCGCTGGGCATCGATCTCATCGAGGGCTTTGGTGCAGAGCAATTGGCTTTGCACCCAGATGTGTGGGTCATCGGCAATGTCGTGTCGCGTGCCCGCCTGGCCGACGGCAGCCTGCGCTATCCGCTGATGGAAGCCATCCTGGAGACAGGCGCGCGCTACACCAGCGGACCGCAATGGCTGGCCGAGCATGTGCTGCATGGCCGCCACGTGCTGGCAGTGGCAGGCACCCACGGCAAGACCACCACCACCTCGATGCTGGCTTGGATACTGGAACACGCCGGGCTGCGGCCGGGCTTTCTGGTGGGCGGCGTCCCAAGCAATTTCGGCATCTCAGCCAGGCTGGGTCTGGGCTCTTGCTTTGTCATAGAGGCCGACGAATACGACACCGCCTTCTTTGATAAGCGCAGCAAGTTTGTTCATTACCGCCCACGCACTGCGATTCTGAACAACCTCGAGTTCGATCACGCGGACATTTTTGATGACCTGGCCGCCATAGAGCGGCAGTTCCATCACTTGCTGCGCACCATTCCCGCGTCGGGCCGCGTGCTCGTCAACGGCCTGGAAGAAAGCCTGGCAAGGGTGCTCGCCAGCGGCTGCTGGAGCGAAGTGCGCAGTTTCGGCGCGGCCGTGAGTGATTTTTCGGCAGTGGGCGAACCGCACGGATTCGATGTGCTGGAGCGTGGTCGCAAGGTGGCTCGACTGGAATGGGACATCTCAGGCGTACACAACCAACTCAACGCCCTAGCTGCCATTGCGGCAGCCCAGCATGTGGGTGTTGACCCACAGGGCGGCGTGGCCGCCCTGCGCGAGTTTCGCAGCGTCAAGCGCCGCATGGAAGTGCGTGGCACGGCGGGTGGCGTGACGGTCTATGACGATTTCGCGCATCACCCCACCGCCATGCGAACCACACTCGATGGTCTGCGGCGAAAGCTGGGCGGGCAGCAGAGAATCCTGGCTGTGTTCGAGCCGCGTAGCAACACCATGAAACTGGGCGCCATGAAGGCCCAATTGCCTTGGGCGCTTGAACAGGCTGACTTGTCCTTTTGCCACAGCGGCGGTCTGGGCTGGGATGCCGCAGAGGCGCTCGCGCCCCTGGGCAACAAGGCCATCGTGGCTGACTCAGTGGACGAACTCGTGGCCCAGGTGCTGGCAGCAGCCCGACCCGGCGATCAGGTGCTGTGCATGAGCAATGGCGGCTTTGGTGATATTCACACCAAGCTGCTCAAGGCCCTCGCCGAGCGACCTGCAGGGGGTGCGCCTTAGCGGCTGCGCCGCTGCTTCACCGCAGCCGAGAGCACCTCCAGTACGCGTAGGGAATCGTCCCAACCGATACAGGCATCGGTGATGCTCTTGCCGTACTCAAGGCCTGCGGGCTTGTCTTTGCCGGGGGTGAATTTCTGCGCGCCTGCACTCAGGTGACTCTCCACCATCACGCCGAAGACACTGTGGGAGCCCTTGGCAAGCTGGCCCGCGATATCGCGGGCCACGTCGATCTGACGCTCATGCTGCTTGCTGCTGTTGGCGTGGCTGCAATCGACCATCAGCGTGGGAGGCAATTTGGACGCCTCCAGCTCCTTGCAAGCTGCCGTGACGCTGGCCGCATCGTAGTTGGGCAACTTGCCGCCGCGAAGGATCACATGGCAATCTTTGTTGCCGTTGGTCTGCACCACGGCAACCTGCCCGTTCTTGTGCACCGACAAAAAGTGATGCGCCCGGGCAGCCGCCTGGATCGCATCGGTGGCAATGCGGATGTTGCCATCGGTGCCATTCTTGAAGCCAATGGGCGCTGAAAGGCCCGAGGCCAGTTCGCGGTGCACCTGGCTTTCAGTCGTACGCGCGCCAATCGCACCCCAGGAGATCAGGTCGCCGATGTATTGCGGCGAGATCACGTCGAGAAACTCGCTTCCGGCGGGCACGCCAAGGCGATTGATCTCGATCAGCAGTTGCCTGGCAATGCGCAGGCCCTCATCGATGCGATAGCTCTGGTCCAGGTAGGGGTCGTTGATCAGACCTTTCCAGCCCACCGTGGTGCGGGGCTTCTCGAAGTAGACCCGCATCACGACCTCCAGGGTGCCGGCGTACTTGGAACGAATGTCCTTGAGTCGGCCTGCGTAGTCCACTGCAGCGGCCGGATCATGAATGGAACAGGGCCCGATCACCACCAGCAGCCGGTCGTCCTTGCCGTTCATGATGTTGTGAACGGCGCGGCGGGTGTCGGTGATCAGTGTCTCCACCGGCGTGCCACGAATGGGGAAGAAGCGGATGAGATGTTCTGGCGGGGGAAGCACGGTAATGTCCTTGATGCGTTCGTCGTCGGTATTGCTGGTTTTATCGACGGGGTGCGCATACCAGGTGGGACTGGTGGCGTGGGCTGAAGCGTTCATCATGGCTCCTGATCTCAAAAATAAAAGTCATAAAAAAACCGCCGGGGTTTCCGGCGGTTTTCTGGGAGTTCGTTTGCGTGTGCTCTTGAGTACGCTCAGATCTCTCTACCGCCGAAGGCGCTTGAGAACCAGAAGTAAGCAAAAAAGTATGCGCGAGTCGTGTGCATGGCATGCAATGTAGCACATCTGCGCCAAGCCGGACCCAGCCCCCGTCTCATCGGCGCAACTTCTGCCACCATGCAAGCGCACGCGCCACCTGAGGTTCATTGGGCGCTGCCAGGGTGGATTGCTCGGCCTGGTCCTGGGAAACCCAGTTTTCGTACATGTCGACCATCAGCATGCCCTCACCGAGGGTTCGCCAGCCGACCAGCTCAAAATCTTCGGCGGTCAGCAGCAACTGCGCGCTACGCGGCCCCCCATCGAGCAGCCACTGGCCTATCAGCACCCGGAAATTATTGAGGGCCTGCAGATACCCCGCGTATTCGTAAAGCCCCCGCCAAGTCAAGCCGAGGTTGACAACCAGATTGCGGTGCACGCGCAGCACGGTGAGAAAGTCCACCAGCATGGGAGCGACGACAGTGCGCTCGCGATTGAGCTTGAGAGCTGCGATGATGCTCTCGACGTGCACCGACAATTGGCTCATGCTCTGCGAGACACTGCGGCTTTCCTCATCGGCGACCGATGTGCGCAGAAAATTGCTCAGCTCGCCAAAGGAGGTGACCCTGGGCAGATTGGTGGTGGGGTCAATCTGAAGTCGCGAGGGAGTCGACATGTCGCGCGTGATACGTCTGCTCTGATTTTTATGCGGTGCCACCCACCGTCAGGCCATCGATGCGCAGCGTGGGCTGACCCACACCGACCGGCACGCTCTGACCTTCCTTGCCGCAGGTGCCCACACCACTGTCGAGCCGCATGTCATTTCCGATCATGCTGACACGGGTCAGCGCGTCAGGCCCATTGCCCACCAGCGTCGCGCCTTTGACGGGGTAGAGGATCTTGCCGTTTTCCACCCAGAAAGCTTCGCTGGCTGAAAACACGAATTTTCCTGATGTGATGTCGACTTGACCGCCGCCGAAGTTGCTGGCGTAAAGCCCCTTCTTGATGCTGGCGAGAATTTCGCCTGGGTCTTTGTCGCCGCCCAGCATGTAGGTGTTGGTCATGCGCGGCATGGGGACATGGGCGTAGCTCTCGCGCCGACCGTTACCGGTGGGTGCGACGCCCATCAGCCGGGCGTTTTGCGCGTCCTGAATGTAGCCGCGCAAAATGCCGTCTTCGATCAGCACATTGCGCTGGCTTGCATTGCCTTCATCGTCCACATTGAGCGAGCCTCGGCGGTCAGACAAGGTGCCGTCGTCCAACACCGTCACGCCTTTGGCCGCCACCCGCTTGCCCACTCGGCCGGCAAATGCGCTGGAGCCCTTGCGGTTGAAATCACCTTCCAGGCCATGCCCTATGGCTTCGTGCAGCAAGATGCCTGGCCAGCCCGGGCCGAGCACCACGGTCATTTCGCCGGCCGGTGCCGGGCGCGATTCCAGATTGGTCAGCGCTGCATTGACTGCGTCATTCACATAGGTCTGGATGCACTCCTGGTCGAAATAGGCTAGGCCAAAGCGGCCACCGCCACCGCCCGAGCCCATCTCGCGGCGGCCATTTTGCTCGGCAATCACAGTGATGGACAGGCGCACCAGCGGCCGCACATCCGCCGCCAGCGTGCCATCGGCGCGCGCCACCAGGACCACGTCGTACTCGCTGGCCAGGCCCGCCATCACCTGGGCCACGCGCGGATCCTTGGCGCGGGCGAGTTGCTCGGCTCGCTCCAGCAACTTCACTTTGGCGGTGCTGTCCAGCGTGGCAATCGGGTCCAGGCCCTGATAGAGCGATCGGCCACCTGCGATCTTGCGGCTGCCCACGCGGGTGCGCCCCTTGCCCCCGCCCGCCGAGATGGTCCGCACGGTGCGGGCTGCATCCAGCAACGATGCTTCGGAAATGTCGTCGGAGTAAGCGAAGGCGGTCTTCTCGCCGCTCACCGCGCGCACGCCCACTCCCTGGTCGATGCTGAAGCTGCCGGTCTTGACGATGCCTTCTTCCAGGCTCCAGCCCTCGCTGCGGGTGTACTGGAAATAAAGATCCGCGTCGTCCACCTTGCGGGCAGTGATTTCGCCAAGCGCACGCAGCAGATGCGTTTCATCCAGGCCAAAAGGTTCAAGTAGCAGATGCCGGGCCACGGCCAAGCGTTCAAGAGTGGGTTCGCGAGAAATCATCGGGCCATTCTAGTTGGAGTGCTCTCAGGATTGCACCAATCGCCTGCTTCTGGAAATGGACATCAGAATGCCCAGCCCCATTCCCAGGGTGACCATGGCCGTGCCGCCGTAGCTGATGAATGGCAAAGGCACGCCCACCACCGGCAGGATGCCGCTGACCATGCCCATGTTGACGAAAGCATAGGTGAAAAAAATCATGGTGATCGCACCGGCCAGCAAGCGCGAAAACACCGTGGAGGCTTCCAGCGCAATGGCAAGGCCGCGCAAGATGAGAAAGGCGAATCCGCCGATCAGGCACAGATTGCCCAACAGCCCGAACTCTTCGGAATAAGCGGCGAAGATGAAATCGGTGGTGCGCTCTGGAATGAACTCAAGATGGGTCTGGGTGCCCTGCATGAAGCCTTTGCCGAGCACACCACCCGAGCCGATGGCGATCATTCCCTGGATGATGTGAAAGCCTTTACCCAGCGGATCCTTGCCCGGGTCGAGCAGCGTGCAGACACGCTGTTGCTGATAATCGTGCAGAAGCGGCCAGCGAAAGCCATCGGCGCAAAGCTGGGGCTCGAACACGATCAAGGCAATGGCGCCCGCGAGCCCGAGCAGCACCGGCGGCAAAATCAGCTTCCAGGACAATCCGGCAAAGAACAGCACGGCAACGCCCGCTGCCAGCACCAGGATGGCGGTACCCAGGTCAGGCTGCTTCACGATCAAGCCAACTGGCACCAGCAGCAGCAGCGCGGCAGTGATGAAGTCAACCGGTCGCAGTTGGCCCTCGCGTTTCTGGAACCACCAAGCCAGCATCAGTGGCATTGCGATTTTCAAAATCTCGCTGGGCTGAATCACCACCCCCACATTGAGCCAGCGCCGCGCGCCCTTCTTGGTCACACCGAACACAGCCACAGCCACCAGCAGTGCCACGCCCAGCACATAAAGCGGGATGGCCAGGCTCATCAAGCGTTGCGGCGGCACCTGGGCCATCACGAACATGATGAAGCCCGCGATCAGCATGTTGCGGCCATGGTCCGCGAAGCGCGTGCCATGGTCGAAGCCAGACGAATACATGGTGAGCAGCCCCGCGCAGGCCAACAGAAAAACGGCAAACGCCAAAGGGCCATCAAACCCGCGCATCATGGGCGCGAGCCGTTGCGCCAGAGAGGGTTTGGAAAACACCGAGGACATAGGCTGGATTATCTACGGCATGATCCAGCGCATGAGCTTGACGCACCTGCTTTACCTTCACGGTTTCCGCTCCTCACCCCAGTCGGCCAAAGCCCAGATGGCGCAGGCATGGGTGGCCCAGCACCTGCCGCTGGTCACGTGGTGGTGCCCGCAACTACCGCCCTCACCGGCGCAGGCGATGGAGCTGGTGATGCGCGGCATTCAGGACTGGCCGAGCGCAAGCATGGGCGTCATCGGCTCGTCCCTGGGTGGGTTTTACGCGACCTGCGTGGCGCAAGCCACCGGCTGCCGGCTGGTGGTGCTCAACCCCGCCGTGCATCCTGCCCGCGACCTGGCCCGTCACATCGGCGAGCAGACCGCCTGGCACGATCCCAATGAGCGCTTTTTCTTTGAATCGCGCTTCGTGGACGAGTTACAGGCGCTCGAAACGGGCGCCCTGCGCGAGCCAGGCAAATGCATGGCCGTCATCGCCGAAGGCGACGAGGTGTTGGACTGGCGCGAGATGACCGAGCGGTACCAGGGCGCCGCGATCCGACTGCTCGATGGCAGCGACCATGCCTTGTCCGACTTCGACCAGCATATTGCCCGGGTGTTTGACTTCCTGGGCGCTGCCGACTGATCCTCCCCGCATGGGACAATCCGCCCCATGTTTGTATTGTTTGAAGAAGCCGGCAAGTTCCACGCCGGACGGGTACTGGCGCAGGCTGAGGCTTCCGCACAGGTCGAGCTCGACAGCGGCAAGCGGGTCAAGGTCAAGGCTGCCAACATCCTGCTGAAATTTGAAAAGCCCTCGCCATCCGAGATGCTGCGCCAGGCGCAGGAGGCCGCCAACGGGATAGAGCTGGAGCTGGCCTGGGAATTCGCCCCGCAAGAGGAGTTCGGCTTTGCCGACCTGGCGCGCGAATATTTCAGTCAGGACGCCAGCCTGATCCAGCAAGCCGGCGCTCTGCTGCGGCTGTTCGAGGCGCCGCATTACTTTCGCCGTGCCGGCAAGGGCCGGTTTCGCAAGGCTGCGGCCGAGGTGGTGCAACAAGCCCTGGTGGCCATCGAGAAGAAAAAACAGGTGCAGACCCAGATTTCCGATTGGGCAGCTCAGCTTGCCACTGGCAACTGCCCCGAGCCGGTTCGCGAGCAGTTGTTCAAGATTCTTTTCAAACCCGACAAGAACGCGCCCGAGTACAAGGCCGTGGTTGAAGCGTCCAAGTCCACGCAAACCGCACCGCTGGACCTGCTCAAGAGGGCAGGCGCCATCAGCTCGCCCTATCAGTTTCACTGGCGCCGGTTTTTGTTCGAGAACTTTCCCAAGGGCACGGCCTTTGCGCCACTGCAAGCGCCCCGCATCACCGAAGACCTGCCATTGGCCAGCGTGGGGGCTTTCTCGGTGGACGACTCCAGCACGACCGAGATTGACGACGCGCTGTCGGTGCAAGGCCTGGGCTCGGGCACGGTGACCGTGGGCATTCACATTGCGGCGCCCGGCCTGGCCTTGCAGCCGGCAACGGCGATCGACCATGTGGCACGGGCACGGCTTTCCACTGTCTACATGCCTGGCTACAAGATCACCATGCTGCCCGACGAAGTGGTGCAGGCCTACACTCTTCAAGAAGGGCGTGATTGCCCGGCCGTGTCGCTGTACCTGAGCTTTGACGAAGGCACGCTGGCTCAGACCGGATCCCAGACCCGCCTGGAACGCGTGCCCATCACACACAATCTGCGGCACGACCAGCTCGACTCCCTGGTCACCGAGCAATGGCTTGCGCAAGGTGCGGCCGCTGATGATGCAAGCGCCATCGCCAGCTTGCAGCAACCCTTGTCCTTCCTGCACCGCCTGGCTTTGCATCTGAAGTCGCTGCGCGAGCAAGTGCGCGGCAAGCCCGAGAACTTCAATCGGCCTGACTACAACTTCCGCCTGGTCGGCAATGATGGCGCGCAGCCCAGCGGCCAGGAGCAAGTACAAATCTCCACCCGCCAGCGCGGTGCGCCGCTGGACCTGATCGTGGCCGAAGCCATGATCCTGGCCAACAGCACCTGGGGCAGTTGGCTGGCCGAGCTGGGCGTGCCGGCGATCTACCGCAGCCAGGCCAGCCTGGCACCGGGCGTGAAAGTCCGAATGGGCACCAAGGCCTTGCCCCACGCGGGCATTGGGGTGAAATCCTATGCCTGGAGCACCTCGCCCCTGCGCCGCTATACCGATCTGGTGAATCAATGGCAAATCATCGCCGCCGCTCGGCATGGCCGCACCGCAGCGCTGGCCGCGCCATTCAAGCCCAAGGACGCCGAACTCTTCTCCATCATCTCCAGCTTTGACGCAGCCTACAGCGCCTACCAGGGCCACCAGGCCACCATGGAGCGCTACTGGACGCTCAAGCATCTGCAGCAACAGGGCATCACCGAGCTGGTGGGCAATATGTTCAGGGAAGGTCTGGTGCGCGCCGACGATCTGCCTCTGGTGTTGCCGGTACTGGGCGGTGCCGACATGCCGCGTGGCGCAAAAGTGCGCGTCAAACTTGGCGCGATTGACTTGCTCACGCTCGATGTTAACGGCACGGTGCTAGAGCGAATCGATGCCACGCCCGAGCCTGTGGACACCGAAGAAGAATCCGAGGACGAGCCGGCGGCCGGACCGATTGCCATCGCAGTGGACATGAACGAGGCACAGGAGCCGGCCGTCACCGACGGACAATGAGGGATAATCTGCCCTCGTGAACCTGCGCTCGTTCAGTACTCTGCAGATCGCACTGGGCATCTCGTTTGCCGTGCATGCCGTCCTCTTGACGGTTCGCATGGTTGACCCAGAGGGATTCAACCGGGTGTTCAAGGACACGCCGCTCGAAGTCATCCTGGTCAACACCCGTACCAACGAAAAGTCCGACAAGGCCACCGCCATTGCCCAGGCCGCGCTGGCCGGTGGCGGCGATGCTGAAAAAGGTCGTGCGACTTCGCCTCTGCCGCCATCAGCGCTCATTCAGATCGGCGATGCCGACGAAGACGCCCAAAGAAGAGTCGAGGCCCTGCAGCAGCAGCAAACGCTGCTGCTATCGCAAGCGCGCAAGTTGCTGGCCGCCATGCCACCCCCCGATCCCAAGGTGCTGCCGACCAGCCCCGACCAGAAAGCGCGCGAGGAAAAACGCAGACAGTTGGTCAGGATGCTGGCCGAGATCGAAAAACGCGTTCAGGAAGAAAACGCGCGACCGAAAAAGCGTTACATCAGCCCTGCCACACGCGAAGAGGCGGACGCAGTCTATTACGACAGCCTGAGGCGCAAGATCGAAGTCAAAGGCACAGTCAACTTTCCCCAAGTGGCTGGCAAAAAGCTTTACGGCGAACTCACCATGGCAGTCACCATCAACTTTGACGGCAGCGTACTGGGCGCCGAGGTGGTCGAAGGCTCAGGCAGTCTGGCGCTGGACCGGCGTGCCAAGAGCATTGCGCTAAATGCCGGCCCCTTCGGCCGCTTCAGCCAGCCCATGCGCCGCAAGGCCGACCAGATCGTGGTGGTCTCTCGCTTCAAGTTCACACGAGACGAAACACTCGAAACCAAGCTCACCAATCGATGACTACCGATCTCTATTGCGTGATGGGCAACCCAGTCGAGCACAGCAAGTCGCCCTGGATCCACGCCCGTTTCGCGCAGCTCACCGCGCAAGACATCCGCTACACCCGGCGGCTGATTCCACTGGGCACGCTGGCTGCGGCCGTGCAGGCGTTTCGCGCCGAAGGCGGCAGGGGCTGCAACATCACCGTGCCCTTCAAGTTCGAGGCAGCGCCACTGGCCACACGCTTGAGCGCGCGGGCGGCACTGGCTGCCGCCTGCAACACGCTGCACTTTGAGGGTGAGCACGATCTGTTCGCCGACAACACCGACGGCATCGGCCTGGTGCAGGATATCCGCGAGAACGCCGGTGTGGACCTGGCCGGCCGCGAGCTGTTGCTGATTGGCGCGGGGGGTGCAGCCGCCGGTGTACTTGGCCCGCTCATCGAGGCGCGACCGCTTCGCATCGTGGTGGCCAACCGCACCCAGTCCAAGGCCGAGGTCTTGATTGAACGGCACGCAGCCCTGGCCGCATCCATGAGCGTGCAATTGCAGGCGCCCGCGCTCGATCAGGTGCGCGATGGTTTTGATGTCGTGATCAACGGCACTGCCAGCAGCTTGAGCGGCGCGGGTGTGCCGGTGAATGCGGCGGTGCTGCGCCGTGGCGCCCTGGCCTACGACATGATGTACGGCCCGGCTGCAGAAGGCTTTCTGTCATGGGCGCAGGCGCACGGGGCAGTCGGGCGCGATGGCCTGGGCATGCTGGTGGAACAGGCAGCAGAGGCCTTCTTGATCTGGCGGGGTGTGCGCCCGCCTTCCGCTCAGGTGCTTCAAGAGCTTCGTGCTTCACTGGACTCGGCCTGATATGAAGCCCGTGCTGCGATGGCTTGTGCTGCTGTTGGTTGCGGCGGTGTCGCTGCAGATAATTTTTCTGCTTCGCATCGCACTGGCCACCGGCCTGGACCCTCAGTCCACCAGCTTCCAGCGCTCTGAAGCCTGGCGCATCGCCAACCAAAAGGGTCATCTGCGCTGGCGCCAGCAGTGGCAGCCCTACGATGAAATCTCAGACAATCTCAAGCGCGCGGTCATCGCGTCAGAGGACGGCAGCTTCACCAACCACGAGGGCGTGGACTGGGAGGCCCTGGAGAAAGCCTGGCAGCGCAATTCGCAGGCACAGGAGCGCGCCGCCCGTCAGGGCAACACCGCCCAGCTCACACAGCGCACCGGCAAGACACCCAAAGTGGTGGGCGGCTCCACCATCACCCAGCAACTGGCCAAGAATCTGCTGCTCTCGGGCGAGCGCACACTGCTGCGCAAAGGCCAGGAGCTGGTGCTGACCTTCGCCCTGGAGAAGATACTCAGCAAGGAGCGCATCCTGGAGATCTATCTCAACAGCGTCGAATGGGGCGAAGGCGTGTTTGGCGCCGAAGCTGCGGCGCAGCACTACTACCGCAAGCATGCGTCGCAACTGAGCGCCTATGAGGCAGCGCGGCTGGCGGTTATGCTGCCGCGGCCCAAGTACTTCGAGAAGCTGCCCAACTCGGGCTACCTGAGCAGCCGTGCGGGGACCATCCTCGCACGCATGCAGGGCGCACAGCTACCCGGCTGAGCCTAGAAGCGGCAGTTGAACGCGCTCGAGTGGGTAGCGCTCTCACCCAATGGGTGAGGGACTTCAAGGCCAAAAACTCAATGCCAACGGGCACTTCCTGCTGAAAACAAGCGGTCAACTCTGCTGTTTCTAGGTTCAACCGGCCTTTGTTGTCAGAACGTGGCAAGCGCGGCGACCGCCAGCCCATAGCCTTCCACGCCGAAGCCTGCCATCACCGCGCGGGCGGCAGGAGATATGTAGCTGTAGTGGCGAAAAGCCTCTCGCGCATGCACATTGCTGATGTGCAACTCGATCAGGCTCACGCCCGCGCCCTTGATCGCATCATGCAAGGCAACGCTGGTGTGGGTGTAGGCGCCCGCGTTGAGGATGACACCAACGGCCGACCCGCTAGCCTGGGCCTGCCCGGCCTCTTGAATCCAGTCGACAAGAATGCCTTCATGGTTGGTCTGGCGAAAATCCAGAGCGAAGCCATGCGCGGCGCAAGCCTTCTCGCACAAGGCCCGCACATCGGCCAGCGTGCGCGAGCCGTACACCGCCGGCTCGCGTGTGCCCAGCAAATTGAGATTGGGGCCGTTCAGGATGAATGCAGTTTTCATGGTCAATTGAAGTCTGACAGCCCGTAGGCCAACAAGCGGAGGTTAACAAATTCGGCGCGCCCTTATCATCCTCCCATGCTGGCCAAGGCGATGAGTTATTTTCTGCTGGGACTGGTGCGGGTTCTGACCGGGGCGCAAGCGCGCTGGTACGGCTGTCCGCCCAAGGCCGAGCAACGCATTTATTTCGCCAACCATCAAAGCCATGCCGACTTGGTGATGATCTGGGCGGCGCTGCCCGAAGAATTGCGCAGCATCACCCGGCCGATCGCGGCGAAAGACTACTGGATGAAGTCGCCCCTGCGCCAGTGGATCACCACGGCAGTGTTCAACGCCATCTATGTCGACCGCGAGCGCAGCGCCGATCAAGACCCCCTGGATCCACTGATCGAGGCGCTCGAACACGGCGACTCGATCATTCTCTTTCCCGAAGGCACGCGTGGGCATGCCCAGGAGCCGCAAGCCTTCAAGGCAGGCCTGTACAACCTAGCCCTGAAATTTCCCCATGTGGTGCTGGTGCCGGCCTGGATAGACAACATCCAGCGGGTCATGCCCAAGGGCGAGGTGGTTCCAGTTCCCATTCTGTGTTCGGTCACTTTTGGCGCACCGATCGCACTGGAGCCGCAGGAAGAGCGTCACGCATTCTTGATTCGCGCACGTGCTGCGGTGATCGCGCTGCGCGAGGTGTAGGGCAAGACCATGAACCAGTTCCTGCGCAGCCTCACACCCACCCAGCAGGTAGCCACGCTCTTTGTCTTCGTGTTCGGCATTTTGATCATCGTGAGCGTCGGCGCCTTCCTCATGAGCTTTCGCAGTCGCGAAGGCGAGCACAACGAGGCGTCACATGCGGAGTTGAAAAACTTTCGCAAACTCCTGGGCACCACCTGGTTCATGGTGGTCGTGTTCTGGATGGCCTGGGCCGCTGGCGACACGGTAGCCACGCTGCTGTTCGCGGTGGTCTCGTTCTTCGCGCTGCGCGAGTTCATCACCCTGTCGCCCACCCGCAGAGGCGATCACCGCAGCCTGATTCTGGCCTTCTTCGTGGTGCTGCCGGCGCAGTTCTGGCTACTGGGCACCGAGCACTTCGATTTGTTCTCGGTGTTCATTCCAGTCTATGTCTTTCTGGCCATTCCGGTAGCCAGCGCCCTGTCAGGCGACACACAGCGCTTTCTGGAGCGCAACGCCAAGCTCCAGTGGGGCATCATGGTCTGTGTGTATGGCATGAGCCATGTGCCGGCTCTGATGCAACTTGACTTCGATGGGTATCAAGACAAGGGGGCCTTCCTCGTCTTCTTCATGGTGATGGTTGTGCAGACCTGCATGCTGGTGCAACACCTTCTGGCGCGGCGCTTGAAGCGCCCACCCAGCGTGCCCGAAGTGAGTAAGAGCTTCAACTGGACCAGTTGGCTGCTGGGCGTGTTGGCCGGCAGCTTCATGGGCGGCCTTTTCTCATTCATCACCCCCTTCAAGCCCGGCCAGGCCCTGGCGATGGCGCTCATCGCCTGCGTTGCCGGCTCGATGGGGCATCTGGTGATGAAGGCGCTCAAACGCGACAGAGGCGTCACCGCGTGGGGACAGCGCGGCATGTCGGTCACCGGCGCCAACGGACTTCTCGACCGCGTGGACGCGCTGTGCTTTGCCGCGCCCGTCTTCTTTCATTCTGTTCGCTGGTACTTCGGGGCATGACGATGAACACAACGACGCAGGTGGACTGAGCATGCGCATCCTCGGCATTGACCCGGGCCTTCAAACCACCGGCTTCGGCATCATCGACGCGGCCGGCCAGGCACTGAGCTATGTGGCCAGCGGCACCATCACCACCACCCACCTCGATCGCGGCAACCTGCCCGCGCGGCTGAAGGTGCTGTTCGATGGCATCACGGAAATCAGGGCGCGCTATCAACCCGAGGTCGCGGCGGTGGAGATCGTGTTCGTCAACGCCCACCCGCAAGCCACACTCTTGCTGGGCCAGGCCCGCGGCGCTTGCATCACCGCGCTGGTGTCCTGCGACCTGCCGGTAGCAGAGTACACCGCGCTACAGATGAAGCAGGCCATCGCCGGCCACGGCAAGGCCGCCAAGGCGCAAGTGCAAGAGATGGTGAAAAGGCTCTTGCGCCTGCCCGCACTGCCAGGCAAGGACGCAGCCGATGCGCTGGGCCTGGCCATCACCCACGCCCATGCAGGGGTATCAATGGCTCGCATTGCACAGGCAACCACCACTACGCGCACGAGTACGGGGATGTATAAGGGTGGGCGGACGCGGTGATTGGGGTTTGGGGCAGTTCTTGCGCTGCGCCACTTATCCAGATCACCAATCCCTGGATTTGCGCATCAGGGCGTTGGGGATGACCACTCCTCGAAGTACCGGAGACCTCTGCTCGACCACCTCAAAACCATGGCGCTCGAAGAACGGCTGTGCCGTGCGGCTGACATCGGAGCTCAACTCGGGCAGGCGAAGAACAACAGCCTCTTCGTGAATGCGTCGCATCAACATGGCACCAATACCCTGCCTGGGCCTACATCCGCTCACAAAGAAGTGGTCGATGTAACCGGTCGTCTGCACGTCGGCATAGCCAACCGCATGCTCACCATCCTGCGCAACAAAGGGCGCGATGCCTTGCATACGCGCGGACCACAGCACTGGATCGAGCGCAGCCGGCGCCCACGCGTCAAGCTGCTCCTGCGTGTAATCGCGGCACGCGATCTGGTGGATGGCCGAGTGATAGATGCGAAACAGCGCGGGCTCATCGCCCACCTGAAAGCGACGTATTTGAATCACGCCAGGCGCTCAAGAATCAACACCGCAAAAAAACCAAAGGCCGCAATCAAGGTCCATTTCAAGGTCACAAGCCCGTAGCGTTTGAAGCGGGCCTGACCGGTACCCGCATAGAAAACAAAGCACACCCCCGCTACCAGCAGCAAGAACATCATCGCCCAACGAAATATCAGCATGTGCGGCTACCAGGACCGTTGTGGCTGGGCAAAACCCACAGGGGCCAGCTTTTCGTCGTCGAAGGTGACGACTTCGTAGGCATTGTCTTGCGACAGGAGTTCGCGCAACAGCTTGTTGTTGAGTGCATGGCCGCTGCGGAACGCGCTGTAGGCAGCGAGCAGGGGTTTACCAATCAGGTACAGGTCACCCATGGCGTCGAGGATCTTGTGCTTGACGAACTCGTCGTCATAACGCAGGCCCTCGGTGTTGAGTACACGGTAGTCGTCCATCACCACCGCATTGTCCAGGCCGCCGCCCAGGGCCAGACCGTTGGCGCGCATCATCTCCAGGTCTTTGGTGAAGCCGAAGGTGCGGGCCCGCGCGATGTCGCGCGCATAGGAGCCAGTGCTCAAATCAAACTCGACGCACTGGCCGGTCGAATCGACCACCCGGTGGGCGAAGTCAATCTCGAAGCTCAGCTTGTAGCCATGATAAGGGTCGAGCCGCGCCCATTTGAGCTTGTCGCCCTCGCCTTCGCGCACCTCCACTCGCCGCAACACACGAATGAAACGGCGCGGCACCCTCTGCATTTCGATGCCTGCGCTTTGCAATAGAAAGACGAACGAAGCGGAAGAGCCGTCAAGAATCGGCACTTCTTCGGCGGTGATGTCCACGTACAGATTGTCCAGCCCCAGGCCCGCGCAAGCGGACATGAGGTGTTCCACCGTGAAGACTTTCGCGCCGCCGTTGGATATGGTTGATGCCATGCGGGTGTCGGTCACCGCAAGGGCCGACACCGGAATGTCCACCGGTACGGGCAGGTCAATGCGGCGAAAGACGATGCCTGTGTCGGGCTGAGCCGGCCGCAGCGTCAGCTCGACCCGCTGACCACTGTGCAGGCCCACGCCCACAGCACGTGTGAGCGACTTGAGGGTGCGTTGCTGGAGCATGCCGCGATTTTACCGGTGTGCGAGGAAAGAGGCTGTTCGCCCGCGAGCGTGCCCACACCGGGGCAGTTCGTTGGCGCAAAGGCATGTGCCATTAAAAAAGGGTGGGCCCATTTCTGAACCCACCCCAAGCACTCCCCTTGGAGAACGCTCTCCTACGCCTTTTATTGTTGCATCTTCAATCCAGTTTCAATCGGGTTTCAATCGGCCTGCTTGCGCAAGAAGGCGGGGATTTCGAAATCATCCATGCCACCATTTGACAGCGCATCCACCTTGGCAGCCGCCTGCGTGCGATTGGTGCGCCAGACGCTGGGAACAGCCATGCCGACGTAGTCAGGCTGGGCCGGCGCGTTTTGCGTCGCTGCGCCGGGGCCGGCTACCGCGGTGTGGATGGTGGGCACATTGAAGGGCACGTTGTCGGTGCCGGTACGCAGCACCTGCAGGGGCGGTGCTGTACGGCGCTGGCCTTGACGCGACAGGCCGGTGGCCACCACGGTGACGCGCACTTCGTCGCCCAGGTTGTCGTCATAGGCGGTGCCGTAGATCACGTGTGCATCAGCCGAAGCGTAAGCGCGGATGGTGTTCATCGCCAGCTTGGACTCCGACAATTTCAAGCTGCCCTTGGCCGCAGTGATCAGCACCAGCACGCCCTTGGCACCCGACAAGTCAATGCCCTCCAGCAGCGGGCAGGCCACCGCCTGTTCGGCTGCGATGCGGGCGCGGTCAGGACCATCGGCCACAGCCGTGCCCATCATGGCCTTGCCGGGTTCACCCATGACCGTGCGAACGTCTTCAAAGTCCACGTTCACATGGCCAGGCACGTTGATGATTTCGGCAATGCCGCCCACTGCATTCTTGAGCACGTCGTTGGCGTGTGCGAAGGCTTCGTCCTGAGTGATGTCATCGCCCAGCACTTCCAGCAGCTTCTCATTGAGCACCACGATCAGCGAATCGACGTTGGCTTCCAGCTCGGCCAGGCCCTGGTCTGCATTGGTCATGCGACGCCCGCCCTCCCAGTCGAATGGCTTGGTGACAACACCCACGGTGAGGATGCCCATCTCCTTGGCGATGCGGGCGATGACCGGCGCAGCGCCGGTGCCCGTGCCGCCACCCATGCCGGCTGTGATGAACAGCATGTGCGCGCCATTGATCGCAGCGCGGATGTCATCGCTGGCAAGCTCTGCGGCCTCACGGCCTTTCTCGGGCTTGCTGCCCGCGCCCAGGCCGCTTTGACCAAGCTGGATGGTCTTGTGCGCCGCGCTGCGCGCGAGAGCCTGCGCGTCGGTGTTCGCGCAGACGAACTCCACGCCTTGCACGGATCGGCTGATCATGTGCTCCACCGCGTTGCCGCCGCCTCCACCGACACCAATCACTTTGATCTGGGTGCCTAGAAGGAACTCTTCGACTTCAATCATTTCGATACTCATATATTTGCTCCTGAATTCGTTGCAGTTGCCAATTTTTTTAAAGATTGTTGTTGTGTTCGCCAGTGCTTAGCCAGGCGGATCTGTGCACCGCCATCGCTTTCTTCTTGGCGGATGCGGGCTCCCCCTTGCCAGCCACAGCTTGGACTCGACGGGACTGCTGCCCAGCGCAAAAAGCGAAGAGGAAGTTTGCATAGGTTTAAAAATTCCCGACGATGAAATCGCGAAGACGGCCAAAGGCCGTTTTCATGGAGCCATTCTTCTGTGCCACCTTGAAGCCGCGCAGACGCGCCAGCCGCGCTTCTTCCAGCAGGCCCATCACGGTGGCAGCGCGCGCCTGCGACACCATGTCGGCGAGCGCGCCGCGGTACTTGGGCACACCTCTGCGCACGGGCTTGAGGAAAATATCTTCGCCCAGTTCAACCATGCCCGGCATCACCGCGCTGCCACCTGTGATAACGATGCCCGAGGACAAGACCTCTTCGTAGCCAGACTCGCGAATGACTTGCTGCACCAGCGAGTAGATCTCTTCGACGCGCGGCTCAATCACGCCGGCCAGTGCCTGCTTGGACAGCATGCGCGGGCTGCGGTCACCCAGGCCGGGTACTTCCACTTGCTGCTCGGGGTCGGCCAGCAGCTGCTTGGCAAAGCCGCTTTCGACTTTGATGTCTTCGGCGTCCTTGGTCGGCGTGCGCAAGGCCATGGCGATGTCGCTGGTGATCAGATCACCGGCAATCGGGATCACCGCAGTGTGGCGAATCGCACCGTTGGTGAAGATGGCTACGTCAGTGGTGCCCGCGCCGATGTCCACCACCGCCACGCCCAGCTCGCGCTCGTCTTCGGTCAGCACCGCCAAGCTGGAGGCCAGCGGGTTGAGCAACAACTGTTCGACCTCCAGGCCGCAGCGGCGCACGCACTTGATGATGTTCTCGGCCGCGCTTTGCGCACCGGTGACGATATGCACCTTGGCCTCCAGGCGGATGCCGCTCATGCCGATGGGCTCTTTCACGTCCTGCCCATCGATCACGAATTCCTGGGGCTCGACCAGCAGCAGTCGCTGGTCGGTGGAAATATTGATGGCGCGTGCGGTCTCGACCACACGGGCCACATCGGCCGCGGTAACTTCCTTGTCCTTGATGGCGACCATGCCGCTGGAATTGATGCCGCGAATGTGCGCGCCTGTGATGCCGGTGTAGACCCGAGTGATCTTGCAGTCAGCCATCAGCTCGGCTTCTTTCAGGGCCTGCTGGATGCTTTGCACGGTGGCGTCGATGTTGACCACCACGCCGCGCTTGAGACCATTGGAGGCGGCCACGCCCAGGCCCGCCAGCTTGAGCTCGCCGCCGGGCATGACTTCGGCCACCACAACCATCACTTTGGCAGTTCCGATGTCCAGCCCCACTACCAGGTCTTTGTATTCTTTTGCCATGTTCTATGCCTGTCGTTGTGCTTGCATTGATTTCACCTTCACTTCTTCGCCGCATCCGCACCCGTGGTGCTGACGCCCCTCAAACGCAATGCATAGCCGTCCTGGTGGCGCAGGTCTGCCGACACCAGTGCGTCCGGTCGGCGCGCATAGCGCGACGCAACCTGTGTGAGCGACTGCAGGAAGCGTTGCGTTCTGGTGGCCACCTCTTCGATGCTGCCGCGGCCCAGTTCGATCACGCCGCCTGTGTCCAATTGCAATTGCCAGCTTCCTCGTGCGGTCAGTGCCAGCTTGTCGACCATCAAGTCCATCGGCTCGAACAGGGGGCCGATGGTGCGCAACATCTGCAGCACCTCGCCCGACTGCGCATCAGGCCCGCTCAGGCGGGGCAAGCCCTCTTGTTCTACCTCGCCCACATTGGCCTCGAACACCTCGCCAAAACTATTGAGCAGTTTCGATTCGCTATCAGATCCCCACAGTGCCACCGCTTTGTGCTCCTGCAACTGCACCCGCAGGCGATTGGGGAATTCGCGTCTGACCACCGCCTGCCTCACCCAGGGCACGCTCTCGAACACCTGTCGCGCCGCAGCCAGGTTGACAGTGAAGAAGTTGCCCGCCAGGCGCGGCGCGACGTTGGCGCGCAGCGTCAGGGCACTGTTGTGCGATACGTCGCCATGCACGCTGATGCCGGAGATGGCAAACAAGGGATGACGCACAGTCCACCACAATCCCGCTGCGATCAGCAGCACGACGCAGACCGAGTACAGCGCGGCGGCCGCGATGTTCATCAGCTTCACGTCAAAAGGCTGAGGCACGACCGGATTCATGTCGCTGGCCGTCCTTTCTGCTGATCCAGCGCGGCGGATGCGAGCAACTGCATGCACAGTTCTTCGTAGTCGATCCCCACCGCCCGCGCCGACATGGGCACCAGTGAGTGCCCTGTCATGCCCGGTGATGTGTTGAGCTCCAGCAGGTAGGGCTTGCGGGTGGCCTTGTCGATCATCACATCGACCCGGCCCCAGCCACGGCAGCCGAGCACACGGTAGGCCTTAAGCACGATGTCCTGGATGGCGCTTTCTTCACCTGGCGGCAGGCCGCACGGCACCAGGTATTGGGTGTCATCGGTGAAATACTTGTGCTGGTAGTCGTAGTTGCCGTCGGGCGCGACGATGCGTATCACTGGCAGGGCGTGCGCGCCCTCGCCCGCGCCCAGCACTGGGCAAGTGACTTCGTCTCCGCTGATGAACTGCTCGCACAGCACGTCTGCGTCCAACGCAGCGGCCCGGGCCACAGCGTCAGCCATTTCCGAATGTGCACGCACCTTGGACAAGCCCAGGGAGGAGCCCTCGCGCGCGGGCTTGACGATGAGCGGCAAGCCCAGATCGTCGCAGACCTTCGCTAGCTGCTCGCCGGTGAATTGGCCGCGCCGCAGCAGCGCGTATCTTGGTGTGGGGATGCCCTCAGCCAACCAGACTCGCTTGGTCATGACCTTGTCGATGGCGATGCTCGATGCCATCACGCCTGAGCCGGTGTAGGGAATGCCCAGCAGTTCAAGCGCGCCCTGCACCGTGCCGTCCTCGCCGAAGCGGCCGTGCAGCGCGATGAAGCAACGCGAGAACCCTTCGGTCTTGAGCGCGGACAAATCGCGCTCTGCCGGGTCGAAAGCATGCGCGTCCACACCGCGGGACAGCAAGGCTTTGAGGACGCCACCGCCGGACATGAAGGAGATCTCGCGCTCGGCCGAGTGACCGCCCATCAAGACGGCCACTTTACCGAGGCCACCTGAATCGAATTTTGGCAAGCTTGGTGCACGGGCGCTCATGCCGCACCTCCAAGCTCAAGGACTCGCGCCGGTACGCCGCCTATGGAGCCCGCACCCATGCAGATCACGACGTCGCCGTCGCGTGCCGCTTCCAGTATCGCGCCGGGCATCGTGGCGATGTCGTCCACAAACACCGGTTCGACCTTGCCAGCGACGCGCACCGCACGTGCCAGCGAGCGCCCGTCGGCTGCCACAATCGGCGCCTCACCGGCTGCATAGACTTCGGCCAGCAGCACAGCATCGGCCTGACCTGCGACTTTGACGAAATCTTCGAAGCAATCGCGCGTACGGCTGTACCGGTGCGGCTGGAATGCCAGCACCAGGCGCCGGCCGGGGAACGCACCGCGCGCTGCCGCCAGCGTCGCCGCAATCTCCACCGGGTGATGGCCGTAGTCTTCAATCAGGGTGAAGCGGCCACCGCCCTGCGCGGGCGCCACCGCAACCTCGCCATAACTCTGGAAGCGGCGGCCCACGCCCTTGAATTCAGCCAGCGCCTTGAGCACGGCCTCGTCGGGCACGTTCAGCTCCACCGCTATCGCGATGGCCGACAAGGCATTGAGCACGTTGTGGTGGCCGGCCAGATTGAGCTTGACTTGAAGATCAGGCAAGGTCACACCGTTGCGTCGCTGCACCCTGAAATGCATCTGCGAGCCGACCGCGCGTATGTCCAGCGCGCGCACTTGCGCCAATTCGTTGACACCATAGCTGGTGATTGGGCACTGCACGTCGGGCACGATCTCGCGTACCGCCGCATCGTCAGTGCACAGAATCGCCGTGCCGTAGAAAGGCATGCGGTGCAGAAAGTCGACAAAGGCCTGCTTGAGGCGGCCGAAGTCGTGTCCATAGGTCTCCATGTGGTCGGCATCGATGTTGGTAACCACCGCCATCACCGGCATGAGATTGAGGAAGGACGCATCGGACTCGTCGGCCTCGACCACGATGTAGTCGCCGCTGCCCAGCTTGGCATTGGCGCCGGCGCTGTTGAGCCGCCCACCGATCACGAAAGTGGGGTCGAGCCCGCCCTCGGCAAGCACGCTGGCAACCAGGCTGGTGGTGGTGGTCTTGCCATGCGTGCCGGCAATCGCGATGCCTTGCTTCAGACGCATCAGCTCGGCCAACATCATGGCGCGCGGCACCACCGGGATCACGCGCTTGCGCGCGGCCAGTACCTCTGGGTTGTCCTGCTGCACCGCAGTGGATGTCACCACGGCGTCGGCCCCGGCAATGTTGTCCGCACTATGGCCCACCGAGACACGAATGCCCTGCGCCTGCAGGCGACGCAAAGTGGGGCCATCGGACAAATCGGAACCAGAGATCTGGTAGCCCTGGTTATGCAAAACTTCGGCGATGCCGGACATGCCCGAGCCGCCGATGCCAACGAAATGAATGTGCCGGATGGCGTGCTTCATGGTTTGGCCAACTCCTCACAGGCCGCGACCACATCTTGGGTGGCGTTTGTTTTTTCCATTTGCTTGGCGGCCAGCGCCCGCTTGATGAGTTCGCTTCGGTCGGTCTGGCCAATCAGCCCGGCCAGCCACTGCGCGCTTAACTCGCGCTGCGGCACCAGCCAGCCGCCGCCAGCGTCGACCAGAAATTTCGCGTTGGTCGTCTGGTGGTCGTCCACCGCGAAGGGAAATGGCACGAACACGGCTGCGGCACCTACCGCCGCGATCTCGGTCACAGTACTGGCCCCGGCCCGGCAGACGATGAGGTCGGCCTGCGCATAGGCAGTGGCGGTGTCGTCAATGAAGGGCGTGAGTTCGGCCTGCACGCCGGCAGCCGCATAGTTGGCACGCAAGGCATCGATCTGCTTTGCGCCGCTTTGATGCAACACAGTGGGACGCTCGGCCGGATCAATGAGTGCCAAGGCCTGCGGCACGATGTCATTGAGCGCCTTGGCTCCCAAACTGCCACCCACCACCAGCAGACGCAGCGGTCCACTGCGCGAGCCCATGCGCTCGGCCGGGCCGGGCTGCTGCAAGAACGCAGGCCGCAAGGGATTGCCAACCCACGCCGCTTTCTTGAACACCTTGGGGAACGCGGTGAAGACGCGTGCAGCCACGCCGGCCAGCAAGCGGTTGGCCATGCCGGCCACAGAGTTCTGCTCATGCAACACTAAGGGCTTGCCCAGCAACACGCTCATCATGCCGGCGGGGAAAGTGATGTAGCCACCCAGCCCCACCACCACATCGGGGCGCACCCTGCGCAACACCTGGATGCTCTGCCAGAAGGCTTTGAGCAGGCGCGGTGGCAGCAAGAGCAGTGTCTTGAATCCTTTGCCGCGCACGCCGGAGAACGCGATGGTCTCGAAGGGAAAGCCGTGCGCGGGCACGAGTTGGCTTTCCATGCTGTCGGGCGCGCCCAGCCAGTGCACGCGCCAGGCACGCTCGCGCAGCGCCTGCGCCACCGCCAACCCGGGGAAGATGTGGCCGCCAGTGCCGCCAGCCATGACCAGGGCACACTTGCTCATGGCCGACCTCCGCGCATCATCAACTTGTTCTCTTGGTCAATGCGCAGCACCACCGCGATGGCCACCAGGTTCATCAGGATGGCCGAGCCACCGTAGCTCATGAGGGGAAGGGTCAGCCCCTTGGTAGGCAGCGCGCCCAGATTCACACCCATGTTGATGAAAGCCTGGAAGCCGATCCAGATGCCCACGCCTTGCGCGACAAGCCCGGCGAAAACACGGTCCAGCGCGATCGACTGCCTGCCGATGTGCATGATGCGACGCGTCATCCACAGGAACATGAGGATCACGATGGACACGCCGATCAGACCGAACTCTTCGCCAATCACGGCCAGGAGAAAATCGGTGTGCGCCTCGGGAAGCCAGTGGAGTTTCTCGACGCTGCCCCCCAGACCCACGCCAAAGATCTCGCCGCGACCGAAGGCGATGAGCGAGTGCGAAAGCTGATAGCCCTTGCCCAGGGCATGCTTTTCGCTCCAGGGGTCCAGGTAGGCAAAGATGCGTTCGCGCCGCCAGTCGGACAGCGCAATCATCAGTCCGAAGGCGATCATCATCACGGCAACGATCAGGAAGAACATGCGGGCATTGACACCGCCCAGAAACAAGATACCCATGGCGATGACCGCGATCACCATGAATGCGCCCATGTCGGGTTCGGCCAGCAGCAGCAGACCGACGACGGCGACCGCGCCTGCCATGGGCAGCACGGCGCGAAAGAAGCGCTCTTTGACTTCCATTTTGCGCACCATGTAGTCGGACGCATAAAGCAGCACCGCGAACTTGGCCAACTCCGAGGGCTGGAAGTTCATGAAGCCCAGCCCGATCCAGCGCCGCGCGCCATTGACACCGCGGCCCACATGCGGGATCAACACCACGATCAAGAGCAGCAGAGAGACCACAAACAACCACGGTGCCATCTTTTCCCAGGTGGCCACCGGCACCTGGAATGCCAGCAGCGCAACCACGAAGGAAAGCACCAGGAACATGACATGGCGCAGCAGGAAATGGCTAGACGCATAGCGCGCGAACTTCGAGTTGTCCGGCAAGGCCACCGTCGCCGAGTAGACCATCACCATGCCAAAGGCCAGCAAGGCTACGGTGGACCACATCAAGGCCTGGTCAAAGCCCTCCACCCGCGTCGGCGCGCCTGAGCGCCCGTAGCCGACGCCATGTACCGGCACTGGCATCCGCGCCTGATTGGCTGCGCCGGAGGCACCGAACCAACCGGTCATACGCTGCACCAGGCTGCTCATGCGTTGCCCTCCAGATCGATGCCGGCATCGTTGGCGATGGCGCGAACCGCAGCGCGAAAGACTTCAGCACGGTGTGGATAGTTCTTGAACATGTCAAAGCTGGCGCAGGCAGGCGACATCAACACCGCATCGCCCGCATGCGCGTTTTGAGTGGCCAGTGCAACCGCCTCTTCCATGGTCTGCGCGTCCAACAGAGGTACGCCGGCCGCCCCAAGCACTGCACGAATCTGCGGCGCGTCTCGGCCTATCAGCACTGCAGCTCTCGCATGGCGCGCCACCGGCGCAGCCAGCGGTGCGAAATCCTGGCCCTTGCCGTCACCACCCAGAATGATCACCAGCTTGCGCTCCGCCCCCAGACCTTGCAAGGCTGCCACGGTGGCGCCTACGTTGGTGCCCTTGCTGTCGTCAAAATATTCGATCGCGTTGACCGTGCCCACCGATTCGACCCGGTGCGGCTCGCCCTGGTATTCGCGCAGGCCATAGAGCATGGGGCCGAGGGCGCAGCCGGCCGCCGCCGCCAAGGCCAAGGCCGACAGCGCGTTGACCGCGTTGTGCCGCCCGCGTATGCGCAGCGCATCGGCAGGCATCAAGCGCTGCAGGTAAAGCTCAGCAGCAGCGTCGGCGACGCCGGGACGCACCCGTTTCTTCTGTGTCTCGTCCGCTTCCAGTGCACGCACCAGCCAGGCCATGCCGTTGACGTCCTCGATGCCGAAATCACCGGGCCGCTGCGGCATGTGCGCACCAAATGTCAGATGCGCGCGCTGCTCCATGCGGCCGCCCTTTAGCCGCACCGGTTCAGGCAGCATCTTCATGACCAGGGGATCGTCACGGTTGAGAATCATCAAGGCCTGGCTGCCAAAGACCCTGGCCTTGGCCCTCGCATACGCGTCCATGCTGGCATGCCAGTCGAGGTGGTCTTGCGTCAGATTCAGCACTGCGGCCGCGGTGGGCTCAAACCCACCCGCGTGCTCCAACTGAAAACTCGACAGCTCAATCACCCAGACTTGCGGCAGTCGGTTCTGCTGCAATCGATCAGCCAATGTGTCCAGCAGGCTGGGGCCGATGTTGCCCGCGACAGCAACATCCTTGCCGCTTCGCTCGACCAGTTGGCCTGCCAGCGCGGTGACGGTGGTTTTGCCATTGGTGCCCGTGACAGCCAGCACGCAGGGTGAGTAGGCACGCTCTTCTTTCAGTTGAGCCAGCGCATCGGCAAACAGACTGAGCTCACCGCCAATGCGCAAGCCGGCCTGGCGCGCAGCACCGAGCACCGGTTCAAGCTGCTTGGGCGACAAGCCCGGGCTGCAGTACAGCGCGACCACGCCGTCATCTAGCAGACCCGCGGAGAGGTCACCTGGGATGAAGCGCGCCTGGGGCACTTGTTCGCGCAGCGCATCGAGTTGCGGCGGCGCTTCACGGGTATCGGCAACACTCACCCGGGCGCCGTGCTGAGCACACCAGCGCGCCATGGCCAGGCCAGACAGACCTAAACCGAGGATGAGAACATGTTGATCTTGCATGGCGCCTATCTGAGCTTCAAGGTGGACAAGCCCACTAGGCACAAGAGCATGGTGATGATCCAAAAACGCACGACCACCTGGGTCTCGGTCCAGCCGCTCTTCTCGAAGTGATGGTGCAGGGGCGCCATCTTGAGAATGCGTCGGCCCTCGCCGTACTTTTTGCGGGTGTACTTGAAGTAGGTCACTTGCGCCATCACCGACAAGGCTTCGACCACGAAGATGCCGCCCATGATGGACAGAACAATCTCCTGGCGCACGATGACCGCGATGGTGCCCAGTGCACCCCCTAGTGCCAGCGCGCCCACATCACCCATGAAGACTTGCGCCGGATGGGTGTTGAACCACAGAAAAGCCAGCCCCGCGCCGGCCAGCGCCGAGCAGAAAATCAGCAGCTCGCCCGAGCCAGGTATGTAGGGAAAGAAGAGGTACTTCGAGTACACCGAGCTGCCCGTCACGTAGGCAAACACACCCAGCGCCGAGCCGACCATGACCACCGGCATGATCGCTAAGCCGTCCAGGCCGTCGGTGAGATTCACCGCGTTGCTGGAGCCAACGATCACGAGATAGGTGAGGATCACGAATCCGAACACCCCCAGCGGATAACTCACTTCCTTGAAGAAGGGCAGCAACAGGCCGGCCTTGGGAGGCAGGTTCACATCGAAGCCGGACTTGACCCATGAAAAGAACAGCTCCAGCACGCGCAGGTTGTTGCTCTCGGAAATGCTGAACACCAGGTAGAGCGCCGCCAGCAGGCCGATGAGAGATTGCCAGAAGTATTTCTCGCGCGAACGCATGCCCTCTGGGTCTTTGTGGACCACCTTGCGCCAGTCGTCCACCCAGCCGATGGCGCCAAAGCCCAGCGTGACTACCAGCACGATCCAGACAAAGCGGTTGGTCAGGTCAAACCACAGCAGCGTAGAGACGGCAATGGCCAACAGAATCAACACCCCGCCCATCGTGGGCGTGCCACTCTTGCTCAGGTGGGTCTGCATGCCGTAGCCGCGCACCGGCTGGCCGATCTTGAGTGCCACCAGATGGCGGATCACCGCCGGCCCCGCGAGCAGGCCGATCAACAGTGAGGTCAAGGCGGCCATCACAGCGCGAAATGTGAGGTACTGAAACACCCGCAGGAAGCCGAACTCGGGCCCCAGGGTTTGCAACCATCCGGCCAGGCTAAGCAGCATGCGATTTCTCCGCTTCTTGTTCTTGTTGACGGGCTTGCGCCTGCGCGGCAACCGCCTGCACCACACGCTCCATTTTCATGAAGCGCGATCCTTTGACCAGCACGCTGGCCGTGCGCGGCAATTCGGCGCGAACGGCCTGAATCAGCGCATCGATGTCGTCAAAATGCCGCCCACCCATGGCGATCGATTGCGCGCCCAGGGTGAACAATTGCTCAATGCCTTTTTCACGCGCGTAGTCGCCCACTTCCGCGTGGAAGCGTGGCCCCTGGTCGCCGACCTCGCCCATATCGCCCAGCACCAGCAGGCGAGGCCCCGGCAACTCGGCCAGCACCTCGACCGCGGCGCGCGCCGAGTCAGGGTTGGCGTTGTAGGTGTCGTCCACCATGGTGAGGCTGCGTCCATCCAACTGCAGCAAAGCCGCCCGGGAGCGCCCCTGCACCGGCTCGAAGGATTCCAGCCCCTGCACGATGGCCGAGAGCGCAACCCCTGCAGCCAGAGCGCAGGCCACTGCCGCCAGCGAGTTGCGAACGTTATGGCGGCCGGCGATATGGAGCCGGTAGGCCAAGGGACCTGCGGGCGTGAGAACGCCCACCTGCCAGTGGCTGCCTTTCCATTCAGACCCGGCCAAAACAATGTCGGCGTGCATGCTCGGTGCGGGTGTCACCGCATTGGTGCCGCCAAAAGTCATGCAGGCGCGCTGGCCTGCCAATTCGTGCCACAGCGGGGTGTATTCGTCTTCGGCAGGAAACGCGGCCACGCCGCGCTCGCCAAGGGCTTGCAACACCGAACCATTCTCTCGCGCCACTGCCTCCACCGTTGCCATGAACTCCTGATGTTCACGCTGCGCGTTGTTCACCAGGGCCACAGTGGGCTTGGCGATTTGCGCCAAGTAGGCGATTTCACCGGGGTGGTTCATGCCCAGCTCCAGCACCGCGATGCGATGCTGCGCACGCAGCCGCAGCAAGGTGAGCGGCAGGCCGATGTCGTTGTTCAAATTGCCTTGCGTGGCCAGCATGGCCTGCGGCTGCCAGGCTCGCAGGATGGATGCGATCATCTGCGTGACCGTGGTCTTGCCATTGCTGCCGGTGACCGCGATAAGCGGTAGTGCAAATTGCGCGCGCCAGCCGGCAGCCAGCGAGCCCAGGGCCAGCCGGGTGTCGTCCACCTCGATGCCCGAGAATCCCGCTGGCAACCGGCCTCGGTCGGCCAGTGCGGCAGCCGCACCCTGGCTGTGCGCCTGCGCGAGGAAGTCATTGGCATCAAAGCGTTCGCCTTTGAGCGCGACGAACAAGTCGCCAGCCTGCAGGCTGCGTGTGTCGCTGTGCACGCGGGTGATCGCTTGCATGCCATCGCCCACCAGGCGTGCGCCGGGGATCCATTGCAAGGCTTGATGAAGATTGAACATGGTGCTCATGCCCCCGCCCTTGCATGCAGCGCCGCCTTGGCATGGGCAAGGTCAGAAAACGGCAGCTTGACGCCAGCGATTTCCTGGTAGTCCTCGTGCCCCTTTCCTGCCAGCAGCACCACATCGGCGGCATCGGCCGCAGCGATGGTTTGTGCGATGGCGATTGCGCGATCGGCCTGCACTTGCACGCACTCATGGTGCGACAGGCCCAGCAACACCTGGCTGATGATGTTCTTGGGCTTTTCGCTGCGTGGGTTGTCGCTGGTCACCACCACCCGATCAGCGTTCTTCTCGACCACTGCCGCCATCAGCGGACGCTTGGTGGGGTCGCGATCGCCACCGCAACCAAACACGCACCACAGTTTGCCGCCGCGCTGCCGCGCAAGCGGCCGCAGGGCCTGCAGTGCCTTGTCCAGTGCATCGGGAGTGTGCGCATAGTCAACTGCCACCAGCGGCTGGCCGGGTTGCCTCAGTTGCTCCATGCGACCGGGCACCGGCAGCAAGTTGCCGCACGCATGCACCGCGTCTTGCAAGGGCACTTTCAGCGCGCGCATGGTCGCGATGACCGCCAGCAGATTGGCCACGTTGTATTGACCGATCAGGTGCGTGGACAGCTCATGGTGTTCGTTGCCTTCTTGCACGACAAAGCACAGGCCTTGCTCGCCATACCGGATGTTCCGGGCCATTAAGCGGGCTGGCTCGGCGCAGGAAGTGGTCCACAAGTCCAGGCCCGATTGAGAGAGCGAATGCGCGAGCTCGCGTCCCTTTTCATCGTCCAGATTGATCACCGCCGCCTGCAGCCCCGGCCAGCGAAACAATTCCGCCTTGGCTTCCCAGTAGGCCTGCATGCTGCCGTGGTAGTCCAGGTGGTCCTGGGTGAAATTGGTGAAGACGGCCACCACGATGCGCATGCCGTCCAGGCGCCGCTCGACAATGCCTACCGACGATGCCTCGATCGCGCAGGCCTTCAGTCCCGCATCGACGAAGATGCGAAACTGGCGATGCAGCAGCACTGGGTCGGGAGTGGTCAGGCCATTGAATTGAACATTGGGCGGTATGCCGGTGCCCAAGGTCCCGATGAGTCCGCAAGGAATGGCCCGAGGTTGCAGTGCAGACAGCGCCTGGGCGAGCCACCATGTGGTGGTGGTCTTGCCGTTGGTGCCGGTGACAGCCAGCACGTCCAGTTTCTCACAGGGAGATTCAAAGTACGCCGCAGCGATCGGACCGGTGGCGGCCTTGAGCCGAGGATAGGCAGCAATGGCAGCGTCATCGAATTGGAAAGACTGCGCGCCTTCAAGCTCCACCAGGCACGCCGATGCGCCTTTGGACATGGCAGATGACACATGCGTGCGGCCATCGGTGGCGGCGCCCGGCCAGGCAATGAAGCCGTCGCCGATGCCGACCCTGCGGCTGTCGCAATGCAAGGTACCGGTCACGCGCGATCGCAACCAGCGAGCTGCATCGTTGGGGCTGTGGAGTTCGAGCATCAGAACGACTCCTCCACTGCCTGCACGAAGACCTGAGGCTTGACGCTCATGTCAGGTTGCACGCCAATCATGCGCAAGGTCTGCTGCACCGTCGAGCTGAACACCGGCGCGGCCACATCACCGCCAAAATACCTGCCGCCGCTGGGCTCGTCGATCATCACAGCCACCACAATGCGCGGCTTCTCCGCCGGCGCGAGACCCACGAAGAAACCACGGTATTTCTTGTCGGCGTAGCCTCTGCCCTCCTGCTTGTGCGCGGTGCCGGTTTTGCCACCCACCGAGTAGCCCATGGTTTGCGCCTTTGGCGCTGTGCCCCCGGGCAGGGTGACCAGGTGCAGCATGTTGCGCACTGCCTGAGCCGTCTTCGGATCAATCACGCGCACACCGGCGGCAGCCTGGCTCGACTTGAGCATGGTGATGGGCGGCACGTCGCCGTCGCGGGCAAACACGGTGTAGGCCCGTGCCAACTGGAACAGGCTGCCCGAGATGCCATAGCCGTAACTCATGGTGGCCTGCTCAATTGGGCGCCATGTCTTGTAGGCGCGCAGCCTGCCGCTGACCGCGCCAGGGAAAGGCACCTGAGGCTTCTGGCCAAACCCGACTTGCGAGAACATCTCCCACATCTCGCGTGGCTGCATCTGCATGGCCATCTTCACGGTGCCCACGTTGCTCGATTTTTGTATCACTTCATTGACGGTGAGCACGCCGTGTGGGTGTGCATCGCTGATGGTTGATCCGCCTATGGTCAAGCGACCGGGCGCGGTCTGGATGGGCGTCTCGGGCCGCACAAGACCTTTCTCAAGTGCCAGCGCAATCACAAAGGGCTTCATGGTGGAGCCCGGCTCGAACGTGTCGGTGAGCACGCGGTTGCGCAACTGGGCGCCCGAGAGGTTTTGCCGCTTGTCGGGCACAAAGCTGGGGTAGTTGACCAGAGCGAGCACCTCGCCGGTGGCCACATCCAGCACGATCACACTGCCGGCCTTGGCCTTGTGTTCGAGCACCGCATCACGCAGCTTCTGGTAGGCGAAGAATTGCACCTTGTTGTCCACCGATAGCTGCAGGTCGCGGCCATCCACCGGTGGCACTTGCTCACCCACATCTTCGACCACGCGTCCGAGCCGGTCCTTGATGACGCGACGCGAGCCTGCACGGCCTGCCAGTTCCTTCTCGAACGCCAGTTCGATGCCCTCTTGGCCCTGGTCTTCCACATTGGTGAAGCCCACCACATGGGCTGCCGCTTCGCCCTCGGGATACTGGCGCTTGTATTCCTTGCGCTGATAGACGCCTTTGATGTTGAGCTCGGTGATCTGCACTGCCACCGCCTCGTCCACCTGACGCTTGAGCCATACGAATGTCTTGTCTTCGTCCTCCAGCTTCTTCTCCAGGTCCGACAGCGGCATCGCCAGCAAGGCCGCGAGCCGGGTGAGCTTGGCCTTGTCTCGATCGATGTCCTCGGGGATGGCCCAGATGCTGGGTGCGGGCACGCTGGTGGCCAGAAGCTGGCCATTGCGATCCAGGATGCGGCCGCGGTTGGCTGGCAGTGCCAGCGTGCGGGCGAAGCGCACCTCGCCTTGGCGCTGGAAGAAATCGTTTGCGAATACCTGCACCCATGCGGCGCGGCCGGCAAGCCCGACAAAACCCAGCGCAATGGCGGCCACAATGAACTTGCTGCGCCACACGGGTGTCCGGCTGGCCAGCAGCGGGCTGGATGCATAGGCGACGCTGCGGCTCATGGGCGAACCCCCGCAGCCTTTGTGCCGCGCGCCGGGGCCGCTGGCAGGAAGGCCGGTGCTGCGGGGGCAGAAGCCATGGGCGATCCATTGAGCGCGACGTATAGCGTAATGCCGGGTGATGCCGGGCGCATTTGAAGCTGATCCTTGGCCAGCCTTTCCACGCGCAATGGCGTAGCCTGGCCGCGCTTCTCAGCCTGCAGCCGTTCGTGCTCGATCTCCAGCCCATGCGCCTGGGCAACCGCGCGGTCAAGCTCGGTGAACAGACGCCTGGATTCATACTGCGTGCGCACCAGGTAGAGCGCGCTGACCAGCACTGCAATCAGGATGACGATATTCAGGCGTGTCATGCCATCGCCCTCATACCGGGGCTTATGTGCAAAGAACTCATGCCTGCGTCCTCTCGGCCACGCGCATGATGGCGCTGCGCGCGCGCGGATTGGCGGCAATTTCGCCCGCCGATGGCTTGATGCGCGCGAGCGCCTGCAGCTTCATCGCCTTGGGCGCAGCAAAGGGCGCGCGGCGGTCGAAGACCTCGCGAGAATTTCTGGCAATGAACTGCTTGACGATGCGGTCCTCCAGCGAATGAAAACTGATCACCACGAGCCGACCCTGAGCCTGCAAAATGTCCAAACTTGCCTCTAGCGCTTGTTGTAGCTCTTCAAGCTCGGCGTTGATGAAAATCCGAAAAGCCTGAAATGTGCGCGTTGCAGGATCCTGGCCCGGCTCGCGGGTTTTGACCGCGCCAGCCACGAGCTGGGCCAGTTCGCCGGTGCCTGAAAGAGGACCCCGTTCCTGTCGGCGAGCCACAATCGCCTTTGCAATCTGAACAGCAAACCGTTCCTCGCCGTATTCACGAATCACCTGCGCAATCTGCTCGACCGGCGCGGTGGCAAGCCACTGCGCAACGCTCTGACCGCGCGTGGGGTCCATGCGCATGTCCAGCGGTCCGTCGTTGCGAAACGAAAAGCCACGCTGCGCGTTGTCGATCTGCGGCGAGCTCACGCCCAGATCCATCAGCACGCCGGCCACGCTTGCAGACGCAAGCTCGCCCAGCTGTGCGAAACCCTCGTGCCGAATCGAGAAGCGCGGATCGGAGATCTGTGCCGCCTGCGCAATCGCTTCGGGGTCCTTGTCGAAAGCGATCAGGCGGCCATGCGGACCAAGGTGCGACAGGATCAGGCGCGAATGGCCGCCACGCCCGAAGGTGGCGTCCACGAAGATTGAGTCCGGCTTGATGAGTGCATCGCGGAACAGGCCCGCAACTGCTTCGTTCAACAAGACGGTGGTGTGTTGCCATGTATCCACCGCCTGCTTTCAAAAGGAAAATTCCTTGAAGACGTCGGGCATGTCGCTTCGGAGCGCCTCCGCTTCCTTGGCTTCGTATGTCGCCTTGTCCCACAGCTCGAAGTGATTGCCCATGCCCAGCAGCATGGTCTCTTTGTCGATGCCTGCTGCGGTGCGAAGCTCCGGCGAGACCAGAACTCGACCCGTGCCGTCGAGCTCGACATCCATCGCATTGCCAAGAAATATTCTTTTCCACCACTGTGCCTCCATCGGCAAAGCTGCGATGCGATCGCGAAATTTCTCCCACTCGGGACGCGGAAAAATCATCAGACAGCCATGCGGATGGCGGGTGATGGTCAGGTGATTGGCGGCCGTGGCGCTCAGCACCTCGCGATGGCGCGTCGGTACGGATAACCGGCCTTTGCCATCGAGGCTGAGAGAAGAAGCGCCTTGGAACACCGGTGTAAGCCCTTGCTACGGAGAAATGAGCAATTGTGGCGTGCAACACGCACGATTCACCACTTAATTGCACATTTTTGCACTGTAGCAGGAAAACACCACCACACAAGCGTCAAGACAAGGGAAATTTCGTAATGAAATCAAGCACTTAGAACGGATTTTGAACCGAGCATCCGGATAAAAACCCTTCTAAATTAAGTACTTAGCGATGGCTGTGAAAGTGATTCCTCAGAACTATCGCCATTTATCTGTAGCTGATTTTTCTGCCTCAGAGGATGTACCGGGACAAATCCTCGTTACGGCTGAGCTCCTGCAAACGATCGTCCACATAGGCTGCGCTGATGACCGTTTGCCCCTGAAACTTGAGTGCATTGAAGCTGATGTCGTCTAGTAGCCGCTCCATGACGGTGGAAAGCCGGCGCGCGCCGATGTTCTCGGTGCGCTCGTTGACCTCATAGGCAATCTGCGCAAGACGTGTGATGGCCTGCGGCTCGAACTCAAGCAACACGCCTTCGGTTGCAAGCAAGGCCTGGTACTGCTTCACAAGCGACGCATGCGTTTGCGTCAGAATGGCCTCGAAGTCCTGCACTGACAGCGAATCAAGCTCTACGCGAATAGGTAGACGCCCTTGCAATTCCGGGATGAGATCACTGGGCTTGCATAAGTGAAACGCGCCGCTGGCGATGAACAATATGTGGTCGGTCTTGATCGGCCCGTACTTGGTCGATACGGTCGTGCCTTCGACCAATGGCAACAGGTCGCGCTGAACGCCTTGTCTGGACACCTCTGCGCCGCTGCCGCCTTCACCGGCGTAGCCTCGTGATGCCACTTTGTCGATCTCGTCGATGAAGACGATGCCGTTTTGCTCAGCGTTATGAATGGCGGCTGCGCGTATCTCGTCTTCGTTGACAAGTTTGCCCGCCTCTTCTTCCACCAGCAAATTCATTGCCTCTGCGATCTTGAGCTTGCGCGTCTTGCGCCGCGCGCCGCCCATCTGCCCGAACATGCCACGCAATTGCTCGGTCATCTCCTCCATGCCTGCGGGCCCCATGATTTCAAGCTGGGCAGACGCCTGGGCGACCTCGATCTCGATTTCCTTGTCATCGAGCAGCCCCTCTCGCAGCTTCTTGCGAAACACCTGCCGGGCTGTGCTTTCACTCGTGGCCTCTGTGGCACGTGGCGGCGGTATCAAGGCATCGAGCACCCGCTCTTCGGCGGCGTCCTGCGCACGCGTGCGCACTTTGCGCATCTCGGCCTCGCGGGTCTGCTTCACGGCGATCTCAGCCAGATCACGGATGATCGAGTCGACATCCTTGCCGACATAGCCCACCTCGGTGAACTTGGTGGCCTCCACCTTGATGAAGGGCGCATCGGCCAGCCGCGCAAGTCGGCGCGCGATCTCTGTCTTGCCCACGCCAGTGGGGCCGATCATCAGAATGTTTTTTGGGGTGATCTCGCCACGCAGCTTTTCATCGACCTGCTGCCTGCGCCAGCGGTTGCGCAATGCCACGGCCACGGCGCGTTTGGCTTGTGCCTGTCCGACGATGTGATGGTCGAGTTCGGAAACGATTTCCTGGGGTGTCATGGGGGTTGGAACTTTGAGCATGGCGCGCTCGATTGTGAAGCCGTGAATCGGGAAGGAAAGACCCTCTAGCCCAAGGTCTCAATGGTGTGTTGCTGGTTGGTGTAGATGCACAGCTCGCCAGCAATTTCAAGCGACTTCTTCACGATCTCGGGCGCGCCCAGCGTGGTGTTGTCGAGCAAGGCCTTGGCTGCGGCTTGCGCATAGGCGCCGCCCGAGCCGATGGCGACGATGCCATGCTCAGGCTCCAGCACATCACCATTGCCGGTGATGATGAGCGACGCCTCCAGGTCGGCCACAGCGAGCATGGCTTCGAGTCGCCGCAGCACGCGGTCGGTGCGCCAGTCTTTCGTGAGTTCGATGGCCGATCGCACCAGATGGCCCTGGTGCTTTTCCAGCTTGGCTTCAAAGCGCTCGAACAAGGTAAAGGCGTCTGCGGTGGCGCCGGCAAAGCCGGCAATGACCTTGTCGTGATAGAGCTTGCGCACCTTGCGTGCAGAGCCCTTGATGATGATGTGGCCGAGGGTGACCTGTCCATCGCCGCCGATGGCCACCTGCCAACGCCCATCGGCGCGCTGGCGCCGGACGCTGACAATGGTTGTGCCGTGAAATGGGTCCATCGAAGAACTTGAGATCGGTTGGGTTGAGGAAAATGGAAGATCGAACGAATGGTGAGCAGGTGCAAGACCGCGCCAGATCAGTCCGCGTGAATCACTACCCGCGCATGTTCGCTGATGCCAATGACACTGAAGAACGCAGCAACCAGGCGATGCGCATCCACGAACTGCACCTGCCTGCCTTCGGCCTGCCGGGCGGTGACCCAGTTCAGCAATGTGCCCGCCGCCGAGAAGTCGACTCGGATCAGGCTGGCGCAGTCGATGACCATGGTATCTGCGGCCAGTCTCTTGTCTTCCAGTGCGGCCAGATCTGCGTTGGCGTCGCCCAGCACCTGGCCTGACAATGCGATGGTCGACACGCTGCCCAACTGAGAGCTGACGCCTGCGGTGGAGGGCATCTCGCTCTGGGGCAGGACGGAAGGCATGGAATCGCTGAAAGCCTGGCGATTCATCGCCGCGCCAGCGTCGCTTGAGCCGTCCGCCGCCAAAGCCCTGAAATCGCATCGCGCCCGCTCCCACGAAGGCGGCGAGACTTCATAGGTGACGCAGTAGTCCAGCGCCACCAGCTCGAATTCATCGGCCTTGCGCATGACGCGCAGAACTTCCATGCGCAGCTTCCACCACTCTTCGCTCACGTCCCTGTCGCCAGAGCGCGTTGCAGTCTTGATCGCTTGGTCCAGCCGGTCCGTGCCGATGAAGAGCAACTGCACCGGCTGGCTTGACCAATGCGTGAACAGAGCGGTCAGAGCAGGCACTGCTGCCTCGTCGATTTCGTTGAGCCTGGACCAGTCCAGGCTCCAGGGCGAAGGCGACTTGGACAGGGCCGCATCCAGGGCCGCCAATGTCTGCGTGCCCACCAGCGCGGGTGCGGCCCAGCTGCTTGCATTCGCGGCGGATAGCGGTGGCCTGCTGGCGGCAGTCGCCGAGACGGCCCCCACGCTCTCGCCGATGGCGAACCACTGCGGCGCCGAACGACCGAAGCGGCCCGCGAAGTCGATTGCCGCATCCTCGAATCGATCCTGCTGGCCAGTGGCGCGATACAGATCGAATAAGGCCATCCAAGTTTCTTCGTGATTGTTGCGGCTGCCCTTGGGGCCGAGCACTTCCACCAGTCCGGCTTCTGCGCCGGCATCATCGCCGTTGGCAAAACGGATGGCGGCCTCTTCCAGTTCGGGATCATGGGCGAATTCGCCCACATCGATGGCAAACAGCTTTGACGCACCGAATCCGGTGCTCGCTGTGGAATCCGAAGCGGACGCCGCCAGTGGCGTCACCGCTGAAAACTCTGGCACAGGCTCGGGCCGCGCCAGTGGGGTCGCGGCGCGGGGGGCGGGTGGCGCGGCATGTCTGCCTCCCGCCGGCTGCACGGGCACTGGCACACCTGGCAGATGCGTGTCGAGCAGTGGCGCCGATTCCTGAGGGTTTGGCTTGGGCGCTTCAGGCAACGACTGCGGAGATGTCCGGGTGTAGGAGGTAGAACGGGGTGCGGGGGAAGCCACCGGCGGGCGCGTGCTTGCCTCGATCGGCATCTCCGAGGACAAGGGAAAATTAGTACTGCTCGGATCGCTGGTTTTATCGCCATGCTTGTTCTTCCACCACTGCATGGACATCTGGGCCTCGATCTCATCGATCTTCTTGAGCGTGGAGGCGCGATCATCCGGCCGCGAGGGCATGGAGCTTTGAAAGAAGGAAGGCCGGGCCAGGGGATCTTGGCCCGCCATGACTTCGCTGCGGCGCATCTTGCGCAGCATGTCGAACTCGCGCTTGCGCACGAAGTCATTGCGCCGCTTACGCTCGATCATCTCCTTGAGCATCTGCTTGGAGTAACCGCTCTCGCGGTCAGCCTCGGGATGATCGAGCTCAGCCCAGCTCGTCAACGGATTCTTGACGAACCGGACTACCTTGGACAGAAGACCGTTGTTCTCTTCCTTCGGCGGCATGGTGAATAGGGCGTCCCCGGGGTACCGCGAAGAATCGCAGCCCTAGCCGGTTCAGTCTCCGAACATCTTCTGCTTGAGTTCCCTGCGCTGCTGCGCTTCGAGCGAAAGCGTCGCAGTGGGCCGGGCCAGCAGGCGCCCCACCCCAATGGGCTCGCCGGTTTCGTCGCAGTAACCGTAGTCGCCCGCATCGATGCGGACGATGGATTGCTCGATCTTCTTGAGCAGCTTGCGCTCGCGGTCGCGCGTGCGCAGCTCCAGCGCATGCTCTTCTTCGATCGTCGCGCGATCGGCCGGATCGGGGACGATCACGGTGTCCTCGCGCAGGTGCTCGGTGGTTTCGCCCGCGCTGTTGAGGATGTCCTGCTTCAGTTGCATGAGCTTGCGACGGAAGAAGGCCATTTGCTTGTCCTTCATGTACTCCGAATCAGGCATAGCCAGCACTTCGGCGTCGGTGAGATTTTCGACCGATTTGTTCTTCCAGTTGTTGGCGAGCTTGGGGTCTTTCTTGATAGCGAGCAGGGGCGGAGGGGTGAGCACGGCAGGGGACATTGTCTGTAGGTAACTTGCTTTGGCGGCTGTGGAGGCCACGGATTGCGCCATCGATGGCACCGTGATCTGCGCCAGTCGCGCCGAGGGTTTGCTTGCCCGAGCCGGCTCTGCCGTCAGAGTGGCGGCATCGGGTCGGGGTGGCATGGCGCGCGGAAGCGCCTGGATGGGCTTGGAAGGCACGGGTGAGACGCTCGACGAGGGTTTGGCAGCCGCAGCCTTGGTTGCGGTGGGCTTTGCAGCCGCCGCGACTTTGGTTGCGGGCACTGGTTTCTTGGGAACCTGTTTCTTGGGAACTGGCTTTGCTGGCGCCGCCTTAACCGCCGCTTTGGTCGGTGCTTTCTTGGCTGGCACCGGCTTGACCACCGCAGCTTTGGCAGGCACCTTCTTTTCGGATGCCTTGCTGGGCGCAGCCTTTGCTGGTTTGGCTGATTTGGCCGGTTTGGCCGGTTTGGCCGGTTTACCTGGTTTGGCCGGCTTGGCAATCGGCTTGGACTTGGCGACCGACTTGCCAGTGGCTGCCGATTTGCCTGACTTTGGTTGGGGTTTCACTTCCTGTCTCCTCGCGGCAACCTCGCCGGCACGGGATGGCCGCTGGACTGCCGTCTGCTGTTGTTCTGTGAGGGTATCAACTTCATGAGTGCGAGTTATACCCTGATTGTCGTGCGTCGGGCGCTCACGGTTGGGCTTTTCACCGCCGCTCTCAGCCACAGAGCGCCCAAAGGGGAATGCCAGAAGTTGTAGAAGCGAGACAATCATCCAGCATCCGAAGCGTAAAAAGGTCGCTAGCCTAACTCAAGAAGCAGTCTTCGGCTGCGCTAGGCGCAAATAAACTCGCAGCCGACACCTCAGGCAAGGCATTGTTCCAGGCCCTGGAGAAATATGTCGCGCGGCAAGTCAATGCCGATGAACACCATCTTGCTCAGACGCGGCTCGTCGGCGCCCCACAGGGGTCCGAGGTCGCTTCCCATCAATTGGTGCACGCCCTGGAAGATCACCTTTCGTTCGGTGCCCTTCATTTGCAGTACGCCTTTGTAACGCAGCATGCGCGGCCCGTAGACATTGACGATCGCGCCCAGAAAGTCTTCCAGCTTGGCCGGATCAAAAGGCCTTTCGGACCTGAAAACGAAACTCTTGACGTCGTCATCGTGGTGATGGTGGTGACCCTGCCCTTTGTGGGCGTGCGAGGGGTGATCGCAATGCTCGCCTGATGCATGATCATGATGTTCATGACCATGAGCATCATGATCATGGTCATGGTCGTCTTCCTTGAGGAAGTCGGGATCAATGTCCAGCTTGGCGTTGAGGTTGAAGCCGCGCAGGTCGAATACCTCGCTCAAGGACACTTCGCCAAAATGCACTGCTTTCTGCGGCGCCCGGGGGTTCATGTGCTTAAGGCGGTGGCCCAGTGCATCGGCCTCTTGCGCCGACACCAGATCGGTCTTGCTGATGAAGATCTGGTCGGCAAACCCCACTTGGCGCCGCGCTTCCTGGCGGTCGTTGAGCTGCTGTGCGGCGTGCTTGGCATCCACCAGCGTGAGAATCGAGTCCAGCAGGAAGGCCTCGGCAATTTCATCGTCCATGAAGAAGGTCTGGGCCACCGGGCCGGGGTCGGCCAGGCCAGTGGTCTCGATGACGACGCGGTCGAAATCGAGCTCCCCCTTGCGCTTCTTGGCTGCCAGCAATGCCAGCGTGGCGCGCAGGTCCTCCCTGATGGTGCAGCAGATGCAGCCGTTGCTCATCTGGATGATCTGCTCTTTGCTTTCGGTGACGAGGATGTCGCTGTCGATGTTCTCTTCGCCGAACTCGTTTTCGATCACCGCGATCTTCTGGCCGTGCGCTTCCGCGAGCACGCGCTTGAGCAGCGTGGTCTTGCCCGAGCCCAGAAAGCCGGTGAGGATGGTGGCGGGGATAAGGCTCATGGTCGGTTCCTGCGGAAATGCTTGAGTTTAAGTAAGTTGGGGCCGGGCTCTTGAATCTCCAGCCCTTACGATTGACAGGGTCAGCGCATGCTCGCTCAGGACTTGCGCATCACCACCAAACCCTTGAGGTACTCACCCTCCGGAAAGGCCAGCGTCATAGGGTGATCTGAGGAGCCGCTCAGGCGCTCACCAATGTAGCCATCCACCCCGGCATCGGCGCCGGCCGATGCCACGATCTTGTGGAACAGGTCGGCGCTGATGCCGCCCGAACAGGAGTAAGTGAAAAGCACGCCGCCCGGCTCCAGCAGTTTCAGCGCCAGCCGATTGATGTCTTTGTAGGCTCGCGCGGCACGCTCGGCATGCGCCGCCGTGCGAGCCAGCTTGGGCGGATCGAGCACGATGGCATCGAAGCTGCGGCCTTCCTCGATGAAGCGGCGCAAGGACGCATTCACATCCGCATCCAGGAAGTCGGTGCGGCTCGTGTCCATGCCATTCAACTCTACGTGGGCACGCGCGCGTGCCAGCGCAGGGGCGGAGGAATCGATGGAGGTCACATGGCCTGCCCCGCCGGCCAGCGCGGCGATGGTGAAGCCGCCGGTGTAGCAATAACAGTTGAGCACGCGCTCAAAGCCGAGTCTGCGCGCATAGGCGGCAAACTTGCCTCGGCTGTCGCGCTGGTCCAGATAGAAGCCAGTCTTGTGGCCGGTGGCGATGTCCAGAGTCAAGGTCCAGTCGTGTTCGCGAATGGACAGCTCGGTGGGGCCTTGGCCGCTAAGCCAGCCACTGGCGGCCTCCAGGCCTTCCAAAGCGCGCGACTGTGTGTCCGAGCGTTCATAGAGCCGCTCAAGGCCGGTCTCCTTTTGCAAGGCGTCGATCAGCACCGCCTTCCAGCGCTGTGCGCCGGCCGACAGGAACTGCGCCACCAGCGTATCGCCATAGCGATCAACGATGAGGCCGGGCAGTGCGTCGGACTCTCCATGCACCAGCCGCATGCCATCGCTCGGAATATCAAAGCGAAGGCGCGCCCGTATGGCCCTTTGGCACGCAGCCGCGATGAATTCGGGATCGATCCGATCCTCCTGCACAAAGCTCCAGGCACGCGCTCGAATACGTGAAGCAGGACTGAACGCCGCCCAGGCGAGAAACTGCCCCGCGTGCGATTCGACGCGCACGGTTTCACCGGGATCGGCACTTCCCTTGGCAATGGCCGAATCGAATATCCACGGATGGCGGCGCTGGAGCGAGCGCTCTTTGCCCTCCTTGAGCCGAATTGTTTTCATGTCCGTCATTGTCCCAGGAGACGAAGTCGGTGGCGTCCAAGCACAATAGGGACTTCTGGAGACCATGAATGGTGTTCGCGATTCGCGGCCGCAACGCTCTGGCGGCTGTCCTTCTGCTCTTGTCTCTTGCGCTTCCCGTCATGGGTCGCACGGTGCTGGACCTTGATGCGTCCAGGCAACCCGTACGCCTGCTGGACTGGGGCGACACCTGGATCGAGCAGGGCCATGAAGCCAGGCCCGAGCAGGTGGCCATCGACTCGTCCATCGCCTGGACGCCCAGTGGCGAGGGCATCATCTACCCGCTGACTGCGGGCAAGACACTTTGGTTTCGCTTCACGGTGCCGCCCGCCCCCGACGCCGAGCGCTGGTACCTGGACATCCCCTACCCGGCGGTTGATCTGGTCACCCTGTACACGCAAGACGGCCTGGGTCGCTGGCTGCCGCAATCTGCAGGGGACAGGGTGCCGGTGGCCGACTGGCCGGTCCCGCACCGCTATCCGCTCTTGCCAGTCATGGTGTCCGCAGAGAAGCCGCAGCACTATCTGCTTCGGGTACGCAACCCACACAGTTTCAGCCCGCCTCTGTCTTTCGTGAGCGAGAGCTACATCAGTCGGCAAGGGCAGCGCACCTCACTGGTCCTGGGCATGTTCTTCGGCCTGATCGGGCTGGCAGCCATCGTGGGCCTGCTCAGCGCGGTGTCGCTGCATGACGGGGCCCACGGCGCTTACGCCCTCACGGTGGCCCTGATAGGCCTGAGCCAGGCCGCCATGACAGGCATAGGCGGGCTTCACCTGTGGCCGCGCGCGCCAATTTGGAACGACATGGCGCCTATGGCAATTCCAACGCTGGCGGCAGGATCACTGTTGTGGTTCTCCAGCGTGGCCGTGTCCCTGTCGGAACGCTCGCTGCGCATGTCCAGGCTGGTGGTAGGGCTCTCACTGCTGTCGGTGGCTGTTGCAGGGGCCATCTTTCTGGTCGAACCATCCCAGCGGTTCAAGGCCATGGTGCCTTATATCGTCGCTGCCTGCGTGGTGAGCCTTGCCATCATCTACTGGGCGGCCCGGCGCGGCGACCGCTATGCGCCTTGGTTGTTGATGGGTGCGATGCCCGTCGTGATTGGTGCCGCGTTTCCGTTGGCCCGGGTCACCGGACTCATACCCGTGAGCTTCTGGACCTTGTATGGCCTGCAGATCGGCATCGCAGTGGAATTGCCCCTCTTGCTGGTGATTCTGATGCTTCGCAGCCAGCAGCAGCGCGAGCACACGCGTCGGGTACACGGACTGGACCGCATCGACCCGGCCACCGGTCTTATCAACGCCGATGTCTTCATGGAGCGACTGGTGCGCATGATGGCCCGATCCGATCGCTTCAAGCACCAAAGCGCTGTCCTGTTGATCGACTTGGTCAACGTCGATCAGGTGAAGCGCCAGTTCGGTGCCCGGGCTGCCGAGGAACTGCCGCTTCTGGTGGCCGGGCGTGTTCTGTCCGCAGCACGCGAGATCGACTCAGTTGCCCGCTTGTCAGACCAGCGCTTTGGAATGCTGATGGAAGGCCCCTTGACCGACGAGGATTGCGCATCAGCCGGGCCCCGAATTGTGGCGCGCTGCCTGATGCCCTTCAAGGACAAGCCCCTCGAGTTCGTCGCCCAGGTGCGCGTCGCACAGACCCTTGTGCCCACCGAGCGGGCCGATGCAGCCAAGGTGATGGAACGCCTCAACGCAGTGCTTGCAGCGGTACCGGCTGACAGCAAGCGGGCGGTGTTCTCGCTCAGGAGCTGAGGGGGAGAGGTTCTAGCGCCTGGGCTTGGAGCGCAACGCTCGCGGATGCGCGGCATCGTAGGCCTTGGCCAGGTGCTGGAAGTCCAGCCGAGTGTAGACCTGGGTGGTGGTGATGTTGGCGTGGCCCAGCAGTTCTTGCACGGCCCGCAGGTCGCCGCTGGACTGCAGCAAATGGCTCGCGAAAGAGTGACGCAACATGTGCGGATGAACTGGCGTGGCCAGGCCCGCATTGCGGCTGCGTTGCTTGAGCCGCTGCCACACCGATTGCGCTGTCAGACGCGTGCCACGCCGGCCCAGAAAAAGGGCGGTCTGGCTCGCTGGCGCGTGCTGCTCGCGCAAGGCCAGCCATCGGGCCAGCGCCTCCAGCGCCTTGCCCCCCACCGGCACACTGCGACGCTTACCGCCCTTTCCCAGCACATGCGCCTGGGCATCCTGCTGGTCGATCCAGCCACGCGCAAGCGCGCTGGCCTGCACATCCAGCCCCACCAGTTCAGCCACCCGCAGGCCACTGCCGTATAGCAGTTCGACCATGGCGCTGTCACGCGCCTCCAGCCATGCATCGGCCTGTTCGTCGCGGTAGGCCGCCAACTGCACCGATTCGTCCACACTCAAGGCCTTGGGCAGTGGCTTGGGTGCCTTGGGCGCGCGCACATCCTGCACCGGATTGCTTTGCACCAATGACTGTCGGCCAAGCCAGGCATAGAAGCCGCGCCAGCCTGAGAGGATCAGCGCGATGCCACGCCCGCTGCGGCCCGCGCTGTGCATGGCTGCGACCCAGCGGCGGATATGGGTGTTGCCAACCTGTGTGAGCCCGACTCCGGCCGCAGCCGCGTGGTCGGCCAACTTGCGCAGGTCCAGCGCATACAACTCCACCGTGCGCGAAGCCAGACGCTTTTCAACCCGCACATGCTCCAGGTAGCGTTCCGTCAGAAGCACTGCGTCGTCCGCGAGCGCCTGGCTGGACAGAGGCAGTGCGGGCGAGTTCATGCGAAGTGTGACCGTAGCGCTTGCTTACTCGACCCGCAGCCTCGACAAGGCGGCGCTCGATACTTCGGCAATGCGCTCCAGAAAATCAGTGCCCATGCCGCCCTGGAATCGCTGGGGATCAGGTGAAGCCAGCACCAGCATGCCAAATGCCGGCCCGGTGGCATTGTCGGGCGCATCACGCAGGGGTATGAAGGCAACCGACATGGCCATTGCCGTGTCGTCCAGCCAGTTCACGGCCTCGAAGCCGGAGTTGATGCCGCAATACGGCTGAGTGAGCGAGGAAGCAAAGGTGCAGGCATCGTCGCTCACACCCTGCGCAAAGTTTTCGTCGCCATAAAGGCTGCTGACATCCCAGACCTTGATCGCCACTTGCGGAACTATGAAGTGCGCACGAATTTCGTCGACGATGGCGCGTGGCAGCGCCCGCGCCGACTGCACCTGGAACAGCCTGCATGCCCAGCGGTGCAGGCGGTCGGCAATGATGAGATTTTCATTGCCATTGCGCACCATGTCCATCAGCCGGTGCTCCAGGGCCCTGATCTTTTCGCGCAGCATCTCGGCCTGCCGCTCTTGCAGGCTCACGGCGCGATTGCCGTGCGGGCTGGTGAGTTGCACGGTGGAGAGCAACTGCGCATGACGCGTGAAGAAGTCGGGCGTGTTTGCCAGGTAGTTGGCAATGTCGTCTTCTGTGATGGGGTTAATGGGGTTGTTGTTTGTCATAGTTCGGGTACCTCAATCTCGCCCTCAAATACCGTGACGGCCGGGCCGGTCATCATCACGGGTGCGGTGCCACCAGCCCACTCGATTGTCAGCACACCACCGCGCGTGTGCACATCTACTTTGCCGTCCAGCCGACCCAGACGAATACCGGCCACCACTGCGGCGCATGCGCCGGTACCGCAGGCCAGGGTCTCGCCGGCACCGCGCTCCCAGACCCGCAGACGGATGGACGATCGGCTTTGCACCTGCATGAAGCCGGCATTGACTCGGCTGGGAAAGCGCGGATGGCGCTCGATCAACAGGCCCTGGCTGTGCACAGGAGCGCTGTCCACGTCGGCCACTTCCATCACCGCATGTGGATTGCCCATGGAGAGAATGGCGACGGCGACGATGGTCGAATCGGCGTTGGCACCCAGTGCCAGATGCCACTTGTGCCAGGAGGCATCCGCCTGCGGCGAGAGGCCGGCGGCGTCAAAGGGGATGACGCCGGGCTCGAACACCGGCGCACCCATGTCTACCGTGACGCGTCCATCGGCATTGAGCTGCGGCTCGATCACCCCGGACAAGGTGCGCACCTTCACGCGGTCGCTCTGGGTCAGACCCTTGTCGCGAACATAGCGGGCAAAACAACGCGCACCGTTGCCGCACTGCTCGACCTGGCCGCCGTCGGCGTTGTGAATGACGTATTCGAAATCAAGGCCCTCGGCTGGCGAGGGCCGCACCGACAGAACTTGATCGGCGCCCACGCCGTAGTGCCGATCGGCCAGGAACCGATATTGCGCGGGCGAAAGGTGCAACGGCGCGCGGGTTTCATCGAGCACGACGAAGTCGTTGCCGGCCCCCTGCATCTTGGTGAAACGTATTCGCATGGGGGGCCATTATCCTGAAAACGGCAGTTGGACTCGCTCGAGTGGGCGTCTGGCAGGCCCGATGGCAAGGCGCGACGACGCAGCAGGCTGATGCCTGCAAGGAGGAGCAACGCCGCCAGCGGGTTTGTCAGACGCTCAATCGAGTGAGTAGCGCTCGCACCCAATCGGTGAGTAACTTCAAGGCTAAGAAACTCAACGCTCACGGGGGCTTCCTGCTGAAAATAAGCGGCCAACTGCCGTTTTCAGGATTGTCTGCGCAGCGCGAGGCCGGGGCGCCGGGCGGTGCAAGTCGCTGCGTTTATGCTGAGTGACTTCCCACTCACAGAACCCATCCATCATGCGCATTCCCGACTGGACCGCCAATCTCAAGCCCCAACCCGCCGACCTGGTCGACGCCATCTTGGCGCGCCGTGGCGGCACACTGCTGAACCTTGACCGCGCCCTGCTTTGGAGCGAGCCGCTCGCCCGAGGCTGGAACGTCTTCATGAAAAACGTGCGCAGCGGCCTGTCGGTGAACCGCCAACTGAGCGAGTTGGGCATCTGCGCCGTGGCTCTGCTGACCGGCGCCCACTACGAGTATCACCATCACGCGCCGGACTTCCTGGCTGCGGGCGGCGCGCAATCGGATCTGGATGCGCTCAATGCTTTCGTGGCGAGCCAATGCGCTGACACCACCGGCCTGGGCGCCGACCAAGCCCTGGTGGTGCGCTATGCAGCGCAGATGACGCAGCAGATTAAAGTGGACAGCGCCCTGTTCGACCAATTGCGTCAGCGCTTTGGCACGACTGAACTGGTCGAGCTGACGGCCGCGATCGCGGCCTACAACATGGTCGCGCGCATTCTGGTGGCACTGGAGATTACGCCCGAAGACGAGTAGCCTGCGTGGATGACAACTTTCGCATACACCAGCGACCTTGCGGATAATGTGCGAATGGTCAGACCCACACAACTCATTCATGCTCAGCGCGAACCGGCCCTTGCACGCCCTGCCGCCACGGTACTGCTGCTACGCGACCACCAGGCAGGCCTGGAAGTGCTGATGACGCGCCGTTCGCCCACCGCCAGTTTCGCGCCGGGCGCCTATGTGTTTCCCGGCGGCGGCATCGACGCGGCTGACGCGCAGGTGCACGAGCTGGCCGCGCGCCGCCCCGATCAGGATGATCTGCGCCTGACACAAGCCATCGCCGCAGTGCGAGAGAGCTTCGAGGAGTTGGGCGTGCTGCTGGCACGCCATGCCGATGGCCGCCCGGTCGATGGCCAGGACGTGGCCTCACTGGACCGGCACCAGCCCTTGATTGCTCAATGCCGGGAACGCGGCCTGGTGCTGGCCGCCGATCAAGTGTTCGTGCTGGCCCACTGGATCACCGACCGCGACATGCCACGCCGCTTTGACGTGCCCTTTCTGGCAGCGCGCATGCCCGAGGGCCAGACACCGGTGGCCGATGAGGCCGAACAGTTCGAACCGGTGTGGGTGCGGCCAGAGGACGCGCTGGCGCGTCACAAAGCTGGCAATTTCTTCATGATCTTTCCTACCGTGCGCACGCTGGAGCGGCTGGCAAAGTTCGCTTCGGTTGATGCGGCGCTGCAGGCTTGCAGCAGCGGCAAGCCGCTGTGGACCAGCAGTCCACGCGGTGGCTTCGTGAACGGCGTCGCCGTGCGCTTCATGGAACACGAGATGGCCTTTGGCGAACTGGAGCTGGTCAGCCCGGACGGCCAGCTCGTTCATCATCTGGATTGGCACACCGATCAAGCCGTGCCCTTGCTGCGCAACATCACACGCCTGACGGCACCCAATCCCGGCGTGATGACGGGGCCAGGCACCAACAGTTATCTCGTGGGCGACCCCAACACTGGCTACATCGCCATCGATCCGGGGCCCAATGAGCCCGAACACATCGAACGCCTCTGGCGCGCCGCCAATGGCGACATCCGCATGATCGTGTGCACCCATTCTCACCCGGACCACGCGCCTGGCGCCCGGCCCTTGCAGGCACTGTGTGCCCACAAGCCGGCGATCCTGGGACTGCCTTCGGCGCCGACGGCGCGAGCGGCCAGCGAATTCGTGCCGGAACGTGCGCTGGCCGACGGTGAAGAGCTGGTGCTCGAAGGCGGTGGCCTGCGCCATACCCTGAAGGTGATCCACACACCCGGCCACGCGGCCAATCATCTGTGCCTGGTGCTGCTGGAAGACGGCCTGCTGTTCTCGGGCGATCACATTCTTAACGGCAGCACCACCATCGTCGATCCACCCGACGGCGACATGACGGACTACATCGATTCGCTGGACCGGCTGGCGCGCGCCTGCGAAGCGCATGACATCGGCTTCATCCTGCCAGCCCACGGCCACGTGCTGGGTTTCGCACCTCAGGCCGTTGCACATCTCAAGGCGCACCGCCTCAAGCGCGAGGCCAAGGTGATGTCCGCCATGAAGACCCGGCCCGAAGGCACGCTGGAAGAATGGGTTGAGCTGGCTTACGAGGACGTGCCGCCACGCATGTGGCCCATGGCCAAGCGCTCTTTGCACGCCCACGTGCAACGCATCGAGTCGCTCGGACTGATGCAGGAGTGAGTGCGCTCACCGGCCGATCAAAAGAAAGTGTGAAGTCCACCGTAAGCCGGATTCTGTGGCGTCCGGTTGCCCGGACGTGACCGCCATTCATCTGGGCCGCCTGTCGCCAGGCGGCTCGGTGCTACCTACCCGCACACTCCGGGGGCCCCGTCAACGTGTGCCTACTTGGTATTGCTGCGCGTAGAGATTGCCCGTTTCACCCGCAGCGCTTGCGCGCCGCGACTCGTCTCTGTTGCTCTAATCCTCACCTCACGGTGGACAGGTGTTACCTGCTACGCTGCCCTGTGCAGTCCGGACGTTCCTCCAGTGCGGTGTTTCCACCCGATGCACGCACCAGTCTTGCGACCTTTGCGAGCGTCGGCCTTACGGCTTGCACCAGCGGCGGTCTGGTGGGCTTCACGCCGAGAATTATCACCCTTTTGCGCCCGACACGCGCGAGAATAGCGCTTTGCATTCGAACTGGAGGCATACCTCATGAGAGCCACAAACATTCTCGAAACCATTGGCCGCACACCGCACATCCGCATCAACCGGTTGTTTGGCAATAGCCACCCGGTGTGGATCAAATCTGAGCGCAGCAACCCCGGCGGCTCCATCAAGGACCGAATCGCGCTGGCCATGGTGGAAGACGCCGAGCGCTCTGGCGCACTGAAACCAGGCGGCACCATCATCGAGCCCACCTCGGGTAACACCGGCATCGGCCTGGCCATGGTGGCGGCCGTCAAGGGCTACAAGCTGGTGCTGGTCATGCCCGACAGCATGTCGGTGGAGCGCCGCCGCCTGATGCTGGCCTACGGCGCGAGCTTTGAGCTCACCCCGCGCGAGAAGGGCATGAAAGGCTCGATCGCCCGTGCCCAGGAGCTGCTGGCCGCGACCCCTGGCGGTTGGATGCCGCAGCAGTTCGAAAACCCCGCCAACATCGAAGTGCATGCACGCACTACAGCCCAAGAGATCCTGGCAGATTTTCCAGAAGGCCTGGACGTGCTGATCACCGGCGTGGGCACAGGCGGCCACATCACTGGCTGCGCGCGGGTGCTCAAGGCAGCATGGCCGAGGCTAAAGGTATTTGCGGTCGAACCGGTGGCCTCACCCGTGATTTCAGGCGGACAACCCTCGCCTCACCCGATCCAGGGCATTGGCGCGGGCTTCATCCCCAAGAATCTCGACACCACGCTGCTGGACGGCGTGATTCAGGTGGATGCCGAACCGGCCCGCGAGATGGCCCGGCGCGCCGCCCGCGAAGAAGGCATTCTGGTCGGCATCTCATCTGGCGCCACACTGGCCGCCATTGCCCAGAAACTGCCTGATCTGCCCGCCGGCACCACTGTGCTGGGCTTCAACTACGACACTGGCGAGCGCTATCTTTCCATCGAAGGATTTCTGCCGGCCTGAACTGGGCAGGGCCGCCAGAAGCGCGATCTGGCGGCTATGATCGCCGCCTTCGTCTGCTTGATCAACACAAGCCACGAATCCACATGATTCGCATCTCCGAAATCAAGCTCACCCTGCCCGAGGCGGAACAAGCCGCAGCGCCATTGCTTGGCGCAGCCTGCCGCGTGCTGGGCCTGCCGCAGGGCGACATCGCCAATGTGCAGATCTTCAAACGCAGCTTCGACGCGCGCAAGGCGCAGCTCGCAGCGGTGTACATCGTCGATGTGACGCTGACCGACCCGTCGTCGCAGCCCGCAGTGATCGCCAAGTGCGCGAACGATCCGCATGTGGACATCACGCCTGACATGCAATGGCGGCCCTGCGTGCAAGCCACGACGCCTCCGCCCGTGCGGCCAGTGGTGGTCGGCTTCGGTCCCTGTGGCATCTTCGCCGCGCTGGTGCTGGCGCAGATGGGCCTGTGCCCCATCGTGCTTGAGCGCGGCAAGAAGGTACGCGAACGCACCAAGGACACCTGGGGACTGTGGCGCAAGGGCGAACTCAACCCCGAAAGCAATGTGCAGTTCGGCGAAGGCGGCGCCGGCACCTTTTCCGATGGCAAACTCTACAGCCAGATCAAGGACCCGCGCTACTTGGGGCGCAAGGTCATGGCTGAATTCGTCAAGGCCGGCGCACCGCCTGAGATTCTCGTTGCGGCACACCCGCATATCGGCACCTTCAAGCTGGTGAAAGTGGTGGAGAACCTGCGCGAGCAGATCATCGCCTTGGGTGGCGAGGTTCGATTTTCGCACCGGGTGACCGATCTGCTGATCGAGCAAGACGCCGATGGCAAACAGGTTCGCGGCCTCACGGTGCTCGATCAAGCCACGGGCCAACTGCACGAGGTGCGCACGGATCATGTGGTGCTGGCGCTGGGCCACAGCTCGCGTGACACCTTCGAGATGCTGCACCAACGCGGCGTGCACCTGGAGGCCAAACCTTTCTCCATCGGCTTTCGCATCGAACACCCGCAGGGTGTGATCGACCGCGCACGCTGGGGCCGGCATGCCGGCCATCCGCTACTGGGCGCGGCTGACTACAAGCTGGTCCATCACGCGAGCAACGGCCGCACTGTCTACAGCTTCTGCATGTGCCCGGGCGGCACCGTGGTGGCGGCCACCTCAGAGGCGCAGCGCGTGGTCACCAACGGCATGAGCCAGTACTCTCGCAACGAGCGCAATGCCAATGCCGGCATGGTGGTAGGCATAGACCCGCGCGACTACCCGGGCGGGCCGCTGGCTGGCATGGCCTTGCAGCGCGAGTTGGAGTCGCGCGCCTTTGTGCTGGGCGGCGGCAATTACCAGGCGCCGGCCCAGTTGCTGGGCGACTTCATCGCCGGACAGTCATCGAGCCAACTTGGCGATGTGGAGCCTTCGTACAAACCGGGCGTCAAGCTAGGCGACTTGCACACCGCCCTGCCCGATTACGCCATTGCCGCCCTGCGCGAAGCCCTGCCGGCCTTTGGCCGCAAGATCAAGGGCTTTGACATGCCAGGCGCCGTGCTCACCGGCGTCGAGACTCGAACATCCTCACCCCTGAAGATCACCCGCGGCGAGAACTACCAAAGCCTGAATGTGCGCGGCCTCTACCCGGCCGGCGAAGGCGCGAGCTATGCCGGCGGAATTCTCTCGGCCGGGGTGGACGGGATACGGGTGGCTGAGGCGGTGGCGCTTGGGTTGATGGGGAGCGATCGTTCCATACCGACGAGCGACACCATTGCGTAGACACTTATGGATCCCATAGGGCTCCTTAGGTAGTTTTATAGCCTCCATGGGGTATATTAAAATCAAACTCCGATAACTATCGAACAAGATCCAATATAATGGGTCCGATGGAATCCATTAGATCCAATAAAGGCTCCAGTAAGACCTTTAATACCAACCGATTGCCTCCACCGGCACCGGTGGAGCGCGCCATTGCCAAGCTGGGGCAAGATCTCGCGCTGGCGCGGCGCCGACGGCACATTTCACAGGAGTCGCTCGCCGAGCGCATCGGCGCATCGCCTTCAACCATCAAGCGCATGGAAAAAGGTGACCTGCGCGTTCCACTGCACTTCATCGCTCGCGCCCTCTACGTCTTCGGCGAGATCGAGCGACTGGGCTCCCTCATAGACACGGCCCAGGACGACATCGGCCTGACCCTGGCGGACGAGCATGTGCCCAAACGCATACGCAGCAAGAAGCCGACCAGCACAGCGGGGGCGCGGTGAGAGCCATGAATGCAGGCACTGCAGACCCAGTGCGCCAGTCGGTGCAGGTGTGCATCGGCGAGGCCGGCCAACTCGTGGGGCAACTCACCTACGTCAGGCAAGGCGCGCGCGAGAACACCAGCTTCACCTACGACGCCACCTGGCTCGCGGACCCGCACCGGTTTGCCGTGTCACCCGATCTGGAGTTGATCCAGGGCCATCAAAGGCGGCGAGCGCCTACAGCCCAGGACTGCGTGTTCCACCACGCCATCGCGGACACGGCCCCCGACGCTTGGGGCCGCAGAGTGATCGCCCGTGACCATGCCAAAAGGCGTTTGGCCGAGCGCCTGCCACCGCTGACTGAGCTGGATTACCTGCTGGCGGTGGACGACTTCAGCCGAGTCGGCGCCTTGCGCCTTCGGGATTCGACGGGACACTACCTGAGACAGTCGGGAATCGGTCGCCGCAAGACACCTGCGCTGGTGGATTTGCAAAAGATCTATGAGGCCAGCCGTGCCGTGGAGATGAACAAGGACACTGCGGCGGATCTGCGCTTCTTGCAAGGTAAAGGCACCTCCCTGGGAGGGCTTCGACCCAAATGCACGGTGATCGACAAGAACGGGCGACTGTGCCTTGGAAAATTTCCCAGCGTCAGCGATGAACGCAATGTCACCCGCGCTGAAGTGCTGGCTCTTCACCTGGCGCAACGCGCCGGCATTGATGCGGCGAAGGCCCGAGTGGAAGAAGTGGAACGGACACCGGTCGCGGTGATCGAACGCTTTGATCGAACCGAGGGGGATTTGCGTATTCCGTATTTGTCGGCCGCCTCCATGCTGCAAGCGTCGCGCTCTGAAGAGCGAAGCTATTTCGAAATTGCGGACGCGATTCGCGCCCGGGGGCACGACCCTGTCGCCGACACGCGCCAGCTCTGGAGACGCCTGGTGTTCAATCTGCTGATCACCAATGTGGACGACCACCTGAACAACTTGGGCTTTCTGCACGTGGAGAAGGGGCTATGGCGGCTGGCCCCAGCCTTTGATATCAATCCATTTCCAGACAAGATCAACGAATCCAAGACCTGGCTGTCCCCGCAAGATGGCCCGGTGGGCTCCTTGGCGGCGCTGATGGCACGAGCGGATTACTTCTCACTGAATCCCGAGCAGGCGTTGGCGATTCTGTCTCAAGTGGTCCAGGCCGTGTCCGAGTGGAAGTCGGCGGCCAGAAGCCCTGGGATCGAGCTCCAGGCCCGTGAAGCGAAGGAGTTCGCCCCAGCCTTCGAACACGAGCAAATGTCCGCTGCCATCGCGCTGCTCAGATAGCGGCTTGTCCGCAGTAGCCAGCGCAGCAGCGCACGGTATCTCTGGAAGCCTCAAGCCGTCTGCAAGCGCGCAATGCGCTCCTCGATTGGCGGGTGAGTCGAGAACAACTTGCCCACGCCCGAGGTGATGCCAAAAGCCTGAATGCTCTTGGGCAATTCGCCAGGGACCATGCCGCCCAGACGCGCCAGTGCGTTGATCATTGGCTGCTTGCGGCCGAGCAAGCCGGCCGAGCCAGCGTCGGCGCGGAACTCGCGCTGGCGCGAGAACCAGGCCACGATGATGGCGGCCAGAAAACCCAGCAGAATGTCCAGCACGATGGTGGTGATGTAGTAGCCGATGCCAGGACCTGAACGGCTATCGCCACGGCGCAGGAAGCTATCGACCGCGTAGCCGATGACGCGCGAGAGGAACACGACGAATGTGTTCATCACGCCTTGAATCAATGCCATGGTGACCATGTCGCCATTTGCGATGTGCGCCACCTCGTGGCCGATGACAGCCTCGACCTCCTCGCGGGTCATGCCTTGCAGCAGGCCGGTAGACACCGCAACCAGCGCGCTGTTCTTGAAGGCGCCGGTGGCGAAGGCGTTGGGCTCGCCTTCGAAGATACCGACTTCGGGCATGCCGATGCCGGCCTTCTCTGCAAACCTGCGCACAGTTTCGACGATCCAGGCTTCGTCGGCGTTGCGCGGCTGTTCAATCACCTGCACGCCGGCGCTCCATTTCGCGACGGGTTTGGAAATGAGCAGCGAGATGATCGCCCCGCCAAAACCCATGACGGCGGCAAAGCCCAGCAGCGCGCCCAGGTTAAGGCCATTGGCCGTGAGGAATCGGTTGACGCCCAGCAGATTGGCCACGATGCCCAGCACCACCACCACGGCGAGATTGGTCAACACGAACAGAACAATGCGTTTCATGAATTCTCCGAAAATGGGGGACTGAAGCTCACCTTGCCGCAAAGATGAGGCTGACCAGCCCCGAATCAAGTGGACGAGGCCCTTGGCGCGGGTGTTGTTGTCAGGTTCTGGCGCGCCAGCGGACGAAATACGAATGAGTCATCATAGAAGAAAAAGTTCTGGTTTTCGGGACACCAACCGGGAACGCCGAGAACCGGCAGGGGTATGAAGGGTTTTGCGGCCAACTGGTCGCGACCTAGCTGCTGCACCAGCCAGGCATCCGCATCGGCGATGGAAGTCGCCGGGCAGGGCAAGCGCCAAATGTGCGCCGTGAGCGCCTTGCGTGGCTGCGCGAGCTTCTCCATCAAGGCATGGCCAAACAGGGTCAGCCGGGCATCTCGCCACAGCGGCCGCAAATCGATGAACAGGCTGCGCCAGTCGCGAGCCTCCAGGGCCTTCCACAGCGGCTCTGGCGCATACAACACTGCGCCGTTTTCGTCGAACACGGTGATCGCATCGCGCACCGCCCCCCGCCTGGCGCCGACGCCTGCGGCTGCGATCTGCTCGGCCTGCAGTGCATTGAGCCGTCTCTTCGCCTGCGGCCAATGCAGCCAGCACAGGCCATTGAAAAAATCGTGCAGGTTCTCGCGGGTGGGGCAGCTAGCCGTTTGAAAGATGTGTCGCTCGTAGGGCTCGCCAGCGGGCAGCTCAGACTGCGAGACAAAGCGCACAGGTGCGCCATGCTCCGCATTGAGCGCATGGTGGAGAAACGCCCCGCCTTGCCAGCGTGTAGCGATGCGCTCGGCGCTCTCGCGCCAAGGCTCATGCCAAGGCGCGGACAAATCAACTGCTAGACCGCCCGCCACATCAGTTCTTCACCTGCCCGCAGCGGCTTGAGCTGCGCATCGCCGAAAGCGTATGAAGCCGGTGTGGCCCAGCTCTCGCGGCGCAGTGTGAGTGTGCCGGTGTTGCGCGGCAGGCCATAAAAATCGGAACCATGAAAACTTGCAAAGGCTTCGAGCTTGTCCAGCGCACCGGCATTGTCGAAGGCCTCGGCGTAGAGCTCCATGGCCGCATGCGCCGTGTAGCAGCCAGCACAGCCCACCGCGTGCTCCTTCAGTTGCGCCGCATGCGGTGCGCTGTCAGTGCCCAGGAAGAATTTTGCGCTGCCGCTGATGGCCGCCTCGACCAAGGCCAGGCGATGGGTCTCGCGCTTGAGGACCGGCAGACAGTAGTAGTGCGGCCGTATGCCGCCGGTGAAGATGGCATTGCGGTTGTACAGCAGATGGTGCGCAGTGATGGTGGCAGCGGTAAAACGATCGGCGCCGGCCACGTACTGCGCCGCGTCGCGCGTGGTGATGTGCTCGAACACGATTTTCAGTTCGGGAAAGTCACGGCGCAGAGGGATCAGTTGGGTGTCGATGAAGACGGCCTCGCGATCAAACAGATCAACCTCCGGCGACGTCACCTCACCGTGCACCAGCAACGGTAGCCCTTCGCGCTGCATTGCCTCCAGAGTGGGGTAAGTCTTGCGCAAGTCGGTCACGCCCGCGTCGCTGTTGGTGGTGGCGCCGGCCGGATAGAGCTTGAGCGCCACCACACCGGCATCCGCCGCCCGCCTGATCTCGTCGGGCGGCAGATTGTCGGTGAGGTAGAGCGTCATCAGTGGCTCGAACCTCAGGCCCGCTGGCACAGCGTCCAAGATACGCTGGCGGTAGGCCAGAGCCTGCGCCGCCGTGGTCACCGGCGGCTTGAGGTTGGGCATGATGATGGCGCGGGCAAACTGCGCCGCAGTGTGCGGCACGACGGCCTTCAAGGCCTCGTCATCGCGCACGTGCAGGTGCCAGTCGTCCGGGCGGGTGATGGTGATTTGCTGGGTCATGTGTGCCCCCACGCTTGCGGCCAAGGCCGCGGTGCTGCCCCCCGAGGGGGCCTTCGCTCCTTGGAGCGGTCCTGCGTTGCTCATGGGACGTATTGTCCCAGACCTTCAGTGCGCCAGGATCTTGTTGAGGAAATCCTTGGTCCGGGGTTGGCGGTTCTCAGGGTGATTGAAGAATTCGTCCTTGGAGCAATCCTCCAGAATTCTGCCGCCGATGTCGATGAAGATCACGCGATTGGCCACCTTGCGGGCAAAGCCCATTTCATGCGTGACCACCATCATGGTCATGCCTTCCTTGGCCAGCTTCACCATCACATCGAGCACTTCACCCACCATCTCTGGGTCGAGCGCCGAAGTGGGTTCGTCGAAAAGCATCACCACCGGGTCCATGGACAGAGCGCGGGCGATGGCCACGCGCTGCTGCTGGCCACCGGAGAGCTGGCCGGGAAATTTATCCTTGTGCACCATCAGGCCAACGCGGTCCAGCATTTTGAGTCCGCGCGCGAGGGCTTCGTCCTGGCTGCGCCCCAAGACCTTGATTTGCGCGATAGTGAGATTTTCGGTGACCGACAGATGCGGGAACAACTCGAAGTGCTGGAACACCATGCCGACGCGGCTGCGCAACTTGGGCAGATCCGTCTTGGGGTCGGTGACATTGACGCCATCGACCGTGATTTCGCCCTTTTGCACTGGTTCCAGTGCGTTCACTGTTTTGATCAGCGTGGATTTGCCAGACCCCGAAGGGCCGCAGACCACCACCACGTCACCCTTGTTGATGTTGACCGAGCAATCGGTGAGCACCTGCACCGAGCCGTACCACTTGGAAATGTTCTTGATTTCGATCATGAGAATGCCTGCTGATTCAATTTAGCGAACAATGGCGATCTTGGCCTGCAGTCGCTTGACCATGTAAGACAGGCCATAGCAGACGATGAAATAGACAATGGCTGCCAACAAGTACGCCTCTTCGGGCCGGCCGTAAAGCTTGCCGGCTGTGCCGAAGCCCTTGAGCAGATCGTAGGCGCCAATGGCGTAAACGAGAGAGGTATCCTGGAACAAGATGATGGTTTGCGTGAGCAGCACCGGCAGCATGTTGCGAAACGCCTGCGGCAAAATCACCAGCCGCATGTTCTGGCTGTAGGTCATGCCCAGAGCCTGCCCCGCATGCACCTGCCCACGCGCAATCGACTGGATGCCCGCGCGCATGATTTCGCTGAAATACGCCGCCTCGAAGGCCACGAAGGTGATGACAGCAGAATACTCGGCCCGGTTATTGGATCCATTGGGCAGGTAGGTGTAGAAGGCTCCCGGCACCAGCAGAAAAAACCACAGGATCACCATCACCAACGGCACCGAGCGCATGCCGTTGACATAGGCGGTGGCGGGAAGCACCAGCAGCTTCTTGCCCGACAGGCGCATCAATGCCAGCAAAGTGCCCAGCAAGATGCCCCCCAGCGTCGCCACCACCGTGAGTTGCACGCTGAAGATGAAACCCTTCAGAACAAACTGGCTGATCAGGTCCCAACTCAGGAAAGTGAGGTCGAGGTTTCCCATGTCAGTGCCCCGCCCCAGTGGCGCCCGGCGCCGCAAAGCCGGGAATGCGCACCTTCTTTTCGATGAACGCGAAGATGCGATTGACTGCGAAGGCAGACAAGGCATAGAGCGCCGTGACCGCGAGATAGATTTCAATGCCGCGCGAAGTTTCTTCCTGGGCCTGCAAGGCGAACATGGTGAGTTCGGCAATCGACACAGCGAAAGCCACCGAAGAGTTCTTCAGCAGGTTCATCGACTCACTGGTCAAGGGCGGCATGATGATGCGAAACGCCATTGGCAACAACACGTAGCGGTAGGTCTGGGCCGTGGTGAAGCCCATGGCCAATCCCGCATAGCGCTGACCACGAGGCAGTGCCTGAATGCCCGCGCGCACTTGCTCGGCGATTCGCGCCGATGTGAAAAAGCCCAGACCAAATACCACCAGCAGGAAGCCTGGAACCTGCTGCATGGGCGGAATTGCCTTGGGAACCACAAAATACCAGATGAACAGTTGAACCAGGATGGGAATGTTGCGAAACAACTCAACCCACCCATTGGCTAAGCGCACGATCCACGGGCTGTTGGGTAAAGTGCGAACGGTACCGATCATGATGCCAAACAGCATCGCGACGATCCATGCACTACCCGCCACCGCCAGAGTCCAGCCCCAGGCGCTGAACATCCAGTCAAGGTAGGTGATGTCGCCGGCCTTGCCCAGGCAGTTGGGCATCAATGTGCCACCGTCTGTCGTCTTGCAGAAAACCTGCCAGTCCCATGCCATACAAATGCCCCGTGTTCAGAGGATGCCCTGATCAAATTCCTTTAGTCGCCTCAAACCCAGAAGCCCAAACCCCGCCAGACCAGTGCCCGGCGGGGTCTTGATTGTTCAGATGCATGCACCTGCGCTTGCGGCGGCAAAGATCACTTCTTCATGTAGTCTTCGACCGGCTTGTCGTTAGGGTTGGCCCAGGCCGCCTTGGTCGCCTCGCTGGCCGGCAGGCCCACGCGCGTGTTCTTCGGAGGGATTGGCTGCACGAACCACTTGTCGTACATCTTGGACATTTCGCCGGTACGAATCAGGTCGCGGATGGTGTCGTCGGCCAGTTTCTTGAAGGCCGGATCATCCTTGCGCAACATGATGGCGATGGGCTCGACGCTGATGGTCTCGCCGACGATTCTGAAGTCAGCCGGATTTTTGGCGGTGGCGATGTTGCCGGCCAGAATCTGCCCATCCATCACGAAGGCTTCGGCGCGGCCCGACTCAAGCAACAGGAAACTATCGGAGTGGTCCTTGCCAAAGATTTCCTTGAAATCGACATTGGCGGCACGTTCATGCTTGCGCAGCAGTTGCACAGAGGTCGTGCCGGTGGTGGTTGCCACGGACTTTCCATTGAGCTGATTGAGCGAGGTGATGCCAGAGTTGGCCTTCACGGCGATGCGCACTTCTTCCACGAAGGTCGTGAACGCAAAGGCCACGTCCTTCTGGCGCGTGGCGTTGTTGGTGGTGGAGCCGCACTCAATATCGACCGTGCCGTTTTGCACCAGTGGAATGCGGTTTTGTGAAGTCACCGACTGGTACTTGATATCCAACTTGCGGCCTGCCGCCTTTTCCAGATTGGCAAGAATGCGCTGACAGACCTCGTAATGAAAGCCCGCATACTTGCCGTCCCCAAGGGTGTATGACAAGGCGCCAGATGAATCGCGCACGCCCATGGTGACAACACCAGAGGCCTTGACCTTCGCGATTGTGTCGTTTGCTTGCGCCATCACGCCGCCTGCCGCGAAAACGGCCAAAGCGACAGCCAAAATTCGTTTGTTCATGCAATACCTCCTGTGGAAAACCACGGTGTCAATAAAGGTCAACATTCTAGAGCCTTGGATTGCCTGAATCAGCACACGCCCCAATCCCATTTCGCCGGCAGGCCTTATGCCTTCGCCGAGCCAGAGACAAGATAGGTCCACAGTGCCTGGGCGGTGCCCTTTGGCACCTCCCGCCCCAATGGCTTTTCGCGATAGGCGCGCACCTCCATGGTCAACTCCAGTCTGTGCGGCTCGCCTGACGCTGCACTGACTAGGCGACGCGAGCGCAGCTCTTTCTTCACGGCGCTGTATGGCAGAAAGGCCACGCCATGTCCCTCCAGGGCCATGACTTTCAGACCTTCGGCCATGTCGGTCTCATAGACCCGGTCGAGATGAATCGCAGTGCCCGCCTGCTTGAGGATCAGGTCCGCAACGCGGCCCAGGTAGGCGCCTGGTGCATAGCCCAGGTAAGGCAGCGGCTGTCCGGCCCGACCGGGCAGCTTAAACAGGGGCTGGCCGCTTGAGTCGGCCTTGCAATACGGAGCCAGCACTTCCTCGCCCAACACCACCATCTCGTAGCGGTCGGCGTCGAGTTGCAGGGGCTGCGATGCATGGTGGTAGGCAATGAGAAGATCACAGCCGCCTTCCATCAGTCGCATCACGGCATCGTGCACATTGAGGGCGATCAGGCGGCTCTTGATAGGGCCGAATTTCTCGCGCAGCGACGACACCCAAGCCGGAAAGAAAGTGAAGGCCAGGGTGTGCGGCACGGCAAACTCGATCACGTCCTGAGCAGCGCTGGAGTAGCCGCGCAGCATGGCGCGGGTGCTTTGCAAGGCTTGCAGCATCTCCAGCGACTGCGCATAAAGGGTTTGGCCGGCTGGCGTGAGGCGCGTGGGGTAGGAGCTGCGGTCAACCAGATCGGTGCCGGCCCAGGCCTCCAGTGCCTGGATGCGCCGGGAAAACGCGGGTTGCGTCACGTGGCGTAACTGCGCCGAGCGACTGAAACTGCGGGTCTCGGCCAGACTGACGAAGTCCTCAAGCCATTTTGTTTCCATGGGGGCGATTATCGCGGCAGCGACTTACAAGGCCGCCCCCAAACATCCGCACGCTTAACGCTGACCGGAAGTCGAGGCCTCGTCTTTTGAGAACTGATGAAGCTCGCAGGTTTTGGAGCCGAACTTGAACAGCAGCCTGCCATCGACCTGCCGGGTCTTGACGTCCGTGAGTGCATTTTCACAGCGGCTCATAGCGATGGTGTTGGCCTCTTGCTGCGACACCGGGCCTGTGTAGTAGCCCCAGACCCAGCGCTTGGAGCCAGTCAGCTTGTCTTCGTGGGTGTAGGCAATGGCCTTGGTCGCGTCCGATTTTTCCAGCGCCTCTATCAGGCTGTTGAGGGTGGCTGGCTTGCGGTCCATTGGAATGGGAATGAGAAAGGGAAAGGCATGTGCCCCCGCCGAAGCGAATGAGACCGCAACAAGCGTGGCGGCAACCCGCCCTTGGATTTTGAATGCCATTTCGACTCTCCTGATTCCTGGTGCATTGGCCCGCAGACATACCGATGGGCAGCTTGTGAATCATTCCGATTGCTTGAACAATTGCGTCGAACGAGGAACGAAACGGGTCCAGGTGGGTACGAAATGCCGGTTTTGACGCACGAACCGTCCGCGCATGGATGACGCCGGCCGCCAGGCTTGGCACAACTGAGAACGATGGCACTACACGCGAACCGGCTCCGCCAGCGTCGATAAGGCGCGTCTACAGTCCAATCACGTCAGTGAACTTCTCGCCTTCGGCGCTCTGCTGCATGGCCCACATGTCGGCATACCTGCCGCGCATGGCCAGCAGTTCCCCGTGGGTGCCGCGTTCAACAATGCGACCCGCGTCCATCACCAGGATCTGGTGGGCTTCGATCACCGTGGAGAGCCGGTGCGCAATCAGCAAGGTGGTTTTGTTCTGCGCCACGCCTTTGAGCTCGGCCTGTATCGCGCGCTCGTTGGCTGAATCCAGGGCAGACGTAGCCTCGTCAAAGATCATGATGGGCGGGTTTTTGAGCAGCGTGCGCGCGATCGCCACGCGTTGCTTCTCGCCGCCCGAGAGCTTCAACCCGCGCTCGCCCACCATGGTGGCGTAGCCCTTGGGTGTGGATTCGATGAAACCGTGAATGCGGGCCGCACGGGCTGCTTCTTCCACCTGGTCGCGACTCGCGCCGGGCTTGCCGTAGGCGATGTTGTATTGCACTGTGTCATTGAACAGCACGGTGTCTTGCGGCACGATGCCGATGGCCTGGCGCACGCTGGCCTGCGTGACTTCGCGAATGTCCTGGCCGCCGATGGTGATGCTGCCTTGCTGCACGTCGTAGAAACGATAGAGCAGGCGCGCAAGTGTGCTCTTGCCTGAGCCTGATGGGCCAACCACCGCCACCGTCTTGCCAGCTGGGATTTCAAAGCTCACATGGTGAAGAATCTGCCGGGCGGGCTCATAGGAGAAGCTCACGCTCTCAAAGCGCACCGTGGTGTCGGCTTGAGGGGCATCGCCCTGACTTGTAGCCAGAGCAGGGAATGCCAATGGCTGGGCGCCAGGCTTGTCGGCCACTTCGCGCTCTTTTTCCATCAACACAAACATCTTGTCCAGGTCGGTGAGGCTTTGCTTGATCTCGCGATAGAGCACACCCAGAAAATTGAGCGGGATGTAGAGCTGGATCATGAAAGCATTGATCATGACCAAGTCGCCCAGGGTCATGCGGCCGTCGACCACGCCCTGGGTGGCGCGCCAGAGCATGCCGACCAAACCGATGGCGATGATCAGTTGCTGCCCGGTGTTGAGCATGGACAAGGTGGTCTGACTCTTGAGGCGGGCGCGGCGCAATTTTTCCAGGCTTTCGTCGTAGCGACTCGATTCGAAAGCCTCGTTGTTGAAGTACTTGACGGTTTCGTAATTAAGCAGCGAATCGACTGCCTTGGTGTGGGCCGCCGAGTCGAACTCGTTCGCTTCCCGCCGAAACTTCGTGCGCCACTCGGTGATGCTGACCGTGAACACGATATAGACTGCCAGCGCCGCGATGGTGATCCAGGCGAACCAGGCATCGAACTTGTAGGCCAGTATGCCCAGCACCAGTGCCACCTCGATCAAGGTGGGAACGATGCTGTAGAGCGAATAGGAGATCAGCGACTCGATGCCGCGCACGCCGCGCTCGATGTCGCGCGTCATGCCGCCAGTCTGGCGATCCAGGTGAAAGCGCAGGCTGAGCGCGTGCAAATGCTGAAATGTCTCCAGCGCGATGCGCCGCGCGGCGCCCTGCGTCGCTTTGGCGAACACGAGTTCGCGCAGCTCAGTAAACAGCGTGGTGGACAGCCGCAGCAAGCCGTAAGCCACCAGCAAACCCAGCGGCACGACCAACACAGCAGCCGGCTCGCCCGGCTTGAAGCTCATGCTGTCGACCAGGTTTTTGAGCAGCAGGGGCACGCTCACATTGGCCAGCTTGGCGCCGATCATGAAGGCCAAGGCGGCCAATACGCGCCATTTGTAGTCCCAGAGGTAGGGCAGGAGCCGAGCCAGAGTGGTCCAGTCGGAGTGGCTGCGCGCGGGCGCGGCGCCGGCGGGCGTGGCAACGGCAGGTGAGGCAAGTTCGCCAGAGCGACGCATAGTGGACAATCCGGATCGTGTTAATGAAGAGAGATTGTGCCCATGTCCATCGATTCAAGGTTGTTGCGGGCGCGCCGGGGGCTGTCTTGCCGCATGACAAGGAGCTGGTGCTCAAGGTCATTCCCGTGCCGGCCGATTGCAATGCGGATTGCAATGCCGATTGCAATGCCATTGACGACGCCGGCCAGCCACGCGCTCTGCCCAGGCACGGGTAAACACCCACCCGAATTGGTCCAATCGGCGACACCACATGCGGGCCAACCCTGTAGCGCCGTGCTTGTACCGGCAGCTATAACCGCAGTACAAGGCTCTACGATGGATTGACAGTGCAATTCGTTCAATTGGTGATCAGCGGAACAGCCCAGGGGTGCATCTACGGTTTGATCGCGTTGGGCTTCGTACTCATCTACAAGGCCACGGAGACGGTCAGCTTTGCGCAGGGCGAGTTGATGATGCTGGGCGCGTTCTGCGCTCTGGCAGCCATGACCTTTCTGGGTTTTCCCTACTGGTTGGCTGTGCCGAGCGCCATCGCGGCGATGGCCGTGTTCGGTGTGCTGCTCGAACGCATCGTGATCCGGCCCATCCTGGGTCAGCCAGCCTTTTCAATCGTCATGCTCACCATCGGCATCGGCTACGTGTCGCGCGGGCTGATCACCATGATTCCCGGCATCGGCACCGAAACCCACACCTTGCAGGTGCCCTACAAGGATCAAGTCTGGAACACCGGCCCATTGGTGCTCAATGCCGAACAACTGGTGGTGATCGGCGCGACCAGCTTGCTATGCCTGCTGCTGTTTGCCATCTTCAAGTACAGCAAGGTAGGCATTGCAATGCAGGCTTCGTCGCAAAACCAGTTGGCAGCCTACTACATGGGCATTCCGGTCAAGCAGCTCAATGGCCTGGTGTGGGGTCTTGCATCTGCGGTGGCGGCGATTGCCGGCCTGCTGCTTGCGCCCATTACATTCGTTCACGCCAACATGGGCTTCATTGGCCTGAAGGCCTTCCCGGCAGCGGTGGTCGGCGGGTTTGGCAGTCTGCCAGGCGCCATCGTGGGCGGGCTGATCATCGGCATCGTGGAGTCGCTCTCGGGGTTCTACCTGCCCCAGGGCTTCAAGGACATCGCCGCCTACATCGTCGTGCTGATCATGCTGATGGTCAAACCCAACGGCCTGTTCGGTGAAAAGCTGCGCAAGAAGGTCTAGCCCACAAGACGGAAAGAAACGGCAACTGACATGCGCTTTATCTTCAAGACCGACTACAACCAGGACATCCAACTGGCCAAGCACCCAGGCCATGTGTGCTGGTACGGCGCGATGCTGCTGCTGCTTTTTGCCGCGCCCTGGTTGTTCCCGGAGTACTGGCTGGCCCAGCTCACCTTTGTGCTGATCTACGGAATCGTTGGCCTGGGCCTAATGCTGCTGGCTGGCTTCACCGGCCTTTTCTCCCTGGGCCATGCGGCTTTCCTGGGCGTGGGCGCCTACACGCACGCGGTGTTCTCCAACATGGGCGTTCCCTTTCCGATCGCATTGGCGCTGGCGGCCATGCTGTCTGCCGCGGTGGGCGTGATCGTCGGCCTGCCCGCGCTGCGGGTCAAGGGCATCTATTTGGGCATCGCCACTCTGTCCTTCGGTTTTATCGTGGAGGAGGTACTGGCGCGCTGGGAGTCAGTCACTGGCGGGAACTCGGGCATTCACATCAAGCAGCCCGACCTGTTCGGCTACAAGGTCGATTCAGCAGAAGGCTTTTATTTCCTCTGCCTGTTCATCGCGGTACTGAGCACGCTGGGCATTTTGAATTTGCTGCGCTCCTCCACGGGTCGGGCTTTCGTGGCCATTCGCGATTCGGAGATCTCGGCGCAGAGCATGGGCATTCACCTGGCCCGCTACAAGACACTGTCTTTCGCCTTGTCGGCCGCGCTGGCGGGAATTGGCGGCGCGCTGTACGCGCACAAGCTGTCTTTCATCTCGCCTGAGCAGTTCAACATCTTGCACTCGATCGACCTGCTGTTGATGGTGGTGATAGGCGGACTGGGCTCGGTGCATGGGGCCTTCCTGGGTGCGATCTTTCTCATTTCCATGCCGCAATTGATCGCATTGACCAAAGACCAGTTACCGCCACTCATCGGCCAGGCGCCGGGCCTGCAGGGATTGGTGTACGGGCTGGTGCTGATCGGTTTTGTGCTGTTTGAGCCACTGGGCATTTACGGACGCTGGGTCAAGATGCGCACTTATCTGCAGCTCTTTCCTTTCTATCGCAAGGGCTTGTTCAAAAGGCAGAAAGCTTTCCAGAAATCGGAACGATTGAAATGACGTCCGACAACAATATCTTGCTCTCGGCCAAGAACCTCAGCGTGCGCTTTGGCGGGGTGTTGGCTGTCAGCGACGTGAGTTTCGAAGTTCGGCGCGGTGAAGTGTTCACGCTCATTGGGCCGAACGGCGCCGGCAAGACCACCGTGTTCAATCTGATCAGCCGCATCTACAACCCCACCCACGGACACATTGAGTACGAGGGCGCCGTCCTGACCGAGCAGCCGCCGCACAAGGTGGCATCCATGGGTATTGCCCGCACCTTCCAGAACATTGAGCTGTTCGAGCATGCGAGCGTGCTTCACAACCTGCTGATCGGGCGCCATATTCACCGCCGCACCGGCATGTGGAGTGACCTCGTCTTCACCCGCAAAACCCGGGCCGCCGAGATCGACGCACGCCGCAAGGTCGAAGAAGTCATTGACTTCCTCGATTTGCAGCACTACCGGGATTCGCTGGTCGCTGGCCTGCCCTATGGCGTGCGCAAAGTTGTCGAACTCGCCCGCGCTCTTTGTACAGAGCCGCGTCTGCTGCTGCTGGACGAGCCGTCTTCTGGCCTGAATGTCGAGGAGACCGAAGACATGGCCTTCTGGATACAGGACATCAAAAACGACCTGGGCATCACGGTTCTGATGGTCGAGCACGACATGAGTCTGGTGTCCAAGGTCTCCGACAGGGTGCTGGCCATGAACCAGGGCCAGGTGCTGGCCATGGGCAGCCCGAGCGAGGTGCAGACCCATCCCGGCGTGATCGAAGCCTATCTGGGCGTGACCGATGACATATCCTTTCTGCGCAGGGGCCCCGCATGAGCCAGAGCCCGCCACCCGTGAGCGACCTGCCCGTGCTCAAGCTACAGAATGTGGAGTCGGCATACGGGCCGATCAAAGCCATCCGCGGCGTCAGCCTGCAGGTCAGGCGCGGCGAGATCGCCACCGTGCTGGGCTCCAACGGCGCGGGCAAGACCACCATCCTCAAGACCATCTCGGGCATCATCGATCCGCGCAAGGGCAGCATCGAATTCAAGGGCGAGGACATCACCTCGCGCGATCCCGCCTACATCGTCAGGCAGGGCTTGTCGCATGTGCCCGAGGGACGAGAAGTGTTTCCTCTGCTGTCGGTGCGTGACAACTTGCTGATGGGCGCCTACACGCGATCCGACCCTGACGGCGTGGCGCGCGACATGGAGGTGGTGTACCGCTACTTCCCGATTCTGAGCGAGCGGGCATCGCAGGATGCAGGACTGCTCTCCGGTGGTCAGCAGCAGATGCTGGCAATCTCCCGCGCGCTGATGGCTTCGCCCGATCTGATCTTGCTGGACGAACCCAGCCTGGGTTTGTCGCCCAAGCTCACACGAGAGATCTTCGAAATCGTGGTGCGCATCAACCGCGAGCGCGGTACCACCATCTTGCTGGTGGAGCAGAACGCCAACATGGCGCTCAATGCATCAGACTACGGCTACGTACTGGAAAACGGACGCATCGTCATGGAAGACACCTGCGCCCGCCTCCTCGAAAAAGAAGACATCAAGGAGTTCTACCTGGGCTTGAAGGAAGCCGGGGTGCGGGGTGAGCGGCGCTGGAAAAAGAAGAAGAACTGGAGATAAGGCACGATATGAACAATCTCTGGGACAGCACGCCAATTCAGCCCGACGGTACCGTGGTGCTCGAAGGCGACACGATTCCCGCCATGTTCTGGAAGGGCGTGGAAAAGCGCGGCCCCAAGGTCTGGCTGCGTCAGAAGGAATTTGGCATCTGGCGGAGCTGGACCTGGCAGCAAACCGGCGAGGCGGTGCGAGAGATCGCCGGCGGCCTGCTGAGCCTGGGTCTGCAACCCGGCCAGACCGCATCCATACTTTCCAACACCCTGGTCGAATGGGTCTTGTGCGATCTGGCCATCCTCAGTTGCGGCGCGGTGACCAATGGCATCTACCCCACCGACGCGGCAGGGCAAGTGCAATACCTTTGCGAAGACTCGCGCACGCAGTTTCTTTTCGTGGAAGACGACGAGCAGCTCGACAAGGCGTTGGAAGTGCGGCCCCACCTGCCGCTGCTGAGCAAGATCATCGTGTTCAACATGGATGGCCTGCACGGCCTCGGCGACCCCGGCGTCATCAGCCTGGACGACTTGCGCGCGCTGGGTCGCGAGCTCAACTCGCGCCAACCCGAGCTGATACAACAACGCGTACTGGCGTGCCAACCGCAGGCCCTGGCCATTCTGATCTACACCAGCGGCACCACAGGCCGCCCCAAGGGCGCCATGCTCAGCCACCATGCGCTGGCGTTCACTGCGCGGGGTTACGCAACCGTGCTGCCTCAGACCGATGCGGATGAACGCATGTGCTTTCTGCCGCTTTGCCATGTGGTCGAACGCGTGGGTGGCGCCTATTTCGCGCTGTACACCGGCGCGCGCCTTAACTTTGTGGAGAATCCCGAGACCGTGCCTGAGAATGTGCGCGAGATCGCACCCACCATCCTCACCGCCGTGCCCCGGATCTGGGAGAAGTTCTATTCCGGCGTGCTGATCACGCTAAAGGAAGCCGGGGCCCTGCAACAGGCCGCCTATGCATGGGCCATCGGCGTGGGCCACCGGGTCGCGCAGAAGGTTCTGGATGGGCGGCCTGTGCCCTGGCCGCTCAAGCTGCAGTTCCGCCTGGCCCGCCTGCTGGCGCTGGACAATGTGCGCAAGCTCATCGGCATTCACCGCGCCCGCGTGCTGCTGACCGGTGCCGCACCGATTTCACCAGACCTTGTGCGCTGGTACCTGGACCTGGGCGTACCCATGATCGAAGGTTGGGGCCAGACCGAATGCACTGGCGCCGCCACCGCGATACCGCCGCACAAGATCAAGCCCGGTACCATTGGTCCGGCCTGCATCTACAACGAAGTGAAGCTCGATCCGCAAACCGCAGAGCTGCTGGTACGTGGGGACAACTTGTTCATGGGCTATCTGAACCAACCCGAAAAAACCGCCGAGGCGCTGGATGCGGACGGCTGGCTGCACACCGGCGATGTGGGAACGATGGACGAGGACGGGTTCTTCCGGATCACAGATCGCATGAAGGACATCATCATCACGGCTGGCGGCAAGAACATCACGCCGAGCGAACTTGAGAACGAACTGAAATTCTCGCCCTACATTACCGATGCGGTGGTCATTGGCGACAAAAAGCCCTACCTCACAGCCATCGTCATGATCGACCAGGAAAACGTTGAAAAATATGCGCAGGACCACGACGTGCCCTTTAGCAACTACGCCAGCCTGACACGCGCGCCTGAGGTGCAGGCCCTGATACAGGCCGAACTCGACCGGGTGAACAAGAAATTCGCCCGCGTCGAGCAGATCAAGAAGTTCTTTCTGCTGGACACGCAGCTTTCAGCCGAGGACGAGGAACTGACCCCCACCATGAAACTCAAACGCAAACTGGTTCAGCAAAAATACGCCCCGCAGATCGAGGCGATGTATGTCTGATTTTTTAGCCCCAAGGAGACGATGATGAAACTGAAATCCACCCTGGCCTTGGCCGCATTGGCTCTGGCTTGCACACTGGCCGGCGCGCAGCAGCAAGGCGTCAGCAAAAACGAGATCCTCATAGGCACCATCCAGGACATGTCCGGTCCGCTGGCCAGCTATGGCAAGCAGGCGCGCAACGGCATGTTGCTGCGCATCTCCGAACTCAACGAGCAGGGCGCCATCCATGGGCGCAAGCTGCGGCTCATCGCCGAAGACGACGGCTACGACCCCAAGAAGGCGGTACTGGCCGCGCAAAAGCTGGTCAACCAGGACAAGATTTTCATCATGGCCGGCCACCTGGGCACGGCGCACAATCTGGCTGCGATGCCGGTGCAGTTCGAAAAGAACATCGTGAATTTCTTCCCGATCACGGCAGCACGCGAAATGTACGAGCCCCTGCACAGGCTGAAGTACTCCTTCGCCGCCACCTACTTTGACCAGATCCGACTGGCACTGCCCAAGATGATCAAGGACAAAGGCGCCAAGAAGGTCTGCACCATCTACCAGGACGATGACTTCGGGCTGGAAGTGCTGCGCGGTGCCGAGGCAGGTCTGAAAACCATCAATGCCGAGTTGGCCGAGAAGACCAGCTACAAACGCGGTGCGACTGATTTTTCATCGCAAGTTGCCCGGATGAAAGCCTCGGGCTGCGATCTGGTGGTGCTAGGCACCATCATTCGCGAGACCATAGGCACCATCGCAGAGGCCCGCAAGACCGGGTTCAACCCCACCTTCCTGGGTTCGAGCGCAGCCTACACCGATCTGATCCACAAGCTGGGCGGAAAGCCCATGGACGGCCTATATGCCACCCACACGGTGCAACACCCTTACCTGGATGAGGCATCGCAGCCACTGCGCTTCTGGGCGAACAAGTACAAGACCATGTTCAATGAAGATCCCACCGTGTTCTCTGTCTATGGCTACAGCATCATCGACCAGTTCATTCAGGCCGCGCAAAAGGCCGGCGCCAACCTCACCACTGACAGTTTCATAAAGGCCATGGACACCATGACTTTTGAGGCAGACATGTTCGGCGGCGCCCGCAGCACCTACACCGCCAAAAAGCGGCTTGGCAACGATCAGTCGCGGCTGTCACAGATTCAAAACGGCAAGTGGACTGTGGTGTCGGACTACGTCAAGCCCTGATCGCATCTGAAGCTACCGGTCTCACCATGCAAAGGCCGCCTTCGGGCGGTTTTTGTTTTTGCAGTTGACCTTGCCGGGGTGGTACCCTGTCTCTCATTAACGACCGTGTCATGACTCCACCCGATCCCATTCAGTCAAGAACGCTGCAAAGCAAGTCCCTTCTGTGGCTGCTGGTGATCTTGACCGTGCTCTTTTGCGTGGTGGTGTGGCCTCTTTTCGGTGCGGTGGCCTGGGCCGTGTTCATGGCCATCGTTTTCGCCTCGGCGCAGGAGCGCATGGTGCGCTTGTGCCGGGGCCGCGCGGGCTGGGCCGCCGCGTTCACACTGATGGTGATCGTGGTGAGTGTGCTGCTGCCCATGGCTTTGCTGGCGGTGTCAGTCGTTCACGAGGCCACTGCCTTCTATGCGCGCCTGAGCTCCGGCGAGATCGGGATTGCACAATATCTGCAGCACGGCATCGACGCCCTGCCCGCGTGGGCCCATACCGCGCTTGAACGTTGGGGCGTAGCCGACCTGGCCGCCATGCAGCGCAAATTTGTTGTGGCGTTAGGCGCCAGCGCCCAGGCCCTGACGGCGCACGCCTTCACCATCGGACAAAACACGCTGGAGTTCGTGGTCGAACTGTTCGTGATGCTTTACCTGTTGTTCTTCTTGCTGCGCGATGGCAAGAGCCTGTCGGTGCAAGCTGAGCGCGCGCTGCCGCTGGAGCCCGAGCACACCCGGCATCTGCTTACCCAGTTTGCCACCGTGGTGCGAGCCACCGTGAAGGGCAATGTGCTGGTAGCCCTGGTGCAAGGCGCGCTGGGCTGGCTGGCCTTCTGGGTGTTGGATATCTCAGGCGCGCTGCTCTGGGGTACGGTCATGGCGCTGCTGTCGCTGCTGCCAGCGGTGGGCGCTGCCCTGGTCTGGGGGCCCGTTGCGCTGTATCTGCTGATCACGGGTGATGCCGTGCCGGCGCTCGGGCTGGCCGCATGGGGCGTGCTGGTGATCGGCCTGGTGGACAACCTGCTGCGCCCGATTCTAGTGGGCAAAGACACCCGCCTGCCCGACTATCTGGTGCTGATCGCCACCCTTGGCGGCATGGCGGTGTTTGGCCTGAGCGGCTTCGTCGTCGGCCCGGTGATCGCGGCTTTGTTCATCACGGCGTGGGACATCTTCGCGCGTTCGCGCAAGGGCCTGTAGGCTCCGCTGGGCGCGCGCTCAGGAGACGATGTACGCCCCCGAACCAACCGCGATGAGTACGCCGGAGGCCGACAGGCACTCCATGCGCACCGTACCCACCCGCGAGCCCATGCGAACGACTTCGGAGCGCAATTCAAAATGCTCGCTGATCGCTTGGCGCAGGTAGTCCACCCGCAAGTCGATGGTGCCAACCCTGTGACAACGCTGCACCCGCTGGGCGACCGACTCACCTATGTGCCGTGCGCCGACCTCAGCCATCAGGGCCAAGCCGCCGAGCGAGTCAAGCACCGCACTGACCACGCCGCCATGAAGCCGGTACTGCGTCAAGTGGCCTGCCAACTCCGGCTTCATGTCAATGCGGCCGGTCGCGCTACCCGACTTGATGCTGGTGATCTGCAGTCCAAGCACCTTGTTGAACTTGATCTTCTCCTCAAACATCAACTTGAGCGCGGCAGCGAACTGCGCATCCAGCTCAGTCGGCTTGGCTTCTTGTTTCTTTGTCATGGTGCTGATTGTGCTCTGGCGGCAGCGCGACGACTTGCTACGCCCTGGGTGCGGGTTTTTTGGCCACACCCATGATCCTGGCCACTATCCCCAGCATGACCTCGTCTGCGCCACCGCCGATGGAGGCCAGGCGCCCGTCGCGGTACATGCGTGAAATCTTGTTGTCCCAGGTAAAGCCCATGCCACCCCAGAATTGCAGGCAGGTGTCGGGCACGATGCGGTTGAGTCTGCCGGCCTTGAGCTTGGCCATTGACGCCAGCTCCAACACATCCTGCCCACCCACATACAACTCGCAGGCGCGCCAGGTCAGGGCCCGCAGGCTTTCCACTTCGGTCTTGAGCTCGGCCAGCTTGAACTGCACCCACTGCTGATCGGCCAGCGAGGCACCGAACAGCTTGCGCTCTTGCGCCCAGTCAATCGTCCACTGAATGCAGTTGGTCAGCGATTGCAGGCAACTGGCTGCCGCCCACAACCGCTCCTCCTGAAACTGCTGCATCTGGTAGATGAAGCCCTGGCCTTCTTGCCCAATCCGATAGCGCTGGGGCACCCGGACCTGATCAAAATAGATGAGCCCTGTGTCTGACGAATTCATGCCGATCTTGCGGATCTTTCCGGCCAGCTCAATGCCCGGTGTGAGCTTGCCGCCGGGCCCGTCCCGCATGGGCACAATCACCAGTGACTTGTTCTTGTGCACAGGGCCCTCGCTGGTGTTGACCAGCATGCACATCCAGTCTGCCTGCAAACTGTTGGTGATCCACATCTTCTGACCGGTGATGAGGTAATCGTCACCGTCCTTGTGCGCCCGCGCCTGGATGCCCGCCACGTCGCTGCCCGCACCAGGCTCGCTCACACCGATGCAAGCCACGGCGTCGCCTGCAATCGCTGGCGCGAGGAAATCACGCCGCAATTCGTCGCTGCCCCAGCGCGCCAGAGCTGGCGTGGCCATGTCGGTCTGCACCCCGATGGCCATGGGCACGCCGCCGCACTCGATATGGCCCAGGGCCTCTGCCATGGTCATGGCAAACGAATAGTCCAGCCCCGCGCCGCCGTACTCTACCGGCTTGGTCAGCCCCAGCAAGCCCAGTTGGCCCAGGCCCTTGAACACCTGGTGCGCCGGAAACATCTCGGCAGCCTCCCATTCATCCACATGCGGATTGATCTGCTCGTCGATGAAGCGCTTGAGGGTGCGCGCGATTTCCAGATGTTCGTGGGTGAGTTGCATGATGACTCTTACTGGATCTGTTGGCCGCCAAAGACATAGGCTTCCATGGACAGCATGCCGTAGAGTATGCCGCCGTCAATGACATGAACCGGTGCGTCGTCCTGGCTTGCGCCGAAGGCAAAAGGCAAAGGCAGATAGTGATCGGAGCTGGGGTGGGCACGCGCCGCATGCGGCGCGCGATCGAGGTAGTTGGCCAAGGCCGTGCCATCGTGCGCCAGCACTGCATTCCTGGCCCACTGGACGAATTCGAGCGCGTAGGGTGCGGGCTCTGTGACGCGGCCGCCCCGAAACTCGCCCAGGTTGTGCGTAAGGCTACCAGAGCCCACGATGAGCACACCTTCTTGCGCGAGGGGCGCCAATGCCCGACCCAGTGCCAGCGCCGATGGACCGTCCAGCGTGTGAGGCATGGACACCTGCAACACCGGCACATCCGCATCGGGGAACAGGTGCCGCACGGGCACCCAGGCGCCGTGGTCCAATCCACGTCGCGCGTTGGCAAGCACCGGCCAGCCGGCTGACTCCAGCAGCGCCACCGCGCGTGCGGCAACTTCGGGGCTTCCGGGTGCCGGATACTGAATGCGGTAGAGCTCTTCTGGAAAGCCGCCAAAGTCGTGAATCGTCTCGGGCTGCTGCGCAAAGCCAATCTCCACCTTCTCGGTCATCCAGTGCGGCGAAAACACCAGCACGGCCCTGGGCCGCGCAATGGAAAGGGCTAGCTGGCGCAAAAGCGGACCGGCTCGGCCTGGCTCGATGGCGAACGTGGGTGCGCCGTGAGAGACGAACACGGATGGCAGGTGTGTCATGTGAAAGCTTTCGAAGTGAGTGAGGCTGCTCTAGCCCCCGCCCCACTGTAGGCATTTTCGCTCGGTTGATAAAGGCGCTAAGCCGGGACACAGTGTTGCACTGGCGCATGCCATCAAATCACGCAGATGGCACTATCTCACCCGGTGGCAGGGCCGACTGCAACTCTTCGTCGCTGGGCGCCTTGGCCTCAAAGAACTTGGCGGCCGAGCCTGAGTTCTGCAATTCCTGTTGCGCGTAGATGTAACCCGCCTGCAGGATCTGGTCGAACCGAGACCAATCGAGCATGCCGTACTTGTACACGGCTGGCGCAAAGTACAAATCAGCGAGGCGCTTCGATTCGCCTTGGCGCGCGTAGCTGTACATGATGCTGGTGTTGAGCAGCAAGGGCATGAGACCAGGCAACTTGTGTCGCTTGCCACGCAGCTTGTCGAACACCAGGCGCCAGCTTCCGGGCAACTCCTCCATGTTGTACTTGAGCCCGCCGTCACGCAAGAGATTCACGCCAATGATGCGCGCCGCGCCCATGCCGGCCATCACGTTGGTGGGAAAGTTGTTGAAGGTGCCGCCGTCGATGTGCAACTCGCCATCGATCATCACCGGTGGCAAGGCGCCGGGGATGGAGACCGACGCGCGCATGCTCCTGGCCAAAGGACCGCGCGTGAGCACCGTCTCGCTGGCTGTCGTGTAGTTGCAAGTGACGCAGAAGTAGCCCTTCCAGGTGTCCTCGATGCGACTGCCCTCACCCATGATGGCATGAACGCCCGTGTCGATCACCTGGCGCAGCCGCTTGCCGCTGATCAGCGATATCAGCGGGATCAGGTTGAAGTCGCCAGTGGGGTTGACCTTGAAAGCCTGGCGGGTTCGCTCGATCGCCTCGTCGATGGGCAAGTCCATGGCGGCGAAAGCGGCCATGACCGCGCCAATGCTGGTGCCGCCGGCCAGGTCATACACGATGCCCGCCTCGTCCAGTGCCTTCATGATGCCCAGGTGGGCAAAGCCGCGTGCGCCACCGCCCGAGAGCACCAAGCCATTAGCTTCACCCGATATCAGACGGCCCAGACGCTGCCAGTCACGCATCTGATGCGGCCGTATGTGAATGTGGCGGCTGAGTGTGCGGCCCTCCAGCCAACTCGCGGTACCGCTGGGATGGACAGTGGAGTTCGGATGAAGCAGCACCAGCGTGGAGGCGGCCCGATTGGCCTCGCCATCGGCGGGCATGCATTCGGTCTCCAGTGCGGAGACGCGGGGCGCTTCCTGCGCATCGGCCAGCAGCAGCACTTCATCGCAATGGCGCATGCAGCGGCGCGTCCATTCGCTCGGGCGGGCGTCGGCCACGAACAGCACGTACTGGTGTTCACTTTCAATCTTTTCCAGCAGACGCACCAGCCGCCGCGACTTGTCCAGATCAACGCGTGCGGTCTGCGCTGCGTCGGCCTGACCCAGCCACTCGTCCACCTTGGCAGAATTGACCAGCACTGTTTTGCCCGTCGCATTCATAGCCTGCAACAGCCGCGCGGCGAAATCCTGCAGGTCGATGCCCTCGGTGACGGCCGCCAGGCACAGAGTCACCGGCTTGACGGCGCTCTTGCGCATGGGCGGGCGCTGCATGCGCTCGATGATCAGCCGCGCGATGTTCATCGAGATCAGCGGATAGGCCATTAGCAATTCTCGAAACACCTCGCTGCTCACGCGTGCCAGAACGCAATCGCGCACCGCAGTGATGGCTGCCATGCGCGGCTCGCCGGTGAAGAAGGCCAGCTCGCCCACGGTCTCACCGCGAGCGATGTCGCCCAACACCGAAGTCTCGCCATCCTCATTGACACGCGAGGCGCGCAGACGGCCGCTGATCACGAAGTACAGGCTGTCGTCTCGCTCGCCCTGCGAGAACAGAATCTGCCCACCCACAAGCTCGACCCATTCCAGGCGAGGCATCACCCGCAGCAACATCTCTTCGTTGAATTCACCGAAGATGCGTCGAAGCGCATCGACAATCATGTCGCGATGGCCCTGGGCCAAGTCTTCTTCCGGTGCCGAACTTGTCAAGGTGAAACTCCTCAGTATGGTGGCCTGCGTCGAGTATGCACCGGCTGGCCTCTGTGGAACAAGAAACGGGCGGGCGCTCGTTGACCTGCTATTCCTTGTAATAGACGATCTGGTGCGAAGTGGCGAGCAAATCGCCCGCCTCGCTCCAGACTTGTGCGGTCTGGTCGAAGTAGCCGTTTCGAAAAGCCTGGGCCTGTGCGCGGCCATGAAGGTAGCCAGTACCGCAGGCGCGAAGCTGCGTGCTGTCGGCATGAAAATACACCGACATTGAAATCGTGCCCAACGGGATGGAGCGCGCCCGACGACGCCAGATGCGTGGAAAGAACAAATCGCACATGGCTGCAAGCGATGCGAAATCCAGCTGCCTGGGCGGGGCATCGCGCATCCACAGTCGGGTGCTGCTGTGCTGAAGATCGCCGTCGTCCCAGGTGGCGGGCAGGTCGCCGTCGATGATGCGCAGCTCGTATCGATTGAGCCATTCCTTGAAAGCGGGGCGTTGGTACATCGGCACTTCCTGCGGGGGCGCAAGCTTGGGCATGTGCAGTTCCGACGTGCCCCAGGTCTTGCGCCGCACGGCGGTGATCGCTGTGGCCGTCAGCGCTGTCTGCCCGTCCTGCTGAAAGTCAAGCACCCAATGCTGGGTGGAGCGATTGGTGCGGGCGGGGCGAGCGCTGGCAAGAAATGCGCCATTGAGGCCCGCCGCAAAATTCACCGTCAGTGCCACTGGCTCGCCCAGCAGCTTGGGGTGCTGCAACACGGTGTTGAGCGCCTGCGCGACGGTGACGCCGCCATAAGGGCCCACCATGTTCTGGTAGGCCGGGCTGGTCTGCCCTTGCCAAAGCCCCTCACTCACCGCACTTAGTGCAATGGCCTGGTCGAATGCATGGACGGTCTGATCCGTCTCTTGGGGAAAAGAAGAGTGATCGGTGACACTCATTTCACACTCGCTCGAAAATTCCTGCGGCACCCTGACCCATGCCCACGCACATCGTGACCATGCCGTACTTCAGATTCCTGCGGCGCAAAGCGTGCACCAGCGTTGCCGCCCGAATGGCACCTGTTGCGCCCAGTGGATGGCCCAACGCGATGGCGCCACCCATTGGGTTGACCTTGGCCGGGTCCAGTCCCAGCGAGTTGATCACCGCGAGCGATTGCGCTGCAAAGGCTTCGTTCAGTTCGATCCAGTCCATGTCCTTCTGTTGCAGTCCCGCATTGCGCAAGGCTGCGGGTATCGCCTCCACCGGGCCTATGCCCATGATTTGCGGTGGCACACCGCGGCTGGCAAAGCTCACAAAGCGCGCCAGCGGCACAAGCCCAAAGCGCTGGATTGCCGCCTCGCTGGCCAGTATCAGCACGCCAGCGCCGTCAGAGGTCTGCGAGCTGTTGCCGGCTGTGACCGAGCCGCGCGCGGCAAACGCAGTGCGTAGCCTGGACAGACCCTCCACCGTGGTGTCCGGTCGGGCGCCTTCGTCCAGGTTCACCGTGCGCGTCTTGACGCTCACTTGGCCGGATGTCAGATCAAGCTGGCGCTCTGCCACTTCCACCGGCGTGATTTCCTGCGCGAACTCGCCCGCCTGCATGGCCGCGATGGCCCGCATGTGCGACTGATAGGCGAATTCGTCCTGCGCCTGGCGGCTGACCTTCCACTGCTGTGCAACTTTCTCCGCCGTCAAGCCCATGCCGTAGGCGATGCCATAGCTTTCAATGTCATCGGGGTTGCTGAAGATGGCTGGCGACAGCGAAGGCGAGTTGCCCATCATCGGCACCATGCTCATGCTCTCGACTCCGGCAGCGATCATCACTTGCGCCTCGCCCACGCGGATGCGATCGGCCGCCATCTGCACCGCTGACAGGCCCGAGGCACAGAACCGGTTCACGGTGACGCCGCCCACGCTCTTGGGTAAGCCAGCCAGTACCGCCGCAACGCGGGCCACGTTCAGTCCCTGCTGCGCTTCAGGTATCGCACAACCGCAGATCACGTCTTCTATGGCGTTCGGGTCCAGACCCGGCACCTGCGCCAGCGCCGCGCGCAGCGTGCTCGCCAGCAGATCATCAGGCCGGGTATTGCGAAAGTAGCCGCGATGCGACCGGCCGATCGGCGTGCGGGTGGCGGCGACGATGTAGGCGTCTTGAATCTGTTTGCTCATGATGGATCTCTTGGCGATGTTTCAGTTGCGCAGGGGCTTGCCCGTGCTGAGCATGGCCATGATCCGCTCTTGCGTTTTCTCATGGACCAGAAGCGATGCGAAGGCCTGCCGCTCCAGCGTCATCAGGTATTCCTCGTTGACCAGCGTGCCTGCATCGAGCTCGCCGCCGGTCACCACCTGGGCGATCAGCGATGCCACATGAAAATCGTGGCGGCTGATGAAGCCGCCATCGCGCATGTTCACAAGCTGGCCCAAAATGGTGGCCCGACCGCTGCGACCCGCGACGGGGAAGCTGCGCCTGTGCGGCGGGCGGTAGCCGGCCGCATGGAGAGAGCGTGCCTGGCTCAATGCCACGTACAGCAATTCGTCCTTGTTCGGCACGATGATGTCGCTGCCGCGCAAATAGCCAAGCTGGCGCGACTCGATCGCGCTGGTGCCCACCTTGGCCATCGCAGCCGCAGTGAATCCGTCGGTGAGAAATGGCAGTAAGTCCTTGTGCGTGCTGCGGGCCTGGCTCTCTGCGGCCCGCCTTGCAATGTAGGTCAGGCCGCCGGCACCCGGCACCAGGCCAACACCCACCTCGACCAGCCCGATGTAGCTTTCCATTGCGGCCACGCGTCGGGCCGAATGCATCGCGATTTCGCAGCCCCCGCCCAATGCCATGCCACGAATGGCCGAGACAACCGGTACGTTGGCATAGCGCAAGCGCAGCATGGTCTGCTGCAGGAAGCGTTGGGCCTCATCCAGCGCGCTGATGCCCACGGCGGCAAAGCCGGTCAGCAAGCCCTGCAGATCGGCACCTGCGCAAAACGGCTCATCACCCGACCAGATGACCACGCCTTGATAGCTCTTTTCGGCGAGGTCCACCGCGCGGGCCAGCCCTTGCGCCACCTCCATGCTGATGACATGCATTTTGGTCTTGATACTGGCGATCACGACTTGCCCATCCAGTGTCCACAGCCGGATCGCATCGTCCTCATGCAGGGTCTGGCCTGCGGTCTGAAACACCGGCGCGCCGCTGGCAATAACCGATTCAGGAAAATGCTGTCGCGCATGCACCGGCAACTCGAGGCGCTGTTCAAATTTGCCGGTGCTCGGGTTCCATGATCCTTCGCTGGTGTGCACGCCGCCAGCTTGTGCCACCGGGCCATTGAAGACCCAGTCGGGTAGCGGCTGCGTTGACAAGGCCTTGCCTTGTTCGATGTCTTCCCGCACCCAGTGCGCTACCTGCAGCCAGCCCGCTTCCTGCCACAGCTCAAAAGGGCCCTGCTTCATTCCAAAGCCCCAGCGCATCGCCAGGTCTACATCGCGGGCCGTGCTGGCAATGCTGGCCAGATGCACCGCCGCATAATGAAAGCTGTTGCGCAGGATGGCCCAGAGGAATCGGCCTTGCGGGCCCTGTGCATCGCGCAGCAACTTGAGTCGCTCGCCCGCTGGCTTTTTGAGCATGCGTGCATAGACCTCATCGGCCTTCTCGCCGGCTGGCACATAGTCTTTGCTCGCCAAGTCAAAGCGCAGCACGTCGCGCCCCGCTTTCTTGTAGAAACCGGCCTGGGTCTTCTGGCCCAGATGCCCCATCCGCAGCAGCGTCTCCAGCACTTCGGGGGTGGCATAGCTGCCATAGAAGGAATCGCTGTCGGCGCTCAGTTGCTCCTGAAGCGTGCGGACCACATGGGCCAGCGTGTCAAGACCCACAATGTCCGCAGTGCGAAAGGTGCCGGAGCTGGCCCTGCCCATTTTGGCGCCAGTCAGGTCGTCAACCACATCGAAGCTCAAGCCGAAGTTCTGCACCTCGCGCATGGTTGCCAGCATGCCGGCCACACCAATGCGATTGGCGATGAAGTTGGGCGTGTCCTTGGCGCGCACCACGCCTTTGCCCAGGCCGGTGGTGACAAAGGTCTCCAGCTCGTCCAGCACAGTGGGGTCCGTGCCCGGCGCAGCGATCAGCTCCACCAGGTACATGTAGCGTGGCGGATTGAAAAAATGAATACCGCAAAAGCGCGGCACAATTTCCGCCGGCAAGGCTTCTGACATGTGGGTGATGGACAGGCCCGAGGTGTTGGAAGCCAAAATGGCATGGGCCGGCACGAAGGGTGCAATCTTCTTGTAGAGATCGACCTTCCAGTCCATGCGTTCGGCAATGGCCTCGATGATGAGGTCGCAGTCCCTGAGTTGCTCCAGGTCATCTTCGTAGTTGGCCTGCATGATCAGCTCGGCATCCGCGGCCACGCCCAAAGGCGAGGGCTTGATCTTCTTCAAGCCTTCCACTGCCTTGGCGACGATGCCGTTCTTGGTGCCCTGCGCCGCAGGCAGGTCGAACAAGACGACCGGCACGTTCACGTTGACCAGATGGGCCGCTATCTGCGCACCCATCACACCAGCGCCAAGCACGGCGACCTTGCGCACCTGGAAGCTATTCATGTCAGTGCCTCCTGCGTGTCCAGCAATACCTTGGCACCACTGCGCGCGATGCGCATCAGCGAAGCGGTCTCCGGGAACAACCTGGCGAAGTAGAAGCGTGCGGTCTGCAGCTTGGCGCGGTAGAACGGGTCGGCGTTGCCAGCCGCTATTTCACGCAATGCCACTTGGGCCATTCGCGCCCAGAAATAGCCGTGGACCAGGTGCCCGGCCACCCTCAGGTAGTCAACTGCGGCGGCGCCGATTTCATCGGGATTTTGCAATCCCTTGAAGCCGAGTTCGGTTGTGAATTTTCCTATCTGATCGCCCAGATAAGCAATTGGGTTGATGAACTCGGCCATCTGTTCATTGACCCCTTCTTCCTCCACAAGCTGCGCCACCAGTTTGCCGAACTTGCGCAACGTTGCACCCTGATTGCCCAGCACTTTGCGACCCAGCAAGTCCAGCGCCTGGATGGTGTTGGTGCCTTCGTAGATCATGTTGATGCGGTTGTCGCGCACAAGTTGTTCCATGCCCCATTCGCGGATGTAGCCATGGCCGCCAAAGACCTGCAAGCAGGCATTGGTTGCGATGTGCCCGTTGTCGGTGGTGAAGGCCTTCATGATGGGCGTGAGCAGCGAGAGCAATTCGTCGCTGTCATGGCGCACCTTCTCGTCTGGATGGTGGTGCACCTTGTCCAGCAGAACCGAGCAGTACACCGCAGCAGCGCGCGCGCCCTCGGCATAGGCCTTGGCGGTCAGCAGCATTTTGCGCACATCGGGGTGCACGATGATCGGGTCGGCCGGCTTGTCCGGAGCCTTGGGGCCGGACAGTGAGCGCATCTGCAAGCGGTCCTGCGCGTAGGCCAGGGCGTTCTGATAGGCCACCTCGGTCAAACCCAGCGACTGGTTGCCAACGCCCAGGCGGGCTGCGTTCATCATCACGAACATCGCCTGCATGCCTTTGTTTGGCTGGCCCACCATCCAGCCGGCGGCGCCGTCGATCACCATCTGCGCTGTGGAATTTCCCTGGATGCCCATCTTGTGCTCCAACCCGCCGCAGTAGATCGGGTTGCGTGCACCGAGCGAGCCATCTGCATTGACCAGAAATTTCGGCACTACGAAAAGGCTTACGCCCTTGATGCCGGGCGGCGCGTCTTCCAACCTGGCCAGCACCAGGTGAATGATGTTGCGCGCCATGTCATGCTCGCCGGCACTGATGAAGATCTTGTTGCCGGTGATGCGGTAGCTGCCGTCGCTCTGCGGCTGCGCGCGGGTGCGCATCAGCCCGAGGTCAGTGCCGCAATGCGCTTCGGTCAGGCACATGGTGCCCGTCCACTCGCCGCTGGTCATTTTGGGCAGGTAGGTGCTCTGCTGCTGCGCGCTGCCATGGGTGCCCAGGGCCGCATAGGCGCCATGCGTGAGACCGGGGTACATGGTCCAGGCCTGGTTGCAACTGTTGAGCATTTCGTAGAGACACTGGTTAAGCACCAGAGGCAACCCCTGTCCGCCCCACTCTGGGTCTGCGCTGAGGGAGGGCCAGCCGGCCTGCACGTACTGCGCATAGGCTTGTTTGAAGCCTTCTGGGGTGCTCACTTCATGTGTCGCTTGATCGATCTTGCAGCCCTGTTCGTCGCCCACTGCGTTCAAGGGCAACAACACTTCAGTGGCGAATTTCCCGGCCTCTTCGAGCACCGCATTGACAGTGTCTGCGTCAACGTCGGCGTAGCGAGGCATTGACTTCAAATCTTCTGTGACCTTGAGCACTTCGTGCATCACGAACTGCATGTCGCGCAGAGGTGGTGTGTAGCTTGGCATGATGTTTCACTCCTTGATCTGTGTTTGGGATGCGGGCGCGTCTTTCGCGCCGTAAAGCATGAGAATGTTTTGAAAACCGGTCTTGGCACGTGCGATCGAACCTGGGTTTTGCAGGAAGCGGGCTTCGTAATGCAATGCCAGGATGAGCCCGTGGATTTCGAACAGCATTTGGTCAGCGTCCGAGTCGGCGCGCAGGTGCCCTTCTTCGACGGCTGCACTCACCGCACGCCTCATGGCGGACAACCAGATCTTGACCGAGCCGACCAAGGCGTCGCGCACCGGACCGACGCGATCGTCAAACTCCACTGCGCCGCCGATGTAAATGCAGCCCGAATCGATTTCCAGGGATGTGCGCTTCATCCAGTTGTCGAACATGGCTCGCAGACGGGGCAGGCCGCGTGGGGCTTGCAGGGCCGGCGCAAACACCTCTTGCTCAAAGCGTGCGTGGTACTCGCGTATGACGGATATCTGCAACTCTTCGCGTGAGCCGAAGTGCGCAAAGACACCGGATTTGCTCATCTGAGTGGTCCCAGCCAGAGCGCCTATGGACAAGCCCTCTAGACCCATCTGCGTGGCCAGACCCAAGGCCGCATCGACGATGGCCGCCTTGGTCTGATGCCCTTTCTGGAAGGCCTTGCCCTCGCGCTTGGCGCGGTGAAGCTTCGACGGTGATTCTTCGGAGTTCATGCTGTCAATACAAAATAAAACGAACGATCGTGCTATTTTGCATTGAAATCAGCCAGACACAAGGGCATCAAGCACCTGCGAACCCAAAAAAATATTATTTTCTTAGGTTCATGTGGCTATTTTGAAACTTAGATGAACTCTTAAGTTTATGTTGCAAGGCCGCTTGCTACACCTTGAACGGAACCACCAGTTGGTTTTGCTCGCCAAGGCCTTGCACGCCCAAGCGCATAACGTCGCCCTTTTTCAAGAAGCGCGGCGGCTTCATGCCCATGCCCACCCCAGGTGGCGTGCCGGTGGTCAGAATGTCTCCTGGCATCAGCGTCATGAACTGGCTGACATAGCTCACCAGCTTGGCCACACCGAAGATCATGGTGCGGCTGTTGCCAGTCTGCATGCGCTGGCCATTGAGGTCCAGCCACATGTCAAGGCGCTGAACGTTGTCAATTTCATCGGTGGTCACCAGCCAGGGGCCGACCGGCCCGAAGGTGTCGCAGCCCTTGCCCTTGTCCCATTGGGGCCCGCGCTCGATCTGGTACTCGCGCTCGCTCACATCGTTGACCACGCAGTAGCCGGCCACATGGGCCAATGCGTCCTTCTGCAAGACATACCGGGCGCGGGTGCCGATGACGACTCCAACCTCGACTTCCCAGTCTGTCTTGACCGATCCCTTGGGCAACATGACTGGATCGTTTGGACCCTGGATGCAACTGATGGCCTTCATGAAGACAATGGGCTCCTTGGGAACGGCAGCACCGGTTTCGGCGGCATGGTCGGCGTAGTTCAGGCCGATCGCAATGAACTTTCCAACCTGTGCCACCGGGCATCCGAACCTGGGTGTGCCGCGCACCAGGGCGAGCTTGGCCGGGTTGATTTTGCGCAGGCGCGCCAGTGACGCGCTGGAGACTTGCGCCGGACCGATGTCGGGCACCAGGCCGCTCAGGTCCCGCAATTTGCCGTCGGAGTCAATGAGACCCGGCTTTTCCTTGCCGGGGTTGCCATAGCGAACCAGTTTCATGTGTGCCTTTGTCGTGTGGGTTGGGTCAGAGCATGCGCGCCAGGCTGGCCTCAAGGTGTTCCGACGGCGAGCGCTTGAAGCCCGAACGGGCAAAGCGCTGGAGGCGACCAACCAAAAAAGCGGTCAGCACCGAGGCACGGACTTGCGCGTCCACGCTGGGCGTGGGCGAGGCCTCGTTAGCCGCATCGCTGCGCAGGCTTTGCTTGAGTGCGGACTCGATCTTGTCAAAGAACTGGTTCATGCGCTGTTGCAGCCGCTCGTTCTCAAACACCAGCGCATCGCCCACCATGACGCGGGTCATGCCGGGGTTTTTCTCCGCGAACTGCAGCACCATGGCCACCATCTTGGCCGCTTGCGTGGACCCCGCAGGCTCGCGTTCGCTAATCTGGTTGACCAAGCTGAAAACACTTTGCTCGATGAATTCGATAAGACCTTCGAACATCTGGGCCTTGCTGGCAAAGTGCCGGTACAAGGCAGCCTCGCTCACCGCAAGTCGCGCCGCCAGAGCAGCAGTGGTGATGCGCTCAGCGCCAGGCTGCTCCAGCATCGTGGCCAGTGCCTCCAAGATCTGAACACGGCGCTCACCCGGCTTGGGCCGCTTACGCACCGGCGCCGGGCCTTGTGAGGGCTCGCTGGGATCTGGGCTACTGAGGTCGGCGTCCATGTTCGTGAATGCGGTGTTGCGGTCATTCTCGCACAGCCGACACTAGGGTTTTCGCCAGGGTGCGGCCCTGCAGCCAAGTGCGCGCTTACCCCGCCAGCAACACGGAAACCTTCAAACCCCGCCCGTGCGCGCCGCTTTCCAGCGCAAGGCGGCTGTGATGGACTCGGGCGATCTCGGCGGCAATCGCCAGCCCCAAGCCATTGCCTTCCACCTGTGTGCCCTGCACCCGATAGAAGCGCTCCAGCACGTTTTGCCGCTCTGCTGGGGCAATGCCCGGACCATCGTCTTCCACTTCGAGGAAGGCACCGGCTGGCCGCATACCGCAGCGTAGGGTGACGGTGCCGCATGACGGCGTGTACTTGACCGCGTTGTCCACCAGGTTGGCCAGTAACTCGCGCAGCAGCCAGGCATGGCCCATGGTCAGCGCGGCTTGCGCGTCAAGCCCGAGGTCGATGCGCTTGTCGGTGGCCGCGTCCAAGTGGGATTCGAGAATGGCCTCGCACAAATGCTTGAGGTCCACTTGCTGCATCGGCTGCGCATGCATGCTGCTGGAATCGGCACGGGACAGCGCCAACAACTGACTGGCAAGCTGTGAGGTGCGACGGGTAGCACCGCGCAGCTTGTTGACCTGATCGACTTGCAAAGTGACCAGGCCATTGCCAGAGTCTGCGGCATTGGCCGCTTGCGCCCACGCTTCCACTTGCGCCTGAAGGCCGGCCAGCGGCGTGCGCAACTGGTGAGCCGCATCGGCGATAAAACGGCGCTGGCTTTCGGCCTGCGCGTTGACCAGATCGAACAGGCGGTTGAGGGAGTTCACCAGCGGACGAACTTCCTCAGGCGAAGCAGATTCATCAATGGAGCTGAGGTCGCGCGGCGAACGCCGCTCCACGGCTTCGCGCAGTTCCAGCAGCGGGCGCAATGCCCGCTGCACCGCCCACCGCACCGCAAATGCGGCCGCCGCCACCAGCACCAGATTGGGCAGCAAGACCTTCAGCAGGATGGATCGGGCCCACTGTTGACGCGCGTCGGTGCTGTCGGCCAGGGTGATCACCAGTTCGCCTATCACCGTCTGCTGGCGCTGGCGCACGATGCGCCAGGTCGTGCCGCCATCTTCTTCGCTGCGCAACTGCGCTTCCTTGTCGGGGGGTGCCATCGCGGCAAGCCAGGCCTGACCTTGCAGCACCTTGCCGTCGAGATCGGAGAGCGCGAACGCCGCACGGGCCGGCCCGTCGCGCAGGAACTCCTGAACCGCAGGCGCCAGCAACAGCACCGGTGCGCTGGTTGCGCCCGTGCTGCCACCCACCACCGAATCAGCCAGCAGCGGCACCAGCGCCAGCAGTCGTTGGTCTTGCTGCAAGGCAACGTTGTCCGCTGCGCGGTAATCAAACCAGGCGTTGAGGAGCGCGAGCAGCAGCAGGGGAACGATCAGCATCACCAGCAGCCTGCGCCGCAGGCCAGAGCCCATGCCCAGCATGTCGCTGCCGCGCTTGCCGCCGGAGAGAATTCGCATCACTGCGACATCACTGCGAATCAGTGTCGTGCTCCAGCCGATAGCCGAAGCCGCGTATGGAGCGCAGCAAGACGCCATACGGCTCCAGCTTGGCACGCAGCCGAGAGATATAGACCTCCACCGCGTTGGAGGTGATCTCCTTGTCCCAGCCGGTCAAGGCCTGCAGCAGCTTGTCCTTGCTGGTGGGCTTTGGCGCATGAATCAGCAGGTATTCCAGCACCGTCCATTCGCGTGGGCCTAGTTCGATGCTTGTGCTGCCGCCCTGATGGCGCGCGCTGGCCCGCCGGTTGGCCGTGTCCAGCTCGATCGGCCCAAAGCTGAGCACCGCCGATGTGGCCGCCTGCGAGCGGCGCAGCAGCGCACGCAGGCGGGCCAGCAACTCGGGCAGCTCAAAAGGTTTGATCATGTAGTCGTCGGCGCCCAGGTCCAGCCCCTGCACGCGGTCCTGCAGAGCGTCACGTGCGGTGAGGATCAGCACCGGCATCGCGGGATTGGCCATCTCGGGCAGGCGCAGACGCCGGGTGAGCTCAAGCCCATCCATCTTGGGCAGGCCGATGTCGATGATGGCCGCATCAAATGCCTCCTTGCGCAGCACCTCTTCGGCGCGTTCGGCACTGCCAACCCAGTCGACCGCGTAACCGGCATCGGACAGGCCCAGCTTGATGCCGCTGGCAACCATCACGTCGTCTTCAACCAGGAGCAGGCGCATGCGATGGCTCGGGTCAGTGCGAACGGATCATGGTGCCGTAGGCCTGGTCAGTCAGGATTTCCAGCAACAAGGCATGGGGCACGCGGCCGTCGATGATGTGCACGGAATTGACGCCGGCCTTGGCTGCATCCAGCGCACCACTGATCTTGGGCAGCATGCCGCCCGAGATGGTGCCGTCGGCAAAGAGCTCGTCTATCTCCCGCGCGGTCAGATCGGTGAGCAGTTTGCCGGACTTGTCCAGCACACCGGGCGTATTGGTGAGCAACACCAGTTTCTCAGCGCGCAGCACAGTGGCAAGCTTGCCGGCCACCACGTCGGCGTTGATGTTGTAGCTCTCGTTGTTCTCGCCGAAACCCAGCGGAGAAATGACCGGAATGAACTGGTCGTCCTGCAGGGCCTTGACCACGCTGGGGTCAATGGCAACGATGTCTCCGACTTGCCCAACGTCGTGCACCTTGTTCGGATCGGTGTTGTCCACCATCTTGAGTTTCTGGGCGCGAATCAGCCCGCCGTCGCGCCCGGTCAAGCCCACGGCCTTGCCACCGGCCTGGTTGATCAGGCCCACGATGTCCTGCTGCACCTCACCGGCCAGCACCCACTCAACCACCTCCATGGTTTCGGCATCGGTGACCCGCATGCCCTGGATGAATTCGCCCTTCTTTCCCAGCCGGGCCAGCGCCGCCTCGATCTGAGGGCCACCCCCGTGAACAACCACCGGGTTCATGCCCACCAGCTTGAGCAGCACCACGTCTTCGGCGAAATCGGCCTGCAGTTCGGGGTCGGTCATGGCGTTGCCGCCGTACTTGATAACCAGCGTCTTGCCGTGAAATTTACGGATGTAGGGAAGCGCCTGAGCCAGGATTTCGGCTTTGTCGCGCGGCGCGATGTGGTGAAGATCGGTCATGTCAGTGGGGCGGTGTGATGGCGGGAATTGTGCCGCAAGCCAGGGCTAGCGGCGCAACCAGTGCGGAACCTTGAAACAGATGATGCTGACATAGGCAAAGACATAGGTCGCCACGAACAGCGCGGTGAACACCATGAGAATCGGCGTGCTGCGCCAGAACATGACTGCTGGCAACACCGTGAGCACTGTGAACCCCCACAAATAGGGAGAGGTGCGATTATTGCGCATGAGCATGCGGCGTGCCTCATCGTCGTGGAACACGCCGCGCACGATACGCCGATAGATCAATTGATGAAAATGCAGCGCATCGGCAAGGCCCGGCGACTGGCCGCGTGCGAGCTTGCGGTAGATGGAGAAGAAGGTTTCCCACACCGGATAGATCAGCAGCAAGATAGGAAACCAGGGCGAGACCATGTGATGGTGCCGCTGCACCAACTGGATGCTGACGATCGCAATCACCACACCCCACAGATAGGCGCCACCGTCGCCGGCAAAGATCAGCCCGCGAGGATAATTCCACAGCAAGAAACCCGCGGTGGCGCCGGCCAGAACGACCAGTACGCCGGCAAGCTGCCGGTCGCCCACCGCCAGGCAGACATAGGCCAGTGCCAGGCTGCAGATGAGGGCGACTATGCCGGCCAATCCGTTGTAACCGTCGATCAGGTTGAACGCGTGTGGCAAGCCCGCCACTGCGAAGGCGGCCAAGGCGATGCCGGGCCATGGGCTGGCATTCCACAGGGGCGCCAGCAGGTTGATGTCAAGACTTGGAACCCGCAGGCCCAGCAACCAGCATCCGACCACGCCTGCGAGCGCGCTCAGGACCAGACGCCAGCGCGGAGAAACCTCCTGGGTGAGATCCTCGGCAATGCCGGCGCCCGCCGCGATGAAGGCCACCAGGTACCAGGCCAGCGCCTCGGTGAATTCCAGCCGAATCTGGTTGGCCACCGAAAAGTAGCGTTCGGCGCAGACGATCCAGGCCCAACCGACGCAGCAAGCGGCCAGCATGGCCACGCCGCCCAGCCGTGGGATGTGGCCGGCGTGAAAGCGCTGGGGAGCCATCGCACCGTAGCTGCGCGCGCTGCCTGCGCCGAACTTAAGCAAAATGCCGCAGACAATGGCAGCCACTGCTGTGCAAAGCATCAATAAAATCAGCATGCCTGGAATCCGGACTTGTCTCGTGTGTCGTTGCCCGATTCTCTCATCTGCCCATCTTTATGAAAATTCTTCTGTTTGGTGCCCAAGGACAACTAGGCCGGCAACTTCAACGCAGCCTGTCGGTGCAGGCCGATGTTGTCGAGCTCAGCCGTGCCAGCACCGGTGCCTGCGGTGATCTGGCCGACAGGGCAGGGCTGGCCCGCACCGTGCGAGACCTTCTCCCCGACGTGATCGTCAACGCGGCCGCTTACACCGCGGTGGATCGGGCCGAGTCTGAGCCTGACCTGGCCTTTGCCATCAACCGGGATGCGTGCGCAACGCTGGCGATCGAGGCGCAACGCATCGGTGCCTGGCTGGTGCACTACTCCACCGAATATGTGTTCGATGGCGGCGGCTCACAGGCATGGCGCGAGTCAGACCCGACTGCCCCGCTCAATGTGTATGGCCGCAGCAAACTGGCGGGGGAACAAGAGATCGCTCGCCACTGCGAGCGACACCTGATCTTGCGCACAAGTTGGCTGTACGACTGCGTGGGCCAGAACTTCCTCAAGGCCATCCTGGGCGCCGCTCTCGTGCGTGACAGGCTGGAGGTAGTGAACGACCAGTGGGGCGCGGCAACGCGTGCGACCTGGGTGGCAGACGTGACGGCCAGCTTGGTGCCGCGCCTGCAGGCACAACATGCGGGCATCTACCACCTGGCCGCCGGTGGCCAGGCAAGCCGGCATGCCTATGCGGTGTACATCTTGCAGTGCGCACGTCAGGAGGGCCTTGCAGTTCGCGTGCCTGCGGACCAGGTGCATGCGGTATCCACGGTGCCCAAGCCCGGCGTGGCCGCGCGACCTGCCAATTCACGGATGGATTCGAGCCTGCTTTGCGAGCAATTTGGCATCACGCTGCCGCCCTGGGAGCACGGCGTAGAGGCTGTCGTGCGCGAACTGGCGGCAGGCTACATGCTGCCTCGCTGAGCGCAGCCTGCTCAGGGCAAGAGCGCGGGCAGCGAAAGACCCGGGTCGCCCATCGCGACGAAGTTGCCATTGAGAACCGGCAATTGCAAACCGTAGCGAAGGCTGTTGCCCCGCGCGTCCCGCACCGCGCCGCCGGCCTGCTCCAGCACGGCCTGGCCTGCCGCAGTGTCCCACTGGCTGGTGGGGCCAAATCGCGGGTAGACATCGGCCAGGCCTTGCGCGATGCGGCAAAACTTGAGCGAGCTGCCCACGCTCAGCAGACTGTGCGGGCGCTGCAGTTTGTGCAGCCAGTGATCGAGTTGCTCGGTGCCGTGTGAGCGGCTGCCCAGTATGCGCAGCGCACGCCCGTCATCCGGGCATGGCGCGGTGTTCAAGGCGGTATCTGCACAGCCCGCTTGACGGTGCCAGGCGCCCAGACCCTGGGACGCGAAGAACATTTCGCCCTGGGCAGGGACACCTACCACCCCTGCAACCGGGACATGGTCGTGAACAAGTGCGATGTTGACAGTGAACTCGCCGTTGCGCTTGAGGAATTCCTTGGTGCCATCAAGCGGGTCCACCAGAAAAAAAGTGCCGTCTGGCTGCTGCGCTTGGGCGCTGGAGGACTCCTCCGACCAGATGAACAGGCCGGGGAAAGCCTGCGTCAGGCCCTTGCGAATGACCGAGTCGGCGCGCAGGTCGGCTTCAGTCAGTGGAGAGTCGTCGGCCTTGGTCCACGCGGTGAATTCCCCCGAATACACGCGCATGATCTCCTGCCCCGCCAAGGCGGCAATGCCGCAGACCTGCTCCAGTTCCTCACGTGTCAATCGCATCTTCAAATCCTGATCTGCACACTGCCCGGCGGGCCAATTGATGTGCGGCAGTGGCACAGTCTATGCGACTGCCGGGGCTGCTGCGAGGCCATGACCGAGCCCAAAGATAGAATGCTCGGTTGACAGCAATACAGGGATCGCACCCGAATGAAGCTTGTATCGGTGGTACTTTCCGGCGGGGCGGGGACGCGGCTGTGGCCGGCGTCGCGGCAAGCCTATCCCAAACCCTTTATGAAACTCGCAGGGCAATCCCTGCTTGCGCAGGCGATTTCGCGCGGACAGGCCTGCGGCACCGATGATCTCCTGGTGATCACCAACCAGGATCATGTTTACATGACCCGCAGCGTGATCGACCAACTCGACGATCCGCCCCACAGCCGCTTTCTGCTGGAGCCCAAGGGCCGAAACACCGGCCCCGCCATCGCATTGGCTGCGCTGCACTGCGAACAGGTCCACGGACCCGACGCCGTGCTCCTGGTACTGCCGGCCGACCACCTGATTCCTGACACCGCCGCTTTCGTGGCCTGTGCGATGGAAGCCGCCGAGGTGGCCAGAAAGGGACGGCTGGTGGTGTTCGGTATTCACCCGACCTCACCCGACACCGGGTTTGGCTACCTGGAGGTCGAACACGTCAGCCGGCACAGCCAGTCTGTTCTGCGCTTCGTGGAAAAGCCCGATCTGGCTACCGCACAGGACTATCTTGCCGCTGGCCGCTACTACTGGAACAGCGGCATGTTCTGCTTCACCGCGCGCACCATGCTCGATGCGCTGGCCCAGCATGCGCCGCATGCGCTGGAGGCCGCCCGCAAGGCCTTTGATGCCCAGCACACCATCAATGACATGACACGCTTCGATCCGCACCTGTTCGGCCTGCAGCCAGACATCAGCATCGACTATGCCGTCATGGAAAAGGCCCGCAATGTCACCGTGGTGCCAGCTCGTTTCGCATGGAGCGACGTCGGCTCATGGTCAGCAGTGGCCCAGGCGCACACACCCGATGCCAGCGGCAACACCTTTGTGGCCGATGTGGTGTCGGTGGAAACGCAGGGCACACATGTCCAGGTAGAGAGCCACAGCCCCAAGGTGGTCGCGACCGTGGGCGTCAAGGACCTGGTGATCGTGGATACACCCGACGCGTTGCTGGTGGCCCACAAAGACTCAGCCCAGATGATCAAGTCCGTGGTGGAGACCCTCAAGGCACGCGGCCATGAAAGTGCCCATTCGCCCTCGGCGGTGCAAAGGCCCTGGGGCACCTACACCACGCTCAAAGAAGAGAGCGGCTACAAGGTCAAACGCATCACCGTCAAGCCTGGAGAATCGCTTTCACTGCAATACCATCACCAGCGCGCCGAACACTGGGTGGTGGTGCAAGGCATTGCCTTGGTCCAGGTTGGGCAACACGAATCGCGCGCGGAGCCGGGCGAGTACCGCTACATCCCCATCAAGGAGCGGCACAGACTGTCCAACATCGGCACCGAGGAGCTGGTGCTGATCGAGGTTCAGTGCGGCGCCTATCTGGGCGAGGACGACATCGTCCGGCTGGCGGACACCTATGGGCGTGACTGATGACCATGCTCAAGGCATTGTGGGCCTACCGAGGGTTCATTCTCGGTAGCGTCCGGCGCGAGTTTGAATCGCGCTATCAGAATTCCCTGCTGGGAGCTGCCTGGACCATCCTCAACCCGCTGGCGATGATCGTGGTCTACACCGTGATCTTCTCGCAGGTGATGCGCGCGCGCCTGCCCGGGGTGGACAACACCATGGCCTACAGCATCTACCTGTGCGCGGGCGTACTGACCTGGGGCTTGTTCGCGGAAATCGTCACCCGGGCGCAAACGGTGTTTCTGGAGAATGCCACACTGCTCAAGAAGCTCAATTTCCCGCGCATGAGCCTACCTGTGACAGTGGTGGCCAATGCCGTGCTTAACTTTGTCATCGTGTTTTCTCTTTTCACGGTCTTTCTGATTGCAAGCGGAAATTTTCCGGGGCTGGTGTTCCTTGCCCTGCTGCCGACACTGGCAGTGATGGTGTTGTTCGCGATCGGTCTGGGGGTGACGCTGGGCATCCTGAATGTGTTCTTTCGCGACGTCGGGCAGTTCTTTTCCATCTTCATGCAGTTCTGGTTCTGGCTCACACCCATCGTGTATCCGGCCAGCATTCTTCCGGCACCCTTGGCCGATTACATGCACTGGAATCCAATGGCGCGGCTGATAGGTGCCAGCCAGGACATTCTGGTGCATGGCCGTTGGCCGCAATGGATGGGGCTGCTGCCAGTGCTGCTGCTGGCGCTCTTGCTGTGCGCGCTGGGCATGCGGCTGTTTCGCCGACACAGCGGCGAGCTGGTGGACGAGCTCTGATGGGCACCATCACCGTCACCGGCCTGGGCAAGGCCTACAAACAATACCCCAGCCGATGGGCGCGGCTGTCCGAATGGCTGCTGCCCTTGGCCGGCACGCACCACCGCCTCAAGTGGGTGCTGCAGGACATCAACTTTTCTATCGAACCCGGTCGCGCGTTGGGCATCATCGGCATCAACGGCGCCGGCAAGAGCACGCTGCTCAAGATGATCACCGGCACGACCTTGCCCACCACGGGCGCTGTGCAGATGACCGGCAGGGTTGCAGCGCTGCTGGAGCTGGGCATGGGTTTTCATCCTGACTTCACCGGCCGTCAGAACGTCGTGATGGCCGGGCAACTGCTTGGCATCTCCATGGAAGACATCCACAGGCTGATGCCGCAGATCGAGGCCTTCGCCGAGATCGGCGACTACATGGACCAACCGGTGCGGGTGTACTCCAGCGGCATGCAGATGCGGGTGGCCTTTAGCGTGGCCACTGCGGTGCGGCCGGACGTGCTGATCGTGGACGAGGCCTTGTCGGTGGGGGACGCCTACTTCCAGCACAAGAGCTTTGACCGCATTCGAGAGTTCCGCACGCAAGGCACCACGCTGCTTCTGGTGTCGCACGACAAGGCAGCCATTCAATCGATCTGCGACGAAGCCATCCTGCTCGATGGCGGCCGGCTGGCCATGCGCGGCGAGCCAGAGGCGGTGATGGACTTCTACAACGCGCTGATTGCCGAAAAAGAGAACAGCACCGTGCGTCAGGTTCAGGCCGAAGATGGGCGCATCCAGACCATCTCTGGCACGGGCGAGGCCACAGTGACGCGCATTCGCTTGCTGGACGCGCAGAATTCACCCATTGAGGTTGCCGCGGTCGGCCAGGCGGTCACGCTGGAGATCACGGTCAAGGTTCACCATGATGTGGAACACCTTATCCTGGGCTATATGATCAAGGATCGACTGGGCCAGCCGGTGTTTGGCACCAATACCCATCATCTGGAGCAACCCGAGCGTGAACTGCGTGCGGGCGAGATGCTCATCTGCTGTTTCAGTTTTCGCGCCGATCTTGGCGAAGGCAGCTACTCAGTGGCCACCGCTCTGGCCAATTCGGAGACCCACATGACGCGCAACTACGAATGGCGTGATCTGGCGCTGGTGTTCCAGGTCGTGAATCTGGCAGTGCCGCCTTTCGTGGGCACGGTCTACCTGCCCACCTCAGCCCGCATTGAGCGCGACAGCACCCATGATGAACAAACTGCTTGAGCGGATGCGCCATCGCGTGCAACGCTTTCTCGGACTCAACGCATTGGCTTTGATGCCGGGCGATGAGCCGTATCACCACATCGGCGACCAGTTGCTTCGCATGCACCGCATCTTTGGGGATCCGGCGCGCGTGACCATGGGGCAAGATGTGGTGCTCAACGACGCGCTGATCAACACCACATCTGGCTGTGTAAGCCTGGAAGACTTCGCATTTTGCGGCCACGGCGTGTGCCTGTTGACCGGTCATCACGACCCCGCCCGCACCGGATTTGACCGGCAGGCTGCGGTGCCACAGGATGGCCGCGACATCGTCGTGGGCAGCGGGGTCTGGCTTGGCTCCAACGTCACTGTGATCGGGCCCTGCCATATTGGCAAGAATGCTGTGATCGCGGCCGGCGCTGTGGTCTCTGGCGACGTTCAGGCGGGCTGGATCTACGGCGGCGTGCCGGCTCGGCCCATCCGACGCATCGACGCCGCGGCGCCGACGCAAGACGCGAAAGAAGACAAGGCATGAGCGCGGAAACCTTCTATCGCGCCTTCGAGGATTTGCACCGCGGCTCGCGCGAGCTGATCGAGTCGCGCCTGACCGTGTACCTGCCCTTTGTGCGCGCGGTGGCGCAAATGCATCCCGGTGCGAGCGTCGTCGATCTGGGCTGCGGGCGTGGCGAGTGGCTGGGGCTGATGCGCCGCGAGGCCATCGCGGCGCAGGGCGTCGATCTTGACGTGGGCATGCTGGCCGCCTGCCGCCAACTCGGCCTGGATGTGCACCTGGGCGACGCGATCACATTTCTCGCAGAACTGCCCGATGAAAGCCAGTGCGTTGTCACGGGCTTTCACATCGCCGAGCATCTGCCCTTCGCCACACTGGAAACACTCATCAGGCAGGCGCTGCGCGTGCTGCGCCCGGGCGGCCTGCTGATTCTGGAGACCCCAAACCCGGAAAACCTGGCTGTGGGGACCTCCGGTTTTTACCTAGACCCAACACATCAGAGGCCGCTGCCGCCTCTGTTGCTGGAGTTTCTGCCCCGGTTCCACGGCTTTTCACGCACCACGATCCTTCGCCTGCAGGAAGGCCCCGGCCTGCGCGGCCACGGCATGGTAACGCTGTTGGATGTGGTTGCGGGGGTCAGTCCTGACTTTGCGGTCGTCGCCCAAAAGGATGTCGGCGCCCAGTTGAACGGGCATGCTGGCGCACTTGCCCTGGACCTTGCCTTCTCGCAGCAACATGGCGTCTCGCTCAACGAGCTGGCCGAGCGTCATGAACGTCAGTTGGGAAGCCGCATGCACCATGCCCAATCTGTTGCCGAAGCGGCACGGCAAGCGGCTCTAGCGGCACAGGCGGCCAGCGCGCGTACTCTGGATCAGATGGCGCAGGCCGAGCACAAACTCACCCACCTGGTGTTAACTCAGCTCACCACATTGCAAACCCAACTGCTGCAGTCGCACAGGCAACTGCAGGACATACATCAAAGCACCTCCTGGCGTCTGACGCGCCCTGTTCGCTGGCTGGGCAGCCTGCGGCTGGCTCTGGCGACCCGAGGGCCGGGTGGGATTGCGCGCAGTGCAGCGCTGGGAGGCGCGCGCATGACAATGAGCCTGCTGAACCGCCACCCAGCGGCGCGGCGCATGGCATGGGGCAGCGTTCAAGCGATGGGCCTGGGCAGGCCAGCGCGCAGGCTGAGCGCGTGGCTGAGAAGGCCCGAAACGTCGTCAGCGCCTCAGGCGCCACCCATACTGACTGCGGCAGCGCAACGCACCCGCGACCGGCTGGCCTGGGCCATGACCACACGTTCGGCCAATGCCGCGAACGACTCATCCACCGACGGGACCTGACTTGCGCATCGTCATCGACTTACAAGCGGCTCAATCGCCTGGCTCCAGGCATCGTGGCATTGGCCGCTATTCCATCGCGCTGGCCAAAGCCATGCTGCGCCATCGAGGCGAGCACGAGATATTGATCGCACTCAACGGCATGTTCGCCGACACCATCGCCCCTTTGCGCAAGACCTTCGACGGCGTGATCGCGCAGAGCGACATCCATGTGTGGCACGCGACCGTACCGCCAGTGCACACCAACCGGTCGCCGACACATCGGGCAACCGCGGAGCTGATGCGGGAAGCTTTTCTGGCCAGCCTTGAACCCGATATCGTGCATGTGGCCAGTCTGTTCGAGAGCAGCGCGTTTTCGGTGAGCAGCATTCACAAGGGCCGGCATCGCATGGCCGTGGCCGTCACGCTTTACGACCTGATACCCCACATCTATCCGCAGCATTATCTGCCGACGGAACAGGCTCGGCTTGAATACGCAGACAAGATCGCCAGCCTGGAACGCGCGGATCTGTGCCTGGCCATCTCTGAATCGTCGCGGCGCGAAGGCATAGACCGACTGGCGCTGCCCGAGCATCGGGTGGTCAACATCTCTTCGGCCGCTGATGCGCATTTCACGCCCGGCCATGTGGAGCCCGCACGCGAGGCGCAACTGCGCGAGCGCCTCGGGCTTACCAAACCATTTGTCATGTACACCGGCGGTATTGATCACCGCAAGAATGTGGAAGGGCTGATCGCGGCGTGGGCCGCATTGCCGAAGGCACAACGTCAGGCTCATCAGTTGGCGATTGTGTGCTCAGTCCTGGACTCGGATCGGTCCCGGATCGAGCAATTGATGCTCGGCTACGGCCTGGCGACGGGTGAGGCCGTGCTCACCGGCTTTGTCGCAGATGATGATCTGCTGGACCTTTATCGCCTGTGCAAGCTGTTCGTCTTTCCCTCTCGCCACGAAGGCTTTGGCCTTCCCGCACTGGAGGCCATGGGCTGCGGCGCGCCCGTCATCGGCTCTGACAGCAGCAGCATCCCGGAGGTGATCGGCCGCGCCGATGCGATGTTCGATGCCCGATCGCAGGAGGCCATCACCGCCAAAATTCTTGAATGCCTGCAAGATGATGCCTTGCGCGCAAGCCTGGTGGCCCACGGACTTGAACGTGCGAAGCAATTCAGCTGGGATGCATCTGCACGGGCAGCGCTTAGCGCAATGGAACTCACGGTAGCGCGTTTGCCAGGACCGGCCGTGCCGACGCAAGCGGGCAAGCCACGGCTTGCCTTCGTGACGCCCATGCCGCCGCAGCGAAGCGGCATCGCCGATTCCAGCGCCGAACTGCTGCCCGAATTGTCCCGCTACTACGACATCGACTTGATCCTGGACCAGCCAGATCTTCAGGCGCCACCTGCCGGCACCTTCCGCGCGCAACGCAGCGCACAATGGTTTCTGGAACACGGCCATATCTACGACAGGGTGCTCTACCAGTTCGGCAATTCCTCCTACCACGCCTATATGTTCCCGCTGTTGGAGCGCCATCCGGGCGTGGTGGTACTGCACGACTTCTATCTCAGCGGCCTGATGTCCCATCATGAAGGGCGCGGCCAAGCCGGGCCGCACCTGTCGCGCGCTCTTTACGAATCGCACGGCTGGCATGCGCTGGCGCAGCGCTATAGCGCGAGCGATCTTGCGCAAGTGATCTACGCCTACCCCGCCAATTTCAAAGTGTTGCGGCAAGCGCAGGGCGTGATTGTTCATTCGCAATATGCGCTGCGGCTTGCGCGCGAGTGGTATGGCCCTGAATTTGCGAAAGACTGGGCACTGGTTCCCTTGCTGCGCACCCCCGCGGCGGCAAGCGACCGGGCGCAGGCCAGGGCGCGACTGGGCCTGCCTACCGATGCATTCATCGTGTGCAGCTTCGGCCTGATGGGGCCGATCAAGGCCAACCATCGCCTTCTGCGGGCCTGGCGCAGCAGCGCGCTGGCCGCATCGGAAAATTGCCAACTGCTGTTCGTTGGCGAGCCATCTCCCAGCGCCTACGGCAAGGCACTGCAAAGCGAATTGGCTATCCACCCCGGCAACGTCCGGGTGACCGGCTGGATTGACAACGATGCATACCGCGACTACTTGGCCGCCGCGGACATGGCGGTGCAGTTGCGCACCCTATCGCGCGGCGAGACCTCTGCCGCAGTGCTTGACTGCATGAACCACGGCCTGCCCACCATCGCCAACCGCGAGGGCTCCATGGCCGACCTCGATCCTCAGGCTGTGTGGCTGCTGTCCCCGGATTTTCGCGACGCCGAGTTGGCTGGCGCACTGGAGAGCCTATGGCGCGACCCGATCAAGCGTCAGGCAATTGGCGCTCGGGCGCGCGCCATGGTTCACAGCGTGCATGCGCCGGCTGCCTGCGCACAGGCCTATGCGCAGGCCATTGAAGACTTCTGCCAACGCGGTGCCGGCTCCAGCCGCGCGATAGAGGACGAGCTTGCTTGCGCCTTGATCGACTCGCCAGATCCTGACCTGATCAACACGGTATCCAGTGCGCTTGCCTGCAACATGCCCGAACGCAAACCGGCCCGGCAGTTGTGCGTGGATATCAGCGCGTGCATCCGCAGCGCCGCTCCTGCCGCGCTGCCGTCACTGGTGCGTCAACTGCTGGACAAGCCTCTTGCCGGTTGGCGAGTTGAACCGGTCTATCAAGACCCGGACGGACACTGGCGCTACGCCAGCCAGTACCTGCTTGCGCAACTGGCTTGCCCTGCGGGTGTTCTGAGCGATGAGCATGTCGAACTGCAAAGAGGCGACTTGTGGTGTCATGTGACCCCGGCCGACGGTACCGCTGCGCCATCGTCTCCCCATCCCCGCGTGGACGACCTGGGCCTGATGCAGCTCAGTTTGCCAGCGCAGGGGGAGGCGGCAATGGCCTGGGCAGCCATTTGTGCTGCCGCCGGCGGGCGTGCCGGCCAGCGGCGATGGTTCATCGACATCTCCGAACTGGCGCAGCGCGACGCGCGCTCGGGCATTCAGCGCGTCGTGAAGAACTATCTGATTGAACTGCTCTTGCATCCACCATCTGACACCAGCGTGGTGCCGGTGCGTGCCAGCCGGGAAGAGCCGGGCTACACACTGGCACGCGACTACATGCTTGCCTTGGGCTCAATCAAGCTGGTGGACGCGGGATACGGGAACACAAGCCTGGACATGCAAGTGCAGCCAGTGTCGGGCGATCTCTTCTTCTGCCTGGACCTTCAGCCGCATGTGGTGGCTGCACAGGCCTCGTTTCTCAAGGCCTTGCCCGGCCGCGGCGTGAACCTGGCCTTCATGGTCTACGACCTTCTACCCGTTCGCATGCCGCAGTGCTTCACCCCGGGCGCGCAGATGCACCATGAGGCTTGGCTCAATGTCGTGGCCTGCGCCGACCTTGCAGTGTGCATCTCACAGGCGGTGGCCGCTGACCTGGCCTTGTGGCTGAGCGAAACGCGCGCACAAGGCCCAGAGCAAAGCACACCCCGCATCGCTGCGGTGCATCTGGGCGCTGACCTCGCCCATTCTCTGCCCACGCTGGGGCTGCCGCCGCAGGCCGATGACCTGTTGGCTGCGCTCGCTCGCCGGCCGGCGTTTCTGATGGTTGGCACACTGGAGCCGCGCAAGAGCCACGCGAAGGTGCTTGCTGCGTTCGAGGCCCTATGGGCACGCGGCGAAGAAGCTACCTTGGTGATTTCGGGGCGAACCGGATGGATGGTGGATACGCTTGCGGCGGCACTTCGCTCGCACCCCGAACTGGGCAGTCAATTGTTCTGGCTGGAAGACTGCAGCGATGAGTTCTTGCAACAGGTGTACCGCGCTTGCGCATGCCTGATTGCCGCGTCCACGGGTGAAGGCTTTGGTCTGCCGTTGGTCGAAGCCGCGCAGCTGGGTCTGCCAGTGATCGCGCGCGGTTTGCCCGTCTTTCAAGAAGTGGCGGGCTCTCACGCTTATTATTTTTCAGATGACCAGCCGCAGGCACTGGCCGACACCTTGTCGAACTGGCTGGCGCTCTATCGGGAAGATCGCCACCCCAGATCCCGTGGCATGCCCTGGCTGACCTGGAACGAGAGCGCGAATCAGCTCAAACACAAGCTGATCGAGTTGCAGCAGGATCGGCTGACTCCTTCGGCGCCCTCCTCTTCGCTCTGAACTGCCAAGCCGCGTGCTCTATATCGATTGCGGTCATACCGCCGCCTGCGGCCACTACACGGGCATTCAGCGCTATGTTCGCCGCACCCTGCGCCATGCGCAGGCCCTGTTGGGCCATGAGCACGTCAGCGGACTGCATGCGCAGGCCGATGGCTGGTCTTGCCTCGCACAATTGCCCACGCATCCGCTGGAAGGGCTGCCACCTGTGCCATTGGCTCAAGGCAAACCCGACTTTGGCCGCGACAGCCATGTGCTGTTAGCCGACCGCTTCTGGCACACCGGCGCGTGGTCTGCGCTGGATGCCTTGCTGGCCAGTGACGCTCAGATCACACTGGTGGTCTATGACCTGTTGTCACTGGACATGCCGCATTGGTTTCCACCGGGCGTGGGCGAGCGTTTTGAGCGCTATCTGCGCTGTGTGCTGCCGCGTGCTCAGCGCATCGTCTGCCTTTGCGCATCGGTGCAAGCTCGCCTTGCGGCCTGGATGCATGCCCAGGGCTTGAGCGGCGATGCAGCGATGGTGGTGGCACCCGGCCACCAGGTGTGGACGGGTGAACCGATCGCTCCATGCCTGCCCGCCACCTGGCGCGATGGACGCACGCCCTTCGTGCTTCAGGTGGGCACCCTGGAGCCGCGCAAGAATCATCGCCTGACACTCAATGCAATGCAGCGGCAATGGCGCATGGGCCGCAACCTGGGCTGCCTGTTCATTGGCCAGCACGGCTGGATGATGCAAGATCTCATCGACTCAATGGCACGCATGCCGCAATGGAACCACCAGCTATTCTGGTTGCCCGAGTGCACCGACGCGCAACTGCAGTGGTGCTATGGCCATGCACGCGCAGTGCTGTACCCATCGTCGAACGAGGGCTATGGTCTTCCGCTGGCCGAGGCAGCCGGGGCAGGCGCGCAAGTCATTGCAAGCGACACCGAGGTGCACCGCCAGGTCGCAGCCAGCCTGGGTGCGCTCTCGTCCGTGCGCTTGTGCGAGTTGAGTCAAACCGCATTCGATGCCGCCTTGGATCAATCACTCGCTCACGAGCGCCTCCATGGCGGCACCACTGATTCAAGCAGGCCATGGCAACTGGCCACGGCCGAACTCCTCTCAGCCATGGGACTGGGTCCGGCGGTCAGGGTAGATAGGGCATGCCATTTTGTGTGACACCCACAAGCGCCAGCTGCAACTCCGGCGATTCTGAAAAACCCAGAATCACGTCCGCGCGTGAGACGAGGCCGCTGGCCAGCCTGCTGGTGTGATACACGTAGCCATCATCATCGGGCAAGCGGTGCAGCACATTCCAATAGAGTTGTGACACGAACTGCCCGTCATTCAAGGCGCCGTAAGTGCGCACGAATTCAGGACTTTGGATGAAGTTCTGCGCCACCTGCACAAGCGCCCAGCCGTCATCCAGCACTTTCATCTGGTAACCCAAGCCGGCCAAATCGGGCGCGCGGTTGAAAACCGCCTGGTAGAGCCGATAGGCTTGACCGGCACTGCCGGTGACATCGAAGGCCAGGGACAAGTCGTTGAACTGGATGCGCTCGATGCCGCGCAGGATGTCGGTGCCATCGCGCAATGGCACGAGGTCTTGCACCTTGAATAGGTCGGCCGACAGACTGAGCGTGTAGTCTGTGATGGCGCCCGAGTAAACCGCAATGTCCACCCCCCGCTCGCCGTTGATCCAGTCGTTCCCGCCGTCACCGACGAATCTGTCGCGCCCGGCTGTACCGGTAAATGCCTCCGCCAGAGCTGACCCGGCATAGACCTGACCGATCGAGCCGTCGGGGTTGGCACCTTGAGGTTTCAACAACGCATCGTTTGAAACCAAGGCCGATTGGAGCCATGACCAATTTGAAGAATCGAAAAGCGCCGAGTAAGTCGAATGACTTAGTAAAGTGTCTCCGCTGGACAAAACGCCCGTAACCGACGTGACCCCATCTACAGTCGATAGCAAAGGACCTCCAGAAGAGCCGGGGCCAAGTCCATAACTAATGCTATATACATTGTCTTGAAATATTGCTTTAGAAGTAATATTCTCAGCCATCAATCCTGTGCCGGCGGCTGGGTAGCCAGCAATGACACCACTGAAGTCATTCGGCACTTGCGACACCGGCAACCAGCCCGCAGTGTCTCCAATGCGCGATTGCAGGCCAATCAAAGCCATATCACCGCGCGATTCGTCTGGCGTCAACAGTCCGTCACCATCAAAGTCCCAATTGGTAGATGGACTGCTCAGGCTTGCGATGTCGGTGAATTCGCCAAATGGCTTCGTCAGAAATGGCACGGTGTCGGCACCCGGAACAATGGTGATACGCATCGCCCAGCCGCCGTGTTCCAGGTCGAAGACAACATGAAGTGCAGTGAGCACATCATTGACGCCCACCACCACACCCGAGGCGCGGGTGGAAGTGCCATCGAGCCAATCGCACCGGATATAGCAGATGCTCGCGTAAGGGGCCGAAAGGGGGCCGCTTATTTCATACATGGCTCAGGGGTGTTGCAAATGCGACGATTTATACCCAGTCTACGCGCACTAGTTGGCGTTCATTAGATCTTGTTACATAGTTTGGCTCTGTCAGCAGTAAATAGAACTGTCCGGTTTGGTAGCAAGTAGATTGTCCGCTTTTTATCGATCTGGATTGCGCCGTGCTGCAGAGTTGTGAAGGGCGTAGCCCGAAGC
>CANJPU010000005.1 GCA_947476285.1 Comamonadaceae bacterium | reverse complement strand
GCTACTTGCAAACTTGTTTAGTGACTACACAAGTGAGTACAAAAAAGACTGCACTCGGCAGTCTTGCATGGCTACAGGGGTGGAAAAATGCGATTTAGAGGCTCAAATATGGGAGGAACTTCGGGCTAACCGTGTCTCAGGTATGTACCCTATCTCTAGCCCGCATATTTCATCAGGGACGCGGGATGGCTGTGGGTCAGGCGGTGGTCAGTTTGGGCGAGACGGCCGCAGCCAAGGCCCGTAGGCCTTGGCGAGGAGTTGAGCCCAAAATGGCCACCGCATGGCCACCGCATGGCCCGCAGACACCCGCGTAGGCGCTCAATCCAAATTGGATTTTCCCGTCAAGGCTACAAGTCATTGTTTTCATTGGTGATGCTTGCTGAAACAAGCCGACCTGGTGAAATATGCGGGCTAGTGGTAGGGCGTGATTGCCCGCCCCCTCACTTTTCTATTCACACTCACTCAATCATGCATGGGTGTGGGTGAGCGTGAATGTACCGCATCAACGTTCTATGCTCGCCGAACCGCTAGCGCAGGCGGTATCGGGCTCGTCGGCGTTGAGCGCGTCTTTTGAGGGAACGAGTTGACCCGCCTGCCCTGCACCTATCGGCAGGCCATTGCGATGGTCAGAGAGGCCCGCAAGGTGTCGTTGATCCGGGTCTGCCAGCCTTCGCCACTCTCACGCAGCGCCGCGACAAGACCCGCATCGAGACGACTCTTGACGGGCTCCTTTGTCATGGCGGCCTTGGGCCTGCCCCGGGGCTTGAGCCTGCGACCGTGGTATTCGTCGGCTTGTCTGAAAAACGCCTCGGTCAACTCCGGCGATTTCCCCCGAGGGCGTCTGAAATGCAAAAAACCGTCCAGCTCCTCGTGCTGCAAGACAATGGCAAGAGCTCATCCGCAAAGATAAGGGATTTCGTTGATATTTGATTGAATTATTGGTTAAAATCAACGATAAATCCTGGAATTCTCCTCGCGAGGTCCCGGCAGATCTTCTGAAAGGGGCTGTCGGATCACGAAACACAGACAAATCTAATTAAATAGTCGATAAATCAATCTTTATCATGTGAAAATCATTGATATAAAAACGAACTTCCCTATTATTTTGTCATGCCTCCATCTTCCTCACCTTCGCGACGCCCAAGAGCACGCCACGTCCCCGTGGTGGTGAGCAGCGCTTTGGAGAGCCTGGGCACCCGGATCACGATGACCAGGAAGTTGCGCGGTCTGACACAGGAAGCGCTGGGGCACCTGGCCGACGTCTCCACGTCGACCATCCGAGCCATGGAAGACGGCGCTGAAGGGGTCGCCTTGGGCAACTTCTTCAAGGTGTTGCAGGCATTAGGGCTTCTGGGGCAGGTCGAGAAATTGCTCGACCCGCGCGACGACCCTGAGACGGTGGCCTACGCGCGACGACATTTAGGAGCGCCATGACAGTCGTCACCCCCATCTGGGTCTGGCTGCCGGGTCAGGACGAACCATGCAGAGCAGGCGAGCTCATCAACGGCTCCAGCTCACGCTTCATCTACAGCCCCGACTACTTGAAGACCGCAGGCTCAGTCGCGCTGGACCCTGTGGAACTGCGACTGTCTCGCTCGTCCAGAGGCACGGCGGTCTTGGGGGCCGATGGCCTGCCCGGCGTGGTTCGGGATGCCAAGCCGGCGGGGTATGGCGAGGACCGCCTAAAAGCCATTCACGGGGAGAACCTGGACGCACTCCAGCTGCTGGAGCTGGGGGTTCCCGACGGCGTAGGCGCCGTCCAGGCCTGTCACGACATCGAGCGCAAGCTTCAATGGCGTCCCAAGGGCCTGGAAGACCTGCGCCGACTCACCGAGGATCTGGAAGCACACGAGCCATCCAGCCGCGCGCTGCGGCGCCTGCATGCCGACCTGGATACCAGCGCAGGGGGCGAGCGCCCCAAGGCCACCCTGGCCAGCGAAGGGCGCCTGTGGCTGGTGAAGATGCAAGCACGCGGAGACAAGCCGGCCATGCCTGCGCGCGAGTTTGTGACGATGCGTCTGGCCGAGGAGGTCGGCCTCCATGTGGCACACGTGAAGCTGCACACCTTCGGTTCCCACCAGGTCTTGATGGTCCAGCGCTTTGATCGAGGCGGCGATCCTTTCAAGCCAACGCGAACACTCTACGCCAGCGCGCACACGGCCCTGCGCCTGCGCCTGGACTCCGTCAAGGGCGACCCGGAGCGCTCTTACCTGGCACTGGCAGACCGCCTGCGAATCTGGACGAACGACCGCGCAGCCGACTATCGGAAGCGTCTGGAGGAACAGCTCAAGGAGCTGTGGCGACGGATGGCCTTCAATGCCTTGGTTGGCAACACCGATGACCACGCGCTCAACACAGGCCTGCTATTTGATCGGGTGGCCAAGGACAGCGATCGCATGGCCTGGGTCCTCTCGCCCGCCTTCGATATCACGCCGAACATGTCAAGTCCGCCGCTCAAGCTGGAGGAGGGGCCTTATCTCTCGCTGGCCACCGGCACTGACGGGCGATCCGGCACAAGCGTCCGGCGTCTCATCGAAGCAGCCCGCTGGCTGGGACTGGAGCCCGAGGATGCGCGCCAGTGGCTCAGTGGCGCCGCCCAGCTAGTTGCAAACCAGTGGGAAGCTCTGCTGCGTACGGCCGCAAGCCCCATCATCGAAGATGCCTCTCGCATGGGCCGGCTCGTAGACGATGTGCGGCTTTCCTTCGCCTACGCACAGTGGCTGACCCAGACTCAGTTCGAAGCCTGAGAATGCCATGTTAACGCCGGTGATCGTAACGCCCAGCGCGCGCTGAATCAACCTAGAAACGACAGTTGAACGCGCTCGAGTGGGTGTCTGGCAAGAGCGATGGCAAGGCGCGACGACGCAGCAGGCTGATGCCTGCAAGGAGGAGCAACGCCGCCAGCGGGCTTGCCAGACGCTCAATCGAGTGCGTAGCGCACTCACCCAATGGGTGAGTAACTTCAAGGCCAAAAAACTCAATGCTCACTGGCACTTCCTGCTGAAAATAAGCGGTCAACTGCTGTTTCTAGCAGCCTGTCGGACTTTGGGCGTCGAAGCGAAATTTGCGAAAACCGAGGACAGTTTTTTCCGCATTCGCAGCCCCATAGCTCAGCTATGGGGCAAGAAGGCGGGAAAAAATGGACCGGTTTCTCGCAAATTGCAGCCGACGTTCCCAAAGTCCGACAGGCTGCTAGGTTCAACGTCGCACCACACCCAGCTTCAGCCCCAGCACTGCGAATACGCGGTTCATCGTCTGCACGCTGCCCGCGCTGCGCCCGCCCTCGATGTCTTGCAGCGTACGGAACGAAACTCCCGCGAGCTTGGCGAACTCGGCGGTGGTGATGCGCATGGATTTTTTCAGATGCGAAATCGCCTGCGGCAACGACCATTCAGGATGCGCCAGCACATCTTCGATGGCCTGGCGCCTTAGCTCAAGCTGTTGCGGCAGACTCAGTGCGGTGTATCGCTTGTCCATCGCCGACCTTCAAACCAAAGCCACCAGGCGCCGGCTCATTTCCTGGATGCCCATGCGCAGGAAATCCAGCACTTCGGGGTCCATGCCCATCTCGGCACCATGTTGGGCGATATGTTCCAGGGCCGGGGCCATGGCCTTCAGGCCGGCGACCAGGGCCTCTCTGCGCACAACAGGCATTGCACCTTGTGCCCCACCTGGTCCCGCCTCCTGGATCGCGCCGCTCATTTCGCAGACGCGGTCAAGTACCTTGCCCCAATCGGGCCGACCACTGTCATTTCCTTCCCACCGGATGCGCCTGGCAATGCCGTCGGGGTGCAGATACATGGGGGCAAAATCATAAAGCGGCGTCAAGCGCACGCCGCCTTCAAAGTCTCGCTGCAGCGCTGTGTTTCTCGCGTGGTTGTCCTTGTTTCCAAGTGCGATGTTGGCGATGTCGCGCTTGATGTATTCCAGCACCTCGGCTTGCGGATCATTGCAGCGGGCCAGCAGTTGCCGACAGACTTCGTCATGGCTGGGCACAACGCCAAAGCCAGGTGTGTCAGTCAAGCTGGCGATGCTCTCCTGAGCAAGGCGCACCACGCTGCCTGGCCGGGCAACCCGGTCAAAGCGGCGAATGAACAGCGCGCGCCCCTTCAGAACGAGCGGCGCATGAACGCGCAGGCCAAGCTGCTGCGCCAGGCCCATGTAGACGGCTTCATGCTGCAGGATGCTCGCCAAGCGCGTGTTGGTGCCCCGACCAAACTTGACGATGTAATGTTCGCGCGCCCGCGCATCCTCCAAGGTGTGGTCCAGGTACAGCAGGCCGTCATCCGCGCGCGTCAGCAACAACTTGGGCCACTCGCCCTGGACTCCGGAAGAACCCGCCACATGCAGACCGTGCGAGGCCAGGTATTCGGCAAAATCATCGCTGCGCTGCGCGACATCTTCGTCGGTGAAACCTCGCGACGCGCCCGGGTCTGCCTGCAACCACTGCGCGGCCTCTTTCACGCGCAGGTGACCGATGGGGTTGCCGGCACCCGCCAGCAACAGCCGCCAATCGACTTCTTCTGCGGCGGTGGGCGACAACTCAATGCGTCGCAGCAACTCTTCGCGGCCAAAACCTTGGGGCAGCATATCGATCAGAAACACCGGCCCCATGCGGCCGCTCCAACGGCTCCAGCCCAACTGGAAATCGGCAAGCGAGCGCGTACGCGTCGCCTGCACCGAAATGCTCAACCGCCCATTCCGTGGAGTAGCCCGAGTAAGTCTTGGCCCGCCACCCGTCCCCCTCTGCCCCAAACCGCGTGACTGTACCGACGTCATGCCAGACGCCGTTGGCGAACAGTTGGATGGTGCAGGTTGCGGGCATTTGCACAGAATTTTAGCATTTAAACTGCTTTGCTTGCCTATTTAAATGATAGTTTTCTGTGTTTATATCTCCGAAATTCTCACTGCTTCTGAGCGGTAAGAACCCCCTTGGGACAGCTCACATTGACGAGCCACCTGGAAATTGCGCTGGCACGGCTGGGAGGGGGCAGGTCAAGAGTGATCTTGGCCCCAAAAAACCGTACTCCATGACACCATCTTGACCAGGCTTTCCAATTCCGACTGACCATGGGCATTTGGTCTTCGACCCGCAAGAACACTGGGCCCACCTGATAGTGCTGCCGGTCGTTCATTTCGGTTTCAGCACAAGTTGAACCAGCCGGCGCGCAAGCGGGGCTGCCAGCAGGACGGCAGGGAATGCGATCAACCATGCCGTCAGCCAGGATGTCATCCAAAGCGACAAGAAGTCCGGTGCTTGTCCCGCTGTTTTCAAGGTCGCGATGCCGGAGACCAGCCACGACATGAGTCCGGAGAGAACCGCGCCGATCAGGACGGGCTCGAATTTTCTCGAGATCATCGCGTCGCCTCCAGTGGGTCGGCGCATGTCATGCAGGCGAGCGCCTTGGCGATGTTCTTGCCGAAGATGCGGGCTGTCTTTATGTCGCCTGGCACAAACGAATTTGTAGGCGCCGAGTGACCGGCCTGAGCCATCAGGCCCGACCAAGACCCCAGCCGATTCGCGGCCTCGTCATAGGGAACCCCAGTATGCTGCTCCGGCAGTATCGCGTTGCCCACCCAGAACATTCCGTGCTGCATGGCGAAGACGAACATCGACAGCAATGTCGATTGCTTGTCGCCCGACGGCATCGCAGACACGGTGAAGCCCGACGCGAGCTTGCCTTTGAGCGCGTGGGTTTTCCAGAGGCGGCCGGTGGCGTCCATGAAGGACTTGAACTGTCCGGACACACCGCCAAGATAGGTCGGCGAGCCGAAGATGAATCCATCGAATCCAAGAAGCCGTTCGGGCGAGGAGACCAGGTCTTCGGCCTGGAGCAATTCTGTTCGAACTCCGGGCACGCCCGCCGCTCCTTCGACGATGAACTGCGCGATTCGCTCAGTGTTGCCATGGGCGCTGTGATAGATGACGGCGAGGTTTTTCATTGTGTTTTCCTTTTTCAGTTGCGGATCTGTGTGTCGAGTCTTCTCATCGCGAGATCCATGCGATGAGAAGGGCGGCCAAGTACAGGCCGAGGCCGAAAATGGAGTGGTTCGCAAGGCTCCTCGCGCGGTTTTGCACGGGCGACTTCGTCTTTGCGGACGCGATACCGGCGCCCATGGCCGGCTGCATGACAAGCCAGGGGGCAAGGACGCTGACGAGCCCCATGCAGAGCGCGGGCGTCACTGTGGGAGATTCGGTCCATGCCATGCCCACAACGCCAACGAGGAGTGAGGCGAACGCGACGCCGGTCGCGTAGTGGAACAGCCAACCGAGCGCCAGTTCACCGCGCACCGCGCGCGCAGTGGCGATCGCATCGTGTCGGAAGACGCCACGCCGCCAGTGCCCGACCCACCGGCCGATCATGGCGAAATTCTGGCTTGGTACGCCAAGCCGTTGCAAGAGCAGCAGCCAGAGGTCCATGGTGGCCGTGGCACCGACACCGATAGCTGCGACTCGCGCGATGTCTTCGAGCAGGGTGTTCATGACTTTCCTTGTTGACTTGGAGTGGTATGAGCTTCACTATGCAAGCTCAAGTCAACTTGAGGTCAAGAGGTTTTTTCATGGACATCGGTGAAGTCGCCAAAAAGTCTGGCCTTTCTGCGTCTGCGCTGCGCTTTTACGAAGAGAAGGGATTGATCGCATCGGTCGGGCGCGTCGGCTTGCGTCGCACTTTCGCCCCTACCGTGATGCACCAACTCTCGCTGATTGCGTTGGGCCAGGCTGCAGGCTTCTCGCTCGATGAGGTTGCCGGCATGTTCTCGGCCGACGGACGCGCCACCATTGACCGCAAGACTCTCGAGGGAAAGGCCGAAGAAATCGACGCAACGATCAAGCGGTTACAGGCCCTGCGCAACGGGTTGCGCCATGCTGCAGTCTGCCCAGCAAGCAACCACTCGGAATGTCCGACCTTCCAGCGCCTCTTACGTGCGGCTGTGGCTGGCAAGCTGCCTGCGCCACCTAAGCAGATTGCGCCAGCCCGTAAGAGAGCGCGCTGAAAGCTGCGAGAATGGTGCGTCATCTCGCGGTCCCTTCGCCAGCGCGTCGCGACTTGAATCTACATTTCATCGCAAAGGGCAAGACCGTTGGCAGGGTTGGGGAGAGTATTGGCGCCCGATCTCAACCCGACGGATCACACCCATGAAATCGCTCACCTCAAAACTTCTCTTCGCTGCCACCTCGTTTGCAATCGCACTTGCCAGCACCTGCGTCCACGCTGCGGGCTATCAACACGGCTTTGCCGCTGATCCTGATGGCAAGCCCCTGGAAATCGGCATCTGGTACCCGAGCAAATCGATGGTTCAGTCTCTATCGATGGGGCCGACGACGATGAACGTTGCAGTGAACGGCACTGCACAGGGCAAGGCCCTGCCGCTGATCGTGATCTCGCATGGAAGCGCCAGCTCGTTCGTCAGTCATTACGACACGGCCATCGCGCTGGCCGACGCCGGCTTTGTCGTGGCCGCTGTCAGCCACGCGGGCGACAACTACGCAGACCAGAGCCGCAGCGCCGACGTCATGGACCGGCCGCGTCAGATCAGCCGAGTGATCGACCACATGCTGTCGATGTGGGAGGGCCATGCCAGCATCGACCCCACGCGCGTGGGCATGTATGGCTATTCGGCGGGCGGCTTCACCACGCTGGTGAACATCGGCGGCATTCCTGATTTCACGACAGTCGGTCCGATGTGCCGGCAGTACCCCGCAGACTTTGCGTGTCACCTCATCGCAAAGAGCGGCGGCAACAAGGCGGCGCCCCTCACGTCCCTCAATGCTCGTGCGGCTGACCCTCGCATTAAAGCCGCTGTGGTGGCCGCACCGGCGCTTGGATTTGCCTTCGCTCCGGACGGGCTGAGGAACGTCAAGGTGCCTGTTCAACTCTGGAGCGCTGAAAACGATCTATTGGTGCCGCAAGCGCGCTACGCGGAAGCTGTGAGGCTCGCTCTGCCGCAGGCGCCGGACTATCAGGTCGTTACCAACGCCGGGCACTACGATTTCCTAGTGCCCTGCAGCAATGCGCTGGCGTCAATCGCGCCCGCCATTTGCTCCAGTGCGTCCGGCTTCGACCGGGTAAGGTTTCACGCGAAATTCAACGCAGACGTCATTGGCTTCTTCAGCAAGACGCTGAAGAACGGGTCTGGATCCTGATCAGGCCGATGTGTGTCGGCAATCCGGGGCATCTTGAGGATGGCCCGTGATGAATGGCAGTGGATCGACAACTTCCCCAAGATCAGGCTGCTGCTCGGTCAAGTCGAGCGGGACCCAAAGTACGCCACGACTCATTTGGCCGAAGCCTCCATGAGAATCGAGCGCGGTCGTGCTGAAGATGTGGGCAATATCGTCACGTTCTCGTCACGTTCCGACAAAGCAAAGGACTTGGCCTTGCAGCTAAGTCCTTGATTCGAATGGTAGGGCGTGTTGGGCTCGAACCAACGACCAAAGGATTATGAGTCCTCTGCTCTAACCAACTGAGCTAACGCCCCAACCGAAGCGCTATTGTATGGGCCTGCCGTGGCTGGCCGGCTGGGCTTCACTGTTTGTGACTCAGCGCATTGCTCACCAGCCGCGAGGTGATGTCCACGATCTGGATCATGCGGTCGTAGGGCATGCGGGTGGGGCCTATGACGCCCAGGGTGCCCACCACCTGGCCGTCCACTTCATATGGGGCGCTGACGATGGAGAGCTCTTCGAAGGGCACGAACTGGCTTTCGCCGCCTATGTAGATGCGCACCCCGGCGGCTTGGCTGGATACTTCCAGCAGGCGCATGAGTTGGGTTTTTTGCTCGAACAACTCAAAGGCGCGGCGCAGGTGGCTCATGTCGCTGGCGAAGTCGCTCACCGCGAGCAGATTGCGCTCGCCTGAGATGACGACTTCATCTTGTTCGCTCATGGCTTCCGAGCTGGCTTGCACTGCTGTTTGCATGAGCGCGCCGATTTCGCCGCGAAGTTGGTCCACTTCGGTCTTGAGGCGTTCGCGCACATGCTCTATGGCCATGCCGGCGTAGTTGGCGTTGAGAAAATTGGCGGCTTCTATAAGCTGGGTCTGGGTGTAGTCGGCGGCGGTGAAGACGACGCGGTTTTGCACGTCGCCGTCGGGCGAGACGATGATGACCAGGTAGCGCTGCTGCGAGAGGCGCAAAAATTCGATGTGCCTGAACACCGAGCTGCGGCGCGGCGTCATGACCACGCCGACAAACTGCGACAGGTTGGACAAGAGCTGCGCGGCGTTGCTGATGACTTTCTGGGGCTGGTCGGCCGCCAGGCGCGGGGTGGCAAGCTGTTCCCGCTGGGCGGTGAGCATGGTGTCCACGAACAAGCGGTAGCCGCGCGCCGTGGGGATGCGCCCGGCTGAGGTATGAGGGCTTGCGATCAGGCCCAGTTCCTCCAGGTCGGACATCACATTGCGGATGGTTGCGGGGGACAAGTCCAGGCCCGATGCGCGCGATAGTGTGCGCGATCCCACTGGCTGCCCCTCGGCGATGTAGCGCTCGACCAGGGCTTTCAACAACAACTTGGCACGGTCATCGAGCATGATTGGAGACTTTTGCGCAATTTTAATGATGTAATTTGCCCGATGAACACCCAATTCCGCCATGTCGCTTTGATCGGCAAGTACCATGCCACGGTCTCGGGTTCGGGTGCGGGTTCCACCCGTGCCACTCTGGAGGACATTGCGCATTTCCTCAGTTCGCAGGGCTGCGAGGTGGTGATAGAGCGCGAAACAGCCTCGGTTGTGGGAATCACAGGGTACACCACCCTGGACGTGCCGGCCATAGGGAAACAGTGCGATCTGGTGTTGGTGGTGGGGGGAGACGGCACGATGCTGGGCATTGGCCGGCAGCTCGCGCGCTACGGGGTACCGCTGATTGGCATCAACCAGGGGCGGCTGGGTTTCATTACCGACATTGCGCTGGATCAGTTCCGCGCCACGCTCACGCCCATGCTGCGCGGCGAATATGAGGAAGACCAACGCAGTCTGATGCATGCCCGGGTGATGCGCGATGGCCACTGCGTGTTTGACGCACTGGCCATGAACGATGTGGTGGTGAACCGGGGCGCCACTTCGGGCATGGTGGAACTGCGGGTAGAGGTGGATGGGCATTTTGTGGCCAACCAGCGGGCCGACGGCTTGATCGTGGCCACGCCCACTGGCTCTACCGCCTATGCCTTGTCGGCAGGCGGGCCGCTGCTGCATCCGTCCAACCAGGGCTGGGTGCTGGTGCCAATCGCGCCGCACACTTTGTCCAACAGGCCTATCGTGCTGCCCGATACGGCCGAGATCGCCATCGTGGTGGTGTCAGGGCGCGACATGAGCGCCAATTTTGATATGCAGTCGCTGGCCTCGCTGCTGCGCGGCGACCGCATCACCGTGAAGCGCTCGCAGCACCGCGTACGCTTTCTGCATCCGCGCGGGTGGACGTATTTCGACACGCTGCGCGAGAAACTTCATTGGAACGAGGGACACTAAGATGACGCTCAAGCGAATCGCGCTGCGCGATTTTGTCATCGTGCGTGAGCTTGAGCTTGATCTCACCGCAGGCTTCACCGTGCTCACCGGCGAGACCGGTGCAGGCAAGTCGATTCTGGTGGATGCCTTGCAGCTTGCGCTGGGCGCCCGCTCTGATGCAGGCGTGGTGCGCGAGGGCGCTGCGCGCGCTGAGATCAGCGCCGAGTTCGATCTGCCGCCTGCCTTGGCGCCCTGGCTGGAGGAAGCCGGCTTTGATCATGACGACACCTTGCTGCTGCGTCGCAGCATCGACAACCAGGGCAAGAGCCGCGCCTGGATCAACGGCAGCCCGGCCACAGCCACGCAGCTTCGCGAGCTGGCCGATCAACTGGTGGATATTCATGGCCAGCATGCCTGGCAAAGCCTAACCCGGCCCGATTCTGTGCGCGGGCTGCTCGATGCCTATGCGGGCACCAGCTCGCAGGCGCTGCAGCCTTGCTGGCAAGCCTGGCGCGCGGCACAAAAGACATTGCAGGACGCCCGCGCGGCACAAGACTCTTTGCAGCGCGAACGCGAGCGGCTGGCCTGGCAGATTGGCGAAGTCGACAAGCTCGCCCCGGGCGAGCATGAGTGGGACGAGCTCAACACCAGCCATGCGCGGCTGGCCAATGCGCAGGCGCTGCTGGAGGCCGCACAGGGCGCGCTGCAGTCATTGGAGGGCGACGAAGGCGGCGCCACTCGGGGGCTGTCACGATCGCAAAGCCTGCTGCAAGATCTTGCACATGTGGAGCCGGCTTTCGCCGATCTTGCGCAGGTGCTGGCCTCCAGCCTGGCACAGGCCGAGGATGCGGCGCATTCGCTGCACGCCTATCTGCGCAAGACCGATTTAGACCCAGACCGCCTGGCCGAGCTGGATGCGCGCATGTCGCTATGGATGTCGCTGGCGCGCAGGTACAAGCGCGCGCCACAAGATTTGCCGGCGCTGCTGGCGGCGTGGCGGCAAGAGCTGTCGCGGTTGGATGCAGCGGCAGACCTGGCCGCACTGGAAGCGGCCGAAAAGAAAGAGGCCGAGGCTTTCATGACGCAGGCGCGCGCGCTGTCCAAGGCGCGGGCCAAGGCTGCGCCGCTGCTTGCCAAGGCGGTGACGCAAGCGATGCAGGGGCTGGGCATGCAGGGCGGCCGCTTTGAGGTGCTGCTCCAAAAATCCGATCAGCCGACACAGGCTGGATTGGAGGACGCGGTGTTTCTGGTTGCCGGGCATGCAGCCAGCACGCCACGGCCAGTGGGCAAGGTCGCCTCTGGCGGCGAGCTCTCACGCATTGCGCTGGCCATTGCCGTCACCACCAGCAGGCTGGGCACGGCGCAGACCTTGATTTTTGATGAGGTGGATTCGGGCGTGGGCGGTGCAGTGGCCGAAACAGTGGGTCGCCTGATGAAACAACTGGGCCGCGACCGGCAGGTGCTGGCGGTCACACACCTGCCGCAGGTGGCGGCTTGCGCCGATCATCATCTGGTGGTGGCCAAACACAGCGACGCAGCCGGGCCATCAAGCACGGTGGCGCCAGTGCATGGCGAGCAGCGCGTTGCCGAGGTCGCCCGCATGCTGGGTGGCGAGCGCTTGTCGGGCACGACGCTGGCGCACGCGAAGGAAATGCTCTCGGGCGGGCTGGGTGCGAGCGCCTGAGCGGGCCCTGATGCGGATACAGACATGAAGCAAGAAGTCGTCCTCATCACTGGCATGTCGGGCTCTGGCAAATCGGTGGCGCTGCGCGCGCTGGAAGACGCGGGCTATTACTGCGTGGACAATCTCCCGCCTGAGCTTTTGCTGCAGTTCGTCGCGCTGGAGCGGCAGACCGGCGCCGAGAGGGTGGCCATTGCGATGGACGTGCGCAGCGCGACTTCCCTGCCGCTGGTGCCAGCGCAGTTGCGTGAGCTAAGCGCGCAGGGCGTGACAGTGCGCCCCTTGTTCCTCGACGCCACCACGGAGACACTGGTGCGGCGTTTCTCCGAGACACGGCGCAGGCATCCGCTGTCTGGCAACTTGCCGGCGTTGCGCTCGGGCGACAAGGAGCCCGATCACCAGCACACTCTGATTGATGCAATTGAGCTGGAGCGCGAGTTGCTCGCTGATTTGCGCGAACAAGCCCATGTGATTGACACCAGCGTGATCCGGCCTGCGCAGTTACAGGCGCATGTGAAGTCTCTGCTTTCCGCACCGGCGAATCAGCTCACACTGGTGTTCGAGTCATTCGCGTTCAAACGCGGCATTCCGGTGGATGCGGATTATGTCTTCGACGTGCGCATGCTGCCCAACCCCCACTACGAAGCCGCACTGCGGCCCCTGACCGGAATGGATGAGCCAGTCGCGGCTTATCTTGAGAAGCAAGACGAGGTGGCGCGCATGTACAAGCACATTGAGTATTTTCTGAGCCAGTGGCTAGAGCCGCTGGCGCGCGACCACCGCAGCTATGTGACTGTGGCCTTGGGCTGCACCGGTGGGCAGCATCGCTCGGTGTTCCTGGTAGAGAAACTGGCCGCCGCATTCACCCAGAAATGGATGACGCTCAAGCGGCACCGTGAGCTGGACCTGGGCTGAGACCCACGCCCAACAAGCGCCGCACTGGCGCGGGCAGCCCCAGCCTTGGCCATTCTTCGCTGCTGTACCAGGCGCCCCGCAGCCCTCGTATTGACGCACTGCCAAATTCACCGACCACCGGATGCATGTGCAGGTCTTTGTGGGTGAGCACATGAACAAAGGGCTGTGCATCAAGCAAGCTCGCACGTGCGCGGGCCGGCACGGCGGCATGCAGTGCTTCGCGGTTCTCAAACACCGGCAGGCAATACAAACGGGCCCAGATGCCGGTGTCTGGCCGCTGCTCAAGCCACACAGAGCCGTCGGCCCTTCGCGCATGCAAGAGCCACATGGATTGGGCGCTACGTTTGAGCCGGCGCGTGCGCACTGGCAGGCTTTCAGGATTGCCTTCGCGATGCGCGCTGCACAGGGCTTGCACTGGGCAGCGTGGGCACTGGGGTTTGCGCGGCAGGCAAAGCGTGGCGCCCAAATCCATCAGTCCCTGGGTGTAGGCTGGCATGGCATCGGCCTGGCGCGGTAGCAGGTCTTGGGCCAGGGCGAGTAACTGCTTGTGATGTGCGGCGATGGAAAGATCCGCGTCAAAACCCAGCACGCGGCTGAGCACCCGCTTGACGTTGCCATCAAGGATGGCGGCGCGCTCGTCAAAGCAAAACGATGCAATGGCTGCTGCAGTGGACGGCCCTATGCCCGGCAGCAGGCCCAGCGCCTGCGCGCTCTCAGGGAACCGGCCGCCATGCAGTTGCACCACCTCTTGCGCGCACCGGTGCAGATTGCGTGCGCGGCTGTAGTAGCCCAAGCCACTCCACAGGCCCAGCACCTCATCTTGCGGCGCTGCGGCCAGTGCGCGCACATCAGGAAAGCGCGCACAAAAGCGGGCGTAGTAGTCCTGCACCGTGACCACCTGGGTTTGCTGCAGCATGATTTCAGACAACCACACCCGATATGGGTCACGGGTGTTCTGCCACGGCAGGTCGCGCCGGCCATGCTGCTTTTGCCACTGCACCACGCGTCTGGCGAAACAGGGCGGCCGGCTGCTCATGCCGTGCGTAGTGGGTCGGGGTCCGTCGGGGCGGGGCTGTCAGGGATGTTGATTAAATGGCTCGTCAGCTCAGTGAGCTTGGCATCGAGTTGATCGAGCACCATTTCCTGGGAAGAGATTTCGTTGATGCGCTCGTCCAGGCCCGAGGCGGCTTGCTGAATGCGCTCGATGGCCTCTAGGCGACGGCCGAAATTGCGCCGGCGTTCGCGCAGTTGTGCATCGAGCTGGGCGGCGGCGGACTTGTTCCATAACTCCACCTCGCCCAGCGCCGACTCATAGACCACGCGAAGGCGCGTTCCCAGGGCGCGCACCAGGCGGTCCGCAAACTCCGGCCGCGCGAGGCGAAAGATGTTGCCAACGCTCAGGTACTGGTTGTGGCTGCGTTCGAGCAAATCGAGGTCGCGTTCATGGCGTGCCAGGTCGGGCTCGCGCGGAGCTTGCAGCGAGAAGCCGTATTCCGCATTGAGCTGGCGGAATGTGCCTGTCAGCATGGAGTGAATCTCGGCGCTGGTGGTCTGTGCCTTGCCCAGGCCCGCGCGCAGGCGCTCGAAGGTGGACGCATAGGCCTTGCGCACGCCCAGCTTGATGCCCGGCTGACGCAGGGCCGTGGTCAGTTCGGCCATTTCGGATCTCTGGGTGTTGGTGCCAAGCAGGTGAAAGACGTCGCGCAAGAGCTTCACATGCACCGATCGCACCGCATGGATGCGCGCGCCGCTGACGTCAAAGTCGGCCTGCTCTTGCTCGATGCGCGAGCGCATGTGCTTGATGACGGCGATGTTCTTGCCCCGAAGGCCCTTGAGCTCAAGCATTTGCTCGGCCAGATCGCGCCGGCGCACACCGATGGCGCGGCCGGCTTCGGTGCGCAGTTCGACAATGCCTGCCGCCACTGCCGTACGAAGAATTTTCTGGCGCCGGCCAAGCACACCTTGGCTCAGAGCGAGCTCCAGTTCGGGAAGCCGGCTGGCCTCAAGCAACTGGGCGTCGTCATTGACCTTGGCCACCAGCCCTTTCTGGGCCGACACTGGAAAGATCTGCTCTTTGGACAGGCCCAGGATTTCAGCGGAGATGACCCGCTGGCGTTCGATCTGCGCCTGCACCTGCACCGGTGAGCTGAGAGAATCCCACAAGGTGTCGATCTTGTTGAGCACCACCAGCCGCGAATCGACGTTCTCGGCGGAAGTGGCCAGGTGCTCGCGCCAGATGGCGAGGTCAGACTTGGTGACGCCAGTGTCGGCGGCAAGGATGAACAGCACCGCATGTGCCTGCGGAATCAGGTTCACCGTGAGCTCGGGTTCAGCTCCTATGGCGTTCAGGCCGGGCGTATCCAGGATGACCAAGCCCTGCTTGAGCAAGGGGTGGGCGATGTTGATCAGCGCATGCCGCCAGCGCGGCACTTCGACCAGACCCTCGGCGTTGACCATGGGGTTGTCTTCGGGCGTTTCTTCATGCCAGAAGCCCAGGGCCGCAGCCTCATCTTTGCTGACATGCAGAACTTCCGCCACTTTCTCGAAGGCCTGCGCAAGTTGGGCGGGGTCGTTGACGTCCAGGTCCAAGCGCTCCCATTTCTCGGTGGCCATGCGCCATTCCATCAGGGGTTGCGATTGCAGGCGTGTCTCGATCGGCAAGAGGCGCAGGCAGGGTGGCACCTCGCTGTCGTAGCCCAGCTCGGTGGGGCACATGGTGGTGCGGCCGGCACTGGCGGGCATGATGCGGCGCTTGTAGCCGGCAAAGAAGATGGCGTTGATCAGCTCGGACTTGCCGCGTGAAAATTCGGCAACGAAGGCCACCATGACCTTGTCCGATCGCATCTGCGATTCAAGCCGGCGCAAGCGCTCCTTGACTGCTGCGTCGAGCAAGTCGTGGTCTTTTAGCCAACCGGACAACAACTTCAGGCGCAGCGCGAACTCACGTCGCCAACTGCCGTGCTGATCGAATTGTTCGTTGAAGGAATTGCCCACTGTGTTCCCGAAGTCCCTTGCTCAATATAGCATCACAGCACGCGCCACGCGCTCATGATTTCTGACAATGAGGGCAGTAGTAAGTGGCGCGCTGACCCTGGCGCAGGGTCTTGATGGGCGCAGCGCAGACGCGGCAAGGCTGGCCCGCCCTGTCGTAGACCATGGCCTCTAGCTGGAAGTACCCGGCTTGGCCTTGCGCATTGGAAAAGTCGCGCAAGGTGCTGCCGCCCTTGGCCACCGCCCGCGCCAGCACGTCGCGCACCGCCTGGTGCAGCCTGTCCGCGCGGGGGCGGCTGATGCGGGAAGCCCGCAAGGTGGGGCGTATGCCGGCCATGAAGAGCGCCTCGGACGCATAGATGTTGCCAACACCCACCACCAGTTCGCCGGCCAGCAGCACTTGCTTGACTGGCGCGTTGCGGCGCTTGAGGCCCTGGTGGAAGGCCTCTGGTTCGAAAGCGTCGGACAGCGGCTCCACGCCCAGGCGGCCCAGCAGCTTGACCGCCTCAGGCGCGTCTTGCGCCGGTGCATAGACCACGGCGCCAAACCGCCGGGGGTCGTTCAGGCGCAACACACCGCGCGAAGTGGCCAGATCAAAATGATCATGGGCCGCCGCAGCCGGCTGCTCGGGCGCAAAACTGACGCTGCCAGACATGCCCAGGTGCATCAGCAGCATGCCGTGGTTGAGGTCAAGCAACAGGTATTTGCCTCGCCTGCGCACGTCCAGCACAGTGCGGCCCACCAGCATGGCTGGGTCTATGCCCAGCGGCCAGCGCAGCGGCTTGCCAAGGCGCACCGATTCGATGCGGCCACCACGGATGCGCTTTGCAAAACTCTGACGGGTGACTTCGACTTCGGGGAGTTCGGGCATTTTGAAAGCAAACCTGGAAGCGGTGCTTGGATTATTATGGTCCGATGAGAAGATTACACCTCGTCGCCGCCACGCTGATACTTGGCTTGGCTCAGGCCGCGTTCGCCCAACCCTCGCAGGGCGGCAAGCCCGCGGGCGAACCCGGGTACTCCGCACTGGACGCAGAGCTGTTCTACCAGCTTATGCTGGGTGAGCTCAATGCGCAGGGCGCAAACCCCGGCGCTGGATATGCCCTGATTCTTGATGCGGCGCGCAAGACGGGCGATGCCGGCCTGTACACGCGCGCCATTGAATTGGCCTTCCAGGCCCGGTCGGGCGAATCGGCGCTGCAGGCAGCCCGAGCCTGGAAGCAGGCCGACCCTGCCTCCCGCGATGCCAATCGCTATGTGCTTCAGATTCTGGTGGCGCTGAACCGGGTGGCCGAGAGCGCCGAGGCGCTCAAAGCGGGATTGGCGCTGGTCAGTGGCAAGGATCTTGATGCGGCGCTGGCGATCATTCCACGCACGTATTCTCGGGTGAGTGACAAGAAACTCGCCGCCAGCGTCGTCGAGCAAGCTTTGACTGAGCATCTGAGCCAGCCTGCCACCGGCGGCACAGCCTGGACCAGCGTCGGTCGCATGCGGCTGGCGGCTGGCGACATCAGCGGGGCGGTGGAAGCGGCCCGACGGGCGCAAGTGGCGAGCCCGCAGGCCGAAGGGCCAGCGCTGCTGGCCATCGAACTGATGGACCCCAAGCAGCCGCTGGCCGAGACCATCGTGCGGCGCTATCTGGCCGAGCCTAAGCCCCAGCCCGAAATCCGCATGGGCTACGCCCGAGCGCTTCTGGATGCGCAGCGCTATCCGGAGGCCTTGCAGCAACTGAAGATCGTCACCGCCGAAAAGCCCGAATTCCCCGAAGCCTGGCTGGTCCAGGGCACGCTGCAACTGCAGGACAACCTGGATGTGGCGGCCGAGGCCTCTCTTAAACGCTATGTTGAGCTGGCACAGGCCCAGCGCTCGGGCGAGGAGCGTAGCCGCGGCTTGGCACAAGCCTATTTGTCGCTCTCGCGCGTTGCTGAGAAACGCAAAGACTTTGCACTCGCCGGCGCCTGGCTGGACCGCATCGAGAATCCGCAAGATCTGATTGCGGCGCAGAGCAGGCGCGCCTCCATCCTCGCACGCCAGGGCAAGATGGACGAGGCACGCAAGCTGCTTGCCGCGCTGCCGCAACGCTCCCCGGCCGACGCCCGCATGAAGCTCATGGCCGAAGTGCAACTGCTGCGCGAGCACAAGCAATACAAGGCTGCCTATGACCTGCTCGCCAAGGCAACCGCCAAGCCGCCTGTGGATGTGGATCTGCTGTACGACCAGGCCATGCTGGCCGAGAAGCTGGAGAACCTGACCGAGATGGAGCGCCTGTTGCGCCAAGTGATGGCGGCCAAGCCCGATTACCACCATGCCTACAACGCGCTGGGCTATTCCTTCGCGGATCGCAACATTCGCCTGCCCGAAGCCAAGCAGCTCATTCAAAAGGCCCTGAGCCATGCGCCAGACGATCCGTTTATCAGCGACAGCCTGGCCTGGGTGGAGTTTCGCATGGGCAACACAACCGAGGCGCTTCGCATCCTGGAGCTTGCCTACAAGAATCGGCCCGACCCGGAGATCGCAGCCCATCTGGGCGAGGTCTTGTGGAGTATGGGCCAGCGCGAGCGTGCTCAGGCTATCTGGAAGGAAGGCCTGCTTCTTGACAGCGAGAACGAATCCCTGCAGGGGACGCTCAAGCGGCTGCGCGTGCAGCCATGAGACGACTGCTGTCCTGCGTGCTGGCACTGGGCCTGCTGGCCGGCTGCGCGAGCGCGCCGCGCACGCCGGTAGATGCGCAGCTCGGCCCCTGGAGCGGCCGCTTAGCACTGCAGGTGCAGGACAACGCCAGCCAGTCCTTCACTGCGGCCTTCGAATTGAAAGGCACGGCACGCGAGGGCGAGCTGGCATTGTTCGATCCCCTGGGCAACACAGTGGCCCTCATGACATGGTTGCCCGATTCGGCCACGCTCACCACCAACGGCGAGACCCGACAGTTCAGATCGGTAAATTCGCTGGTGGCGAGCGCCACCGGCTCGGCGCTACCGGTGGCGGCCCTGTTCGACTGGCTGCGCGGCATCGAAACACCGGTGGCCGGCTGGCAGGCCGATTTGTCGCAGCTAGCGCAAGGCCGCCTGTCCGCGCAGCGATTGCAGCCACCGCCGCTGACAGAACTGCGCCTGGTGCTGGAGCGATAAGCGCAGCAAGGACCTGGCCATGAAGGCAATATACGACGTGCCGGCTCCGGCCAAGCTCAACCTGTTCCTGCACATCACCGGGCGCAGGCCCGACGGCATGCACCTGCTGCAGTCGGCCTTCATGCTGATTGATTGGTGCGACACCTTGCATTTCGAGCTGCGCCAGGATGGCAGCCTCAGCAGGCAGGATCTGTCCGAGCCGCTGCCGGCCGATGACCTGATATTGGCGGCCGCCCGGGCGCTGCAACACACTTGTGCCACCACGCTGGGCGCGCACATCACCATCGACAAGCGCATACCGACTCAAGCAGGCATGGGCGGGGGCTCGTCCGATGCAGCAAGCTGCCTGCTCGCGCTGAACCGGCTTTGGGGGCTGAACTATCCAGTCTCACGGCTGGCACAGATCGGGCTGGCACTGGGAGCGGACGTGCCTTTTTTCCTGGGCGGATGCAACGCCTGGGTCGAAGGCATCGGCGAACGGCTCACGCCCCTGTCGCTGCCGCCAGCCCAGTTCGCGGTGGTCAAACCCGCACAGGGCCTGGAGACTGCGCGCATCTTCCAGGACCCGGCGCTCGAACGCGACTGCGAGGCTGCTATAATTTCAGGCTTTGCTGCGCGGCCTTACACGTATGGTGTGAATGTCTTGCAGCCAGTTGCCCAAAGGCTATGCCCCGGTGTCACTCAGGCCATTGAATGGCTGGGCTCGCAGGGCTTGTCAGGCCGGATGACCGGCTCGGGCAGCGCAGTGTTTGCGCAGATGCCAAATGACTCGGCCCTGCAAACCGCTCCGGCGGGTTGGCAGGCCAGGAAATGCGGCAATTTGGAGGCTCATCCTCTCGCAGGATGGGCACCCAGCGACAGGTTATCGGTGGGCGGCTGATTGCAGCCGTCAGCCCGTGTAGGGGAGTCGCCAAGTTGGTTAAGGCACTGGATTTTGATTCCAGCATGCGAAGGTTCGAATCCTTCCTCCCCTGCCAAATTTAATTGGGGTCAGAGCCCAATTTTTTGGGTCGCTGGTGTTATGTAAGCCGCATCGGGTCACAAAATTGGTGTCTGACCCCAATTTAGTTATTGTCCATACTCGCTGGGTCCATCAATGCAGCCTGCTCCCACTTCCGATTTCATGGTGTTCACAGGCAACGCCAATCCCGCTCTTGCGGCGGAGATTGCAGGCCATCTGGGCATCACCCTCGGGGCGGCCACCGTCGGTCGCTTCTCCGACGGCGAAGTCACGGTTGAAATCAACACCAACGTGCGGGCCCGCGACGTCTTCGTCATCCAATCCACCTGCGCCCCCACGAACGAAAACCTGATGGAACTGCTGATCATGGTCGATGCGCTCAAGCGCGCCTCGGCCGAACGAATCAGCGCCGTCATCCCCTATTTCGGCTACGCTCGGCAAGACCGGCGGCCCCGTTCTTCACGCGTGCCCATCTCGGCCAAAGTGGTGGCCAATCTGCTGCAGACAGTGGGTGTCTCTCGGGTGCTGACCATGGATCTGCATGCGGATCAGATCCAGGGCTTTTTCGACATCCCGGTGGACAACATCTATGCCTCGCCAGTGCTGCTCACAGACCTGCGCCACAAGAAATACCAAGACCTGATCGTGGTTTCGCCCGACGTGGGCGGCGTGGTGCGCGCCCGTGCCCTGGCCAAACAGTTGGACACCGACCTGGCCATCATCGACAAGCGCCGGCCCAGGGCCAACGTGAGCGAAGTCATGCATGTGATCGGCGAGATCGACGGTCGCAACTGCGTCATCATGGACGACATGATCGACACCGCCGGCACGCTGGTCAAAGCGGCCGAGGTGCTCAAGGAACGCGGCGCCAAGAAGGTTTATGCCTATTGCACGCACCCGATCTTCTCGGGCCCCGCAATTGACCGCATCGCCAAGGGCAGCGCACTGGACGAAGTGGTGGTGACCAACACCATTCCCTTGTCCGACGCCGCGCACGGCTGCACCAAGATCCGCCAACTCTCCGTGGCACCGCTGATCGCCGAGACGATCCAGCGCATTGCCAAGGGAGAGTCGGTGATGAGTTTGTTCTCAGACCAGGAAAATCTTTTTTAGACCGGGTCTGAGACATCGAGCGGGCCTGCTTGTTGCGGGCCCTTTTTTAAACCGGAATCACACTGGTCGCGGTGGGTTCTTTTTGGAGTACGTTATGAAATTCGTCGCTTTTGAGCGCGCCAAGCAGGGAACGGGTGCGAGCCGCCGTCTGCGCAACACCGGCAGGACGCCCGGGATTGTTTACGGAGGCGAAGGCCAGCCGCAGTTGATCGAGCTCGATCACAACGCGCTGTGGCACGCCCTGAAAAAAGAAGCCTTCCATTCCACCATCATGGATATGGAACTGGGTGGCGCCAGTGCCAAGGTGCTGTTGCGGGACGTGCAGATGCACCCCTTCAAGCAATTGGTGCTGCACATTGATTTCCAGCGCGTGGACGCCACGACCCGCCTGCACATGAAGGTGCCGCTGCACTTCGTCAAGGTCGAGGAGTCCCAGGCGGTGAAATTCGACGCCTGTGTTGCCAACCACGTTATGTCGGAAATCGACATCTCCTGCCTGCCGGCCGATCTGCCCGAATTCATCGAGATCGACTTGTCTGGCCTGAAGAAGGGCATGTCACTGCACTTGAACGACATCACCCTGCCCAAGGGAGTCACCGCTGTGACCCGCGGCAAACCGAACCCAGTGTTGGTGTCGGTGGTGTCCATCGGTGGTGGCGACGAGGCGACTGAAGCCACCGAAGGCGCAGCCGCAGCACCCGCTGCCGATGCGAAAGCGCCTGCAGCCAAGGCCGATGCGAAGGCCCCTGCTGCAAAGGCTGACGCTAAGGCACCGGCAGCCAAGGCACCGGCTGCCAAGACCGCCAAGAAGTAATCTCTTTTGGCCCCTGGCGGCAAACGGCCCACTTCGGTGGGCCGTTTTCTTGTGGTGCGATGGGTTTACCCCATCGGATAATGCGCACTCATGATCAAATTGTTTGTCGGCCTGGGCAACCCAGGCGCCGAGTACGAAGCAACCCGCCACAACGCCGGTTTCTGGTGGGTGGACGCGTTGGCCCAGGAACTCAAGCTGTCACTCTCGTACGAGAAGAGCTATCACGGGCTGGTGGCGCGCACTACTTTGCACGGGCAAACCATCTGGCTGCTGGAGCCGCAGACCTTCATGAATCTCTCGGGAAAATCCGTGGGTGCGCTGGCGCGCTTCTTCAAAATCGCGCCCGAGGAGATTTTGGTTGCGCATGACGAGCTCGATGTGGTGCCCGGCCAAGCCAAGCTCAAGTTCGGCGGCAGCCACGCGGGCCACAATGGCCTCAAGGACATCCATGCGCAACTGGGCACGGGCGACTACTGGCGCTTGCGCCTGGGCATAGGCCATCCGGGCGTGAAGGCAGAGGTCATCAACTGGGTTCTCAAGAAACCCACCCCTGAGCAACGCACTGCGATGCAAGACTGTATCGCCCGCACGCTCAAAGCCGCGCCAGCGATGATCGCCGGTGAAATGGACAAGGCCACGCTGCTGGTGCACACCAGCAAGCCACCCCGGCCCAAGCCACCGCGGCCTGAGGGTGTTTGAGCCTGGAAACGTTCACAAGGGAGGTAAATAACGATGCTGAGGAAGAAACATCTATTCATGTTCGTCATTGCGGCCGCAAGCACCATGCCTGTCTTGGCTCAGAAGGTTTACCGCTGCGGCAACACCTACAGCCAGCAGCCCTGCTTTGACGCCACGACGGTGCAAACCGAAGACCCCCGCAGTGAAAGCCAGAAAGCGCAGGCACGTCAGGCAGCGCAGCGCGATGCCAAACTCGCAAACGACATGGAGAAATCGCGCCTGAAGGAAGAAGCCCAGGCCGCCAAACTTGGGCAGATCCCGCAGCCCGCCAAGCCAGCGAGCGCGAAGACGCAGGCGAGAACTGACGAGCCCAAAACCTCGACAGACAACAAGAAGGCGAAAAAGCCCGCCTACTTCACGGCGGTGGCCCCCACCAAGCCCGATGCAGCTTCGGGCCAGAAGAAAAAGTCAGACTGACATCGGGTCAGGCCAGTGATCGAACCCTCACGCCTGCGCCGTCAAGCGCCGGTACTTTTGCCACAAGGTTTCGCGGCTTTCCACATGCTCAGGGTTGATGGGAATGCAGGCCACAGGGCAGACCTGCACGCACTGAGGTTCCTCAAAATGGCCAACGCATTCGGTGCATTTGGCCGGGTCGATCTGATAGATTTCCGGGCCAAGGAAGATGGCCTCGTTCGGACACTCAGGTTCGCACACATCGCAGTTGATGCACTCATCGGTAATCATCAATGCCATGCGCAAACGCCTCCCTGAGGGCCCATCCCTCGCAGTTCTGGCATTATCTTCGGCTTCATGAGTGTTTTCCTCTTCAAGCGCCTTATCACCCTGATCGCGACACTGGTAGGCGCGTCAATCGTGGTGTTCCTGGTGCTGGAAATTTTGCCCGGCAATGCCGCGCAGATTCTGATGGGGCCGGACGCGTCGCCCGAGGCGGTGCAGGCGCTGGCGACCAAGCTGGGCATCGACCAACCGGCCATGCAACGCTACTGGCACTGGATCAGCGGCATGATGGTGGGTGACCTGGGGCTGAGCTATGCCTACACCACACCGGTGGGCGAACTGGTGCTTGAGCGCATGACAGTGACGGTGCCGCTGGCCCTGATGGCGATGGCGCTTACCTCGGTGCTGGCGCTGGTGGCGGGCATTTATGCGGCGGCGCGCCACAACAAGCTGGGTGATGTCGGCGTGATGGGCCTGTCGCAAGTAGGCATCGCAATTCCCAACTTCTGGTTCGCCATCTTGCTGATCTTGCTGTTTTCGGTGCACCTGAAGTGGTTTTCAGCCGGCGGCTTCCCCGGCTGGGATGAAGGATTCCTGCAGTGCATCAAGGCGCTGCTGCTGCCGGCGATTTCGCTTGCGGTGGTGCAGTCGGCCATTCTCGCGCGCATCACCCGCTCTGCGGTGTTGGAGGTGCTGCGGGAAGATTTTGTGCGCACGGCTAGGGCCAAAGGCGTTTCGCAGCGCTCTACGCTGTGGGGCCATGTGCTGCGCAATGCGATGATTCCTGTCATCACCGTAATGGGCCTGCAATTTGCCGAGCTGTTGGCTGGCACCATCGTGGTCGAGAGTGTGTTCTATCTGCCAGGCCTGGGTCGGCTAATTTTCCAGTCAATCTCCAACCGCGACCTGATCGTGGTGCGCAATTGCGTGATGCTGCTGGCGGCCATGGTGGTGATCGTGAATTTCGTGGTCGATGTGCTGTATGCGGTGATAGACCCGCGCGTCAAGGCCAGCGACATATGAGCGCATCGCTCTGGACACGCGCACTGCAACACCGCAGCTTCACGATCGGTGCGGTGCTGAGCCTGCTGCTGGTGGCTGCGGCATTGTTGTCGCTGGTGTGGACGCCGCATTCACCCTACGACGTGGAAATGTCGGCCAAGCTGCTGCCGCCAGGCGAGAAATTCTGGCTGGGCACCGACCCTTTTGGCCGCGACATTGTCTCGCTGCTGCTGGTGGGCGCGCGCGCCTCCATCATGGTGGGCGTGATCGCGGTGAGCATCGGGCTGGTGATTGGCACAGCCTTCGGCCTCTTGGCAGCGGCCAAGCGCGGATGGATCGAAGAGTTGATCATGCGTGTGGCCGATTTCGGCTTCGCGTTTCCAGCCATCTTGTCGGCCATCATGCTCACCGCCGTGTTCGGGCCGGGCATGGTCAACGCCATCATCGCCATTGGCATCTACAACATTCCCACATTCGCACGCATCACCCGCGCGTCAGCCAATGCCATCTGGTCGCGCGAGTTCGTTCTGGCCGCGCGGGCCTGTGGCAAGGGCGCGGTGCGCATCACGATCGAGCATGTGCTGCCCAATATCCTGTCGGTGCTGATCGTGCAGGCGACCATCCGCTTTGCCATTGCGATCTTGGCCGAGGCCGCGCTGTCTTATCTGGGGCTGGGCACCCAGCCGCCGCAGCCGTCCTGGGGCCGCATGCTCAGCGAAGCGCAGACCATGCTGTTCCAGGCGCCGATGCTGGCCGTCTATCCTGGGCTTGCCATCGCCTTGGCTGTGATGGGCCTGAACCTCCTGGGCGACGGCCTTCGCGACCTGTTCGATCCGCGCCTGGCCAGGAAGAGATGAGGCGCCACGCACACTGGCCATACCACCGATGCCCTTAATCGAAGTCAACCATCTCCATGTGAAGCTGCAGACCCATCGCGGGCCGGCGTTCGCGGTGCGTGACCTGAGTTTTACGCTGGAGCGCGGACACACGCTGGGGCTGGTCGGCGAATCGGGTTGCGGCAAATCGATCACGGTGATGGCCCTCATGGGCCTGCTGCCGGAGAACGCCGAATTAACCGGCAGCATTCGGTTCGATGGCGAAGAACTCATCGGCAAGAGCGACCACCAGATGTGTCGCATTCGGGGCGATCGGATCGGCATGATCTTCCAGGAGCCCATGACAGCGCTTAACCCGGTGCACACCATCGGACGGCAAGTGGCCGAGCCGCTGCGCCTGCACCGGCGCATGGATGCAGTGGCGGCACGCAAAGAAGCCATCGCCCTGCTGGACCGGGTGGGCATACCCGATGCCGCGAGGCGCATCGATGCCTATCCACATCAGTTCTCTGGCGGGCAGCGCCAGCGCATCACCATCGCGATGGCGCTGGCCTGCGGGCCGGACCTGCTGATTGCAGACGAGCCGACCACCGCGCTGGATGTGACCATACAGCAGCAGATTCTGGAACTCATCAAAGAGTTGGTGGCCGAGCGCTCCATGGCGCTCATGCTGATTTCGCACGACCTGGGGGTGATCGCCCAGAACGTGACGCGCATGATGGTGATGTACGGCGGAGTTGTGGTGGAGAGCGGGCCGACCGAGTCGGTGTTTGCGCGCCGGGCCCACCCCTACACGCGGGGGCTGTTCGCCGCCAGGCCCAGCCTGCTGTCAAAGAAGGGCCAGCGCCTGGTCACCATCGCGGGCACGGTGCCCGAGCTGGTGGACTTGCCTGCCGGCTGTCCATTTGCAGGGCGTTGCGCATTCACAGTGGCCCAATGCAATGAATCCGCGCCGCCACCGGTTCAGGTGGCGCCTGCGCATGAAGCGCGCTGCTTCAGGCTGAATGCCGTGGCTGCCGTGGATGGTGCGGCAGGGGGCCAACCATGAATGCGCCGCTGCTGCAAGTGGACAAGCTGGCGCGCGATTACGCCATGCCACGCGAGAAACTCTTTGGGCCGCCGCCCATGGTGCACGCGCTCAACGGCGTGAGCTTCACCATCGAGGCCGGCCGCAGCATGGGGATCGTGGGTGAATCGGGCTCGGGCAAGTCAACGCTGGCGCGACTGGTGATGGCGCTGGACAAGCCGACCGCCGGCAGCGTGAAGCTGCTGGGGCGCGACCTGCATGCGCTGCCCACCGAAGCATTGCGGCTGGCGCGGCGCGACATCCAGATGGTGTTCCAGGACCCATACGGGTCGCTCGATCCGCGCCAGACGGTCGAGCGCATCGTGACCGAGCCGCTGTCTGCCCAGGGCCAGACCAGCAAGGAGGAGCAGCGCCAGCAGGCGGCCGATGTGCTTGCATCGGTGGGGCTGCGCGCCAACGACCTGGGCAAGTATCCGCACGAGTTCTCCGGCGGCCAGCGCCAGCGCATCGCCATCGCCCGGGCACTGATCACCCGGCCCCGCCTGATCGTGGCGGACGAGCCGGTCAGTGCGCTGGATGTGTCGGTCCAAGCGCAGGTGCTGAACCTGCTGCAAGATTTACAGTCTGAATTTGGCGTCACTTACATGCTGATCAGCCATGATCTGGCTGTGGTGCATCACCTGTGCGACGAGGTGGCCGTGCTGTGGCAGGGCCGCATCGTCGAGCAAGGGCCACCAGAGAAGCTGTTTCATGACGCGCAGCATCCGTATACTCGCGCCCTGCTACAGGCCGTTCCGAAAGCCGAACCACCCGTCAGACGGTCCGTTGCCGGGGCATGAGCAAACCCCCTTGCCTTTTCGGGTCAATCTCGGGGATGATGCAAGACGCACCTCGGATGGTCAGTTTCCCTATCACTTCATTGGAGTCACACATCATGTTCAACCGCCGCACTGTGCTCACCTCCGCCGCACTTGCCACTGTGCCTCTGGCACTTCCCCAAGCCTTGGCCCAGTCGCGCAAGGACACGATTGTGCTGGCCATGGCGCTGGAACCCTCCCCCGGACTGGACCCGACCGGCGGCGCCGCCTCGTCGATCGCAGAGGTCACGCTCTACAACATCTTCGAAACCCTGACCAAGGTCAATGCCGATGGCAGCGTCACGCCTTTGCTGGCCGAGAGCTGGGAAGTCTCGCCCGACCTCAAGACCTACACCTTCAAACTGCGCCGCGGCGTGAAGTTCCACAACGGCGAGCCATTCAATGCCCAGGCAGTGAAGTTTTCATACGACAGAGCGGGCGGCGATAAAAGCACCAACAAGGACAAGCGCACCTACGCCAATCTGGTCGCTCGCGTGATCGACGACTACACGGTGGTCATCCTGACCCAGGAAATCGATCCTGACTTTCCCTTCATGCTGGGCCAGGCCACGGCCATCATTGTCGAGCCCAAGAGCGCCGAAACCAATGCGACCAAGCCTGTGGGCACCGGCCCGTTCAAGCTGGATAACTGGGTCAAGGGCTCGTCAATCGCTCTGTCCAAGTGGGACGGCTACCGCAACGCCAGCGCGATCAAGCTCAAGAAGGCAACTTTCCGCTTCATCTCCGACCCGGCCGCGCAAGTGGCCGCCCTGCTGGCCGGCGATGTCGATTCCTTCGCCCGCGTCACGCCGCGCAGCGTGCCCCAGTTCAAGAACAACGCAAAGTTCCAGGTGGTGGTGAGCGGCTCGCGGGCCAAGACCATACTGGCCATCAACAACAAGAAAAAGCCGCTGGACGATGTGCGGGTGCGCCGCGCCATCGCGGCGGCGATCGACCGCAAGGCGGTGATCCAGGGTGCGGGCGACGGATACGGCGCGCCCATCGGCAGCCACTATGTGCCCGGCGCCGTTGGCTACGTGGACACCACGGGCGTCAACCCCTACAACCCTGACAAGGCCAAGGCGCTGCTCAAGGAAGCCGGCATCACTGGCCCTCTGGAACTCACCATCACGCTGCCGCCACCGCCTTACGCCCGCCAGGGCGGCGAGGTCATCGCATCGCAACTGGCCAAGGTGGGCATCACTGCCAAGTTGCAGAACGTCGAATGGGCACAATGGCTCTCTGGCACTTACGGCGCCAAGAACTACGACCTGACCATCATCTCCCATGTCGAACCCTTCGATCTGGGCAATTTCGCCAAACCCGACTACTACTGGAATTACCAGTCCGCCAAGTTCACTGACTTGTTCGCAAAGATCAAGAACACAGCGCGGCCCGCTGAGCGCGCCAAGCTTCTGGGCGATGCCCAGCGCCTGATCGCAGAAGACTGCGTGCATGGCTTCCTCTACCAGCCGCAATGGGTCACGGTGGCGAACAAGAACGTCAAGGGTCTGTGGAAAGACATGCCTATCTTCGTGAACGATCTGTCCGCCATGTCCTGGGCTTGAGCGCGCGGCCGCAACCCGCCTGTCCCCGCGCATGTCACCTCCGCCTGCGAACGCACTGCATGAACTGAGCGCGTCCGATCTGATCACCGGCTATCGGCGTCGGGATTTTTCCGTGGTGGAGGTGGCTCAATCGGTGCTCGGCCACATCGAGCGCTGGGAACACCACATCCGTGCGCTCTATCTGCTGCGGCCCGAGCAGGTGTTGCAGCAGGCCCGCGAGAGCCAGGAACGCTGGATGCGCGGTGCGCCTCTGGGCCCGCTGGACGGCGTGCCCATCACCCTCAAGGACAACATCGCCACCCGTGGCGACCCCTCACCCCTGGGCACCGCAGCCACTGATTTGACGCCAGCACTGGCTGATGCGCCGCCCGCCGCTCGAGTGCGCGAGAGCGGCGGCCTGATTGTGGCTAAGACCACCATGCCCGACTACGGCATGCTGTCTTCAGGGCTATCGAGCTATCACAAGCTGGCGCGAAATCCCTGGAATCTGCGCTGCACGCCGGGCGGCTCCAGCGCTGGTGCGGGCGCGGCGGCCGCGGCCGGCTATGGCCCCCTGCACGTGGGCACGGACATCGGCGGCTCACTGCGCCTCCCAGCCGGCTGGTGCGGCATCTTCACGCTCAAGCCCAGCCTGGGCCGCATACCGATCGACCCGCCCTACACCGGCCGCGCGGCCGGCCCAATGACGCGCACTGTGGCGGACGCCGCCTGGCTCATGCAGGTGCTGACGCTGCCCGATGCACGCGACAGCATGAGTCTGCCTTTCCAGAAGATCGCCTGGGATGAATTCGACCGCGGTGCGGACAGGCTCAAGGGCTTGCGCATCGGGCTTTTGCTCGACGCCGGCTGCGGCCTGCCGGTGCAGCCGCAGGTGCGGGCCGCGGTGGAGCATGCGGCGCGCTTGTTCGAGCAGGCCGGCGCCGTGGTGGCGCCCATGCGCCCTTTCATGACGCAGGGCATGCTCGACGGCATGGACCACGGCTGGCGCATGCGCTCTCTGGTGGACCTGCAGGCACTTTCACAAGCACGGCGTGATGCGGTGCTGCCCTACATTCGCCAGTGGGCCGAAAGCGCGAAGGACATGAACGGACAGGCCGCGTTTCGGGCGATGAGCCAGTATCACGCAACGCGCGTCGCAGCGGTGGCAGCCTGCAACGCGTTCGACTACGTGATCTCGCCTACCTCGCCAGTGGTAGCCTTTCCAGCCGAGCATGCCTCGCCCACCAATGACCCGCTGCGCCCGCTGGAGCACATCGGATTCACCGTGCCCTACAACATGTCCGAGCAGCCAGCATCTTCCATCAACTGCGGCTACACCGACGAGGGCCTTCCGATCGGCCTGCAGATTGCGGGCAAGCGCTTTGACGACCTGGGCGTGCTGCAGGTGTCACGCGCCTTCGAATTGATCCGTGATGCCCAGCGCCCCTGGCCACTGCCACCTTCTGAAGCGCTGAACCATGTGGACTGACTCTCTGGGCAACCCTGTCACGATTGACAGCCCAGCCAGCCTTGCACCCCTGAACGATTTTGCCGAAGGCTTCATTGCCTGCCAGGCGCGAGCGGTCAATGTCATAGTGGCAGCAGAAAGCGACCCCAGCGCAATGGTGCAAGCCTGCGCGGCGGCGGTACACATGTTTGCAGAGTCACGTGATGCCAGCGCGAATGCTCGGCCTTATCTGCAACGCGCATTGGCTGCCAGAAGCCTTTCCAGTGCGCGCGAGCAGCGCTTCATTGATGCAGTGGCGGCATGGGTGGCGGGTGACATCCCGCTGGCCATTGCCTTGCACGAGGCGCAAGCGCGCGCGTATCCGCGCGACTTGGCATCGGTCAAGCTGGGCCAGTACCATCTTTTTAACCAGGGCGACGCTCCCGGCATGTTGCGCCTGGCGCTGGCCGCGCTGCCGGCTGCGGCGGATGTGCCCTACCTGCACGGCATGCTGGCTTTCGGGTGGGAGCAATGCCACCTGCTGGAGCAAGCTGAGGCGGCCGCGCGCAAAGCCATTGCCAGTTGCCGCGCAGAGCCGTGGGCCCATCATGCCCTGGCCCATGTGATGCTGACGCAGGGCCGAATTCACGAAGGCCATGAGTTCATGGCGCAGGTGAGCGACACCTGGGTCGGGCTTAACTCTTTCATGGTCACGCACAACTGGTGGCACCAGGCCTTGTTCGCTTTGGAGTTGAACCGGCATGACGTGGTACTGGCCTTGTACGACCGCAAAGTCTGGGGCGTGGCCAAGGATTATTCGCAAGACCAGATCAACGCGGTGTCGCTGCTCGCTCGGCTGGAACTCGCCGGTGTGAATGTGGGCGATCGCTGGCAGGACCTGGGCGAATACCTATCCAAGCGCTTGCAAGATCATGTGCAGCCTTTTCTGGACATGCACTACCTCTACGGCCTGGCCCGTGCCGGCCGCAGCGAAGCCGACACGCTGCTGCGCAACATCCAAGCGCATGCGGCAGTGGCTGCGCCACATGCGGCGGCCGCATGGCAGAGGGTCTGCGTGCCAGCCAGCCGCGGACTGCTCGCGCATGCAAGAGGACAGTGGGAGAGCGCCGTTGAGGCACTGGGCACTGCCCTGCCTGGGCTTGTTGAAATCGGCGGCAGCCATGCGCAGCGCGATCTTTTTGCGCAGATTCATTTGGACGCCCTGATTCGCAGCGGCCGCGTCAACGCGGCCCAACACTTGCTACAGCAGCAATTGAACACGCAGCCCGAATCCGCACGCCTGAAGCACCAGGCCCGAGGCGTCTATGCCTCGCTGGGCTTGGAGTCAGTGGCAACGTACTTGCGCTGATCGTAGAACGGCTGATCGGGCAAATCAGCCAGATGACCAACCTCGGCCCAGGTCAAGATGTCGATGCCGCCTTCGCGCACACGTACCCGGTTGAAGCCTGCGTTGGGGATCTCGCTTTCGCGCGGGCCGTTCAGCCCCAGCGAAAGCGCCGTGCGATAAACCATGTCGAGCACGCCACCATGGGTGACCACCACCAGGGTCTGGTTAGGATGCGCTGCCACCAGACGCCGCACCGCGTCCATCACCCGCGCATGAAACTGCTTCGCGCTCTCTCCGTCGGGCATCCGGAAGTCTTCGTGAAAGCGCAACCAGCCTTCCCAGGCTTGGGGATGTTGCGCCTTGATGTCGTCCACCGTCATGCCATCGACCTGACCGAAACTCTGCTCGCGCAACGCAGCATCGGCCACACTGGTCAGGCCGAGCTGCAGCGCGACGGGATGCGCGGTCTGTTGTGCGCGCTGCAAGTCGCTGACGTAAATGCCGTGTGTCTTCTCGCAGGCCATGCGCTGCGCCAGACGCCTTGCCTGCTCGATCCCGATCTCATTGAGGCCGACATCGACATGCCCCTGGAACCGCAGTTGACGGTTCCAGTCGGTTTCGCCGTGGCGCAGGAGGATGAGTTCGGTCATTCGAGTCATTATGTGCCGAGCAGCAATGACACAATGGACAACTACGTGACAGACGTGTGACACAGTTAATTAACCTGGGGCAATGGCTCAGCTCATTTTTCTACCCGGCCTGGCCGGCGACACGGTGATGTGGCAATCGCAGTTGCAGGCGACGGCACACCTGGGCCCGCGCGTGAGCGATGTGCACATGCGCCATGACGATCTGCCGGCCATGGCGGCGGCCTTGTTGGCCGAGAATGAGGGAGAACTGGTGCTGTGCGGCGCATCCATGGGCGGGATGATCGCGATGGAGGCGGCTCGCCAGGAGCCGGATCGCGTCGTCGGGCTTGCACTGCTGGGCACCTCGGCGCGGCCTGAATCACCCGAGATGCGTGAACTGCGGGAGGGCGCGATCCAGTTGTTCGCCCAGGGTCAGGCGGCCGAGGTGATCAAGCTCAATGTGCGTTTCGCCTTCCATCCGGATCAAGCCGCTGATGCGGCGCTGATCCAGGCCTACATCGATTTCGTATTGCGCGCGGGCGCTTCGCAGTTGATTCGCCAGAATCGGGCCGTGATTCATAGACCCGACGCCCGCTTGCACCTGCCCCAAAGGCGCAAGCCCACCCTGGTGATGTGCGGCGACTGCGACCAACTCACGCCACCAACGCTGTCCGAAGAAATCGCTTCGCTGGCAAGTGGCGCAGAACTTCACATGGTGCCGCGCTGCGGACACATGTTGACAATGGAGAAACCGCAGTGGGTCAATGCCCGACTGCTGGACTGGCTGGAGCGACTGCCCGTTTCAACCTAGGATCACTCACGGCCTAGGCTGCGTACCTTTTCCATGAGTTGGCGCTGCACCGAAGGCGAGACAAACTTGTCCACCTCACCGCCCAGCGTCGCGATCTCGCGAACGAAGGTGCTGCTGATGAACTGGTATTTGTCGCTGGGTGTGAGAAAAACGGTCTCGACCTCGGGCATCAGGCTGCGATTCATGCCGGCCAACTGAAACTCATAGTCGAAGTCGGTGACCGCGCGCAGTCCGCGCACCATGGCCTTGGCGCCTCGGGCAACGACGAAATCGCGCATCAGACCGGAGAAACTCTCCACAGTGACCTGAGGATATTGCTTGGCGACTTCCTTGACCATCTCGATGCGCTCATGCAAGGTGAACATCGACTTCTTGTGATGCCCGGCGGCAACTGCAACGATGACTTTACCGAACAACTGAGTGGCTCGCCTGACCACGTCTTCATGCCCCAGCGTCATCGGATCGAAAGTGCCCGGGTAAACCACGATCACGTTATTGGCCAATTAATACTCCTCGAAAACAAGGGCCGGCGCCACTTGTTGCGTTCCATTATGCAATGCGTCGCAAGAGGTGGGCATGAACGGCCCCGGCCTTGAGGTGACGATGGACTGCCAGGCCATGGGCTGTGAGCTTCGTCTCGTCCCAATGGATGGGCGCTTCCAGGTAGATCTGCCCCTGCTCGCCCAGCAGTTTGACCGCGCACGCCAGCGACTTGTCATACAAACCGGCGTCAAACGGTGGGTCAATGAAGATCAGATCGGCGCTGCCGGGGGGCAGTCGCCCCATCACCGACAAGCCATCGCCGCGCTCCACTTTCACGCCAGTGGCGCCAAGCCGATCCACCGTGGCGCGCAGTTGCGACACAAGTTGGGTATCTTGCTCAATCAAGAGGACATCGGTGGCTCCACGCGAGGCAGCCTCCATGCCCAGCGCGCCGGTGCCCGCGAACGTGTCCACGCAGCGCCAGCCGGTGAGCTCATGTCCGAGCCAGTTGAAGAGGGTTTCGCGCACCCGATCGGGCGTGGGCCTCAGCCCCGGTTTGTCAGGCACGGGCAGCTTGGTGCGCTTCCATTGGCCGCCAATGATGCGCACTTCGTGGCTTGCTTTGCTTGGCATCGGGCGAGCTTAACCGCGAAAAGCTCAGAAAAAAGAAAAAGCCGAGATGTCAGTGACTCTCGGCTTTTCCAACTTCACAGCACCTGTATGCGGGTGCTGATCGTGTGACAGCGATGGGAATGATTTTGAGCCTGCCTAAATGACTTGTCTCGCGCACCCCTGTCAGATTTGACAGGGGAACATGGTGGATTTGTCATCATTTCAGCGGGGCAAGGCCGCGCCCACTGTCACAGTTACCATTCGCTGGGGTTGGATCTTGCGAGTGAAAGCGGCCTGGATGTCAGTCGCGCTCACACGCTGAACTTTTTCAATCCAGGTGTCTAGATAGTCCAGCGGCAATTCGTTCCAGGCAATACTGGCTACGTTGTCCAGCAGCTTGCCATTGCTGTCGATGAGAAGCGGAAAACCGCCTATGAGGTTGTCCTTGGCAGCCTTCAACTGCTCCGCGGTCGGGCCTTCGGCCACGAAGCGGGTGAGCACGTCGCGGGCCACCTGCAGCGCCTGACTGGCTTGGTCCGGTCGGGTTTGCAGGCCGATGGTGAATGCGCCGGCATGCAAGCCCGGTGAGAAACGACTGGAGACGCTGTAGCTCAGGCCCCGCTTCTCGCGGACCTCTTGTGTCAGCAGCGAGACGAAGCTGCCCGCACCCAGGGTGTAGTTGCCCACCATGATGGCGAAATGGTCGGGGTCGCTGCGCTTGTAGCCGGGCTGACCAATGAGCACATGGGCCTGGGCCGATTGGAAGGGAATGTTTTGAGTCTGCGGCGCTGTGAGCGCGCTGACCTCGGCGATAGGCGGCAGCGGCTCGCAGCGAGATGCGGCGGGCAGGCGGGACAACAGCTTTGTGACCAGCGCATCTGCCTGCGCCCGCGTCACCGCGCCGACAATGCTCACCTTGGCGCGGCAGGGCTGAATCAGCCCGTACATTTGGCGCATGTCCTGCACGCTGATGCGCTGCAGACTCTCCTCGGTCATCTCAAAGCCGTAGGGGTGGCTGCCATACACGGCCTTGAAGTAGGCGTGCCCCGCCACGGTGGCCGGACGCGTGTTGGCCTCACGGATCGATGCCGACCAGCGATTGCGTTCGCGCTGCCAGATGTCGCTCGGGAAAGCCGGCTCGCCAATCTGGCGCGCAGCCAACTCCACCGATTTACCTAGCAAGTCCGGATAGGTCAGAGAGCGCAATGAAAAACTGATGCGATCGACACCGGCGCCCGCACCGAAGCTGGCACCAAGATCGGCCCATGCTTCACTGAGCTGGTTTTCGTCGAGCGCCGGCTCACCATTGACAGACTGCAGCCCCATGGAAGCCATGGACGCAGTCGCGCTGGCCAGACCCGCTTTGTCGGCGGGCTCGCGCCGCGCGCCGGCGTCGAACTCCAGCCGCACATCGAGCATGGGTATGGAGGGGCTTGCTACGAAGTACACCTTGGCGCCGCTTGGCTGGGTCCAGTGCTGTATGGGTATGGCCGCCAATGCCGGCGTACTGGCCAAGCAGGCCAGCACAAAGCAAGAAAAAAGAAATCGGGAAGCGTGTCGTGGGATGGTCATGGTGTGATCGTGATCTGGGTTCAGTGCCGCGCGCCCTGTGGGGCGGCGCGAGGTCTGGTAGTGGCATTGAGGGGCTGCGGACGCAAAATGCCCACTGTGAGTTGGTCATCACCAAAGTACTTCGCGGCGACCGCCTGGACCTGTGCAGCGGTGACCGCACGCAAGCGTTCAATCAATCTCTCGCCCGCATCCATGGGCATGCCTTGAAGCCAGTAGCCCCCGAGTTCGCGGGCCTGGTTCATGATGGAGTCCAGCTTGTAAATCTCGGATGCGACCCAGCGTGTTTTGACCCGAGTGAGCTCGGCCTCTGTCACGCCCTCGCGCGCAACTCGGACCACCTCGGCACGCAGCGCGGCTTCCACCTGTTCGGCGGTTTTTCCAGGGGCGGGCACGCCATCAAGCCGGAAAGACTGGGGGCCACGAGCGGTCAATCCGCTCGATGCCCCGGCGCTGTCGGCCAAGCGGTCACTGCCCTGGGTGAGCGCCCGGTCCAGGCGGGCGCCGCTGTAGCCATCAAGCACGGCCGCGAGCACCGTGAGCGCCAACGAGTCTTCATTGTCGGCAGTGGCCTCGAAAGAGCTGAACTTCGGAGCCTTGAACACCAGCGACACATAAGACTGCTCGGCCGGTGCCTTGAACTCGATACGCCGCTGTCCGGCCTGGGTCGGCTCGGTGCGCGGCTTGCGCTCGGGCAGGGCCCGGGCGGGGATGGCACCGTAGTACTTGCGAGCCAGTGCCAGCACCTGGGCAGGCTCGACATCTCCCACCACCACCAGCGCGGCATTAGCCGGCACATACCATTGGCGATAGAAATCGCGCGCGTCTTGTGGCTTCATGGAATCGAGATCGCTCATCCAGCCGATGATGGGCCTGCGATAGGGCGAGACTTGGTAGGCTGCTGCGTTGAGCGACTCGCGCAAGCGCGCGCGGGGTGAATCTTCGGTGCGCAGGCGCCGCTCTTCTTTCACCACTTCGAGTTCGCGCCTGAATTCATCGTCGGACCACTGGTTGTTGCCAAAGCGGTCCGCTTCGAGTTTCATCACATCCTCCAGCCGGGCCGACGGAATCTGCTGGAAATAGGCGGTGCCATCCAGCATGGTGAATGCGTTTTCGCGTCCGCCCAGTGCGGCGACACGGCGCGAAAACTCCCCGGGCGGGAGCGTGGGCGTGCCTTTGAACATCATGTGCTCCAGCACATGGGCCACGCCCGAGAAGCCGTCCACCTCGTCGATCGCGCCCACCCGCACCCAGAGCATGTGCACGGCGGTGGGTGCGCGGCGATCGGGCTTGACGATCACCGTCAGACCATTGTCGAGCTTGAATTGCTCTGGTTTGGGAGCGTTCTGGGCGATGGCAGTGGCGCCAAAACAATAGAGAAAAATCAGCCAAAGACCGGCAAGAAAGTGTCGCGAAGGGTGTTTCATAGAATCATGTGATTCTAAAAAGCTCCGCAATGTTCAGTTTCTTCAAGAAAAAACCGGCGCCCGCCCCGGTTGCCGCGCCACCAGCGCCCACCGATGCGTCCACGCCAGGTGCAAGCCTGATCGGCAGCGCCTTGGTCCAGCCCATCGCCACGGCAGCGCCAGCTCCGGCTGCGCCGCAGCGCCAAAGCTGGATGGACAAGTTGACTTCGGGCTTGCGCAAGACCGGCTCTAGCATCTCTCGGGTGTTCACTGGCGCGCAAGTTGATGACGCGCTCTATGAGGAACTGGAGAGCGCACTCCTGCTGGCCGATACGGGCGTCAAGGCAACCGAGCAGTTGCTGGCAGAAGTCAAACGCAGGGTTCAGGCCAGCGGCGCGGACCGGCCGGTGCAAGTCAAGAACATTCTCATCGACTCGCTCACTCAGTTGCTCAAGCCACTGGAGAAACCTCTGGTCATCGGCCAGTGCCAGCCCACCGTCATCATGGTGGCTGGGGTCAACGGCGCGGGCAAGACCACCACCATCGGCAAGCTCACACGGCATCTGGCGAACGAAGGCGCCACGGTGCTGCTGGCCGCAGCCGACACCTTTCGCGCCGCCGCGCGCGAACAGTTGGCCATCTGGGCCGACCGCAACACGGTGGAGATCGTGAGCCAGGAGGGAGGCGATCCAGCCGCCGTGAGCTTCGACGCCGTGACGGCCGGACGTGCGCGCGGGAAGGACGTGGTGCTGGTGGACACCGCCGGCCGAATGCCCACCCAACTGCACCTGATGGAAGAACTGCGCAAGATCAAGCGCGTGGTGCAAAAAGCCGAACCCACCGCGCCGCATGAAGTGCTGCTGGTGATCGATGGCAACACCGGGCAGAACGCACTGGCACAGGTGCGCGCCTTTGACGCCGCCCTGGGCCTGACCGGGCTGATCATCACCAAGCTGGACGGCACTGCCAAGGGCGGCGTGCTGGCGGCCATTGCGCAGGAAAAACCGATACCGGTCTACTTCATTGGCGTGGGAGAAAAGCTCGAAGACCTGGAGACTTTCAACGCGCGCGAATTCGCGCTGGCCCTACTGGCCTGAGCCGGCTCAGCGGGACAGCACGCGGCGCGCCAGGTAGCTGCCGACGTCGACCAGCAGCACCAGCGCGATCATCGCCACCAGCACCGAACTGGTCTGCGCCATCTGGAACAATCCCAGGTGGAATGCCAGCATCTGGCCCAGGCCACCCGCGCCCACCACGCCCAGCACCGCCGCCGCGCGGATGTTGTTCTCCCAGCGATAGAGGGTGTAGCTGATCAACTGCGGCAAGACCTGAGGGAAGCCGGCGTACAGGAAAATTCGCCCCTCGCCGACCCCGCGCACACGCAGTGCGAAGCCAGGGCCATCGGGCGCGTTCTCGATGGCTTCGGCAAACAGGCGTCCGAGCACGCCAGTGGTGTGAATCGCCAAAGCCAGCGTGCCTGCCATAGGCCCCAGGCCCGCAGCAATGAGCAAGAGAGCCGCCCACATCAGCTCGGGCACACTGCGCAGCGCATTGAGCAAGAGGCGGCTGGCGCCCCGCCAGCGCGCCGGATCACCGGGCCACGTCTTGCTGGCCGGCAGGGCCAGCAGCAGGCCCAGGATGGCGGCCACAAGGGTGCCGATGACCGACATGGCCAGTGTCTCCAGCGTGGCCGGCCAAAGCTTGCGCAAGAAGGCCGAATCGGTGGCGGGCGACATCAGTTCGGCGATGAAGCGGCCCATACGCGCCATCGCATCGCGCGAGAAGAATTTCGCCCATTGCAAGTCCAGTGACCAGAAGCTCAGCACCACCAAGACCAACAGCCCAAGCATGAACCAGCAGGCCATGCAGCGCGCATTGAACAAGGGCGGCGGCAAACGATAGACGTCGTTGGCCGCGGCTTTACTGGGTGGTTTGTGCATCAGCCCAGCGCCTTTCTCAGCCAGGCGCTCAGTCGGTCGGTCAGCGCAACCAGTGCCACAAACACCAGCAGCATGGTGCTCACTTCAGAGCCGTTGAACATCTTCATCGACGAATCCATCTGCTGGCCCAGGCCACCGGCCCCAACAAAGCCCAGCACGGCGCCCGATCGAATGGCGCACTCCCAGCGGTACACGGTGTAGCTGGTCAACTCGGCTGCGTTCTGCGGCAGCATGGCGTAGAAGAAAGCCTGCAGCCGGCCGGCCCCGTTGCGCAGCAGCGAGACAGTGCTGTGTTCCTGCCCGCTTTCCAGAATGTCCGCATAGACCTTGCCCAGCATGCCGCCATAGGTCAGCGCAATGGCCAGAACCCCGGCCGTCGCACCCAGCCCGACAACGCGCACGAACACCAGCGCCCAGATCAGCTCAGGCACGCTGCGCAGCAAGACCAGCACGGCCCGCGCCACCAGGCGAATGACCGATGAGGTCCAAGCCATGCGCCCCGACAGCGCCGAGACGGACAGCACCCGCACCGAGATCAGACACAGCGGAATCGCGATGAAGAGCGCGAGTACCAGTCCGGCGGTGGCCATCGCGACGGTGCGCCAAGTCTCCTGCACCAACATCATGAGAAAAGGCCCATCCACGCGCGGCGGAAAAAAGTCAGCAAGAAAGCGCAGCGTGGGCCTAAGGCTCTCCGGTGACAGCAAGAGCCAGGGCTTGAATTCAGCCAGCACCAGCATCGGCCACAGCAACACCGCGCCGGCCAATAGCCAGAACACTCGGCCCCACCAGGCCGGGTCGTGCCGCGCGGGCAGGAGTTGCGTGTGCGCCAGGATCATCGGCGCCAGTCAGCGGCAGGTCATGGCCACAGGCGCTGGGGGTGCCACGCTGTCGCGTTCGACAAGGGCCGGGGTAGGCGCGAGCTCATCGAGCTTTTGATCGTAGAGCGCATACAGCAGCGCGTCACTGACCTGAGGGCTGGGCAGATCGAACATGCATGCGCCGTCGCGTAAACCCAGGATGCGGGGAAAGTGACGCAATGCCATGGGTACGTCGTGCAATGTGGTCACCAGCGTCGCACCGCTGTCAGTTGCGGATGCGCACAGGCATTCCACCGCTTGGGTGGCCCGGCTTGGATCGAGCGCCGAGAGCGGCTCGTCCACCAACAGCAGCCGCGCCTGCGACAACAAGGCGCGCGCCAGCCCCACCCGCTGGCGTTCGCCGCCTGAGAGTCGATCGACCCGGGCAAACAATTTGTCGGACACATCAAAGCGAGCCAGGGCAGCATCGGCCTGCGCGATGCCGGTGGGATAGAACAGGCTGCGCAAGCTGTGCAGCAGGCCGATGTGGGGCAGCCGACCCGCCAGCACCGCAGTGACCACACGCTGGCGCGGCGGCAGTGGTGGTACCTGAGGTGCAAGGAACAGATCACCACGCAAGCGCTGCAACTGGCGGCTTGTCAATTGCCACGGGTCGTTCCCATCGAGTCGCAGGCTGCCGGCCGTGGGCTTTTGCGCGCAGGCCAGCACCTGCAGCAGCGTGGTCTTGCCAGCACCCGATGGACCTATCACCGCGATCTGCTCGCCTGCGGCCACTTCCAGAGTCAATGCGTTCAGTGCCGGCGGCGCCCCGGCGCGTGCCACGGGATGCCGCGCCGTGATGCGATGGACGCTGATTTTCATGGGCAGCAGCGCGGCCGCATTCGCCTACTTGAGCAAACCGGCGCTGCGCGCGGCTGTCTCGATGCCCTTGTAGTTGTCCACACTGGTGGGCACGAAACGGGTGGCACGTTGCAGATCAAGAATCTCACGGCCCGCCGGATTGCTCGGGCTCAGTTCGAGGAAGGCCTTGGTCAATCTCTCCCGCTGCGCCGCCGGCATGTCAGCGTGCACGGTCCAGTTGTAGTCGAAGTAGGTGGGTGTGGTGTAGAACACCCGAACCTTGGCAGGATCCACCTTCTTGTCGGCTACCAGCTTCTCCCAGACCGAGATATTCAGCGCCCCTGCATCGACCTTGCCTGACGCAACCGCCGCAACCGTAGCATCATGCGCACCCGAGTAGGCCACGCGCTTGAGGTCGCGGTCAGGATCAACGCCTGCGGCCAGCATGAAACTGCGCGGCATGAGATGGCCGGAGGTGCTGCTTTGCGAGCCAAAGCTGAGCGTGCGGCCCTTGAGGTCGGCCAGCGATTTGATGGCCGGGTCCACAGTGATAAAGACCGACTTGAATCTGGCGTCCTCTTCGCGTTGCACCAGGGGCACGGCCTTGCCGCCAGAGCGTTGCTGCGCTTGAATGAAAGTGAAGCCGCCGAACCAAGCCAGATCCACCTGCCGGTTGGCCAGCGCTTCCACCGATGCGGCGTAATCGGTCACCGGGGTGAACTCGACTTTCATGCCGAGCCTTTGCTCCAGGTATTTCATCAAGGGCGCGGCCTTGCGCGCGAGCTCGGTGGGCGATTCGTCCGGAATCGCGGTGACGCGAAACACCTGCTGAGCCTGGGCTGACGCGGCAGCAAGGCCAACAAAGACGAGAGCGGCGAGCATGCGCGAAGCGCCGCCAAGCGAAAGTCCAAAGCGTTTGGAAAGCGTGTTCATGGGAAGGGGACAAGGAATGAATCGACCTGCGATTACACACCAAAGTCCAATTTCAGATTGCGCAGCTTCGAAAGCCCGCGAACACGTCATTGCGGTGGGGCTCGAAGAAGTTGCGGTACCGCGGATGAGCAAGCAATTCAGAAGTGGTCGGACAAGCGCCACGCAACACGCACCGGCTGCCAAACCATGGCGCCGAATAATCGCGATAGGGGTGGGGCGTGAAACCTGGGTAAGGCTCGAAGGCCGAGGCGGTCCACTCCCACACCTGACCCCATGAAAAGCCGGTAACCGTGGTGGCCGCGCATTCCCATTGCGCCTCGGTGGGCAGGCAGCGCCCGGCCCAGCGGCACCAGGCCCGTGCCTCATGTGCGCTCAGGTGCACCGCCGCTTCGCTCACCGCATGCGCCCGCTCTTCATGCGGGGGCCTGCCGCTCGCCTGCAGCCAAGCCCAGCCTTCATCGCTCCACCACTGGCGCTTCTCATAGCCACCCGCGCGCGCAAAGTCCATGAAGCGGCCCCAGGTCACGGGCTGCGCATCGATCTCGAAAGCCTCGATTCGCACCTGGTGCGCCTGCAATTCATTGTCAAAGGCAAAACCGGGGCCCTCGTAGCCCAGCAGGAAGGTCTGCGCCGGCACTTGCAGCGTCGCGGTACTGGGGGCGCTTGCTTTTGCGCACGGTGCGGCGCGCCCCTGCAGAGCAGAAGGCAGCGCGATGCCCAGTGCCCGCGCCATGTAGGTGGCAGCCTCCGCATGCATCTGCTCATGCAGGATGGCCAGGCGAAAGAAATACAGATCGGCGTCGCCAACGTCGGGCGAGAGCGAATCCAGCAAGCCCAGGGTCTGCGCCAGGCTGTCGGCCAGATAGGCGTGCGTGGCCCGTGCGTCGGGCAAGGCCAGCTCCCAACGGGTGCGGTGGGCCACCTTGCCCGAGTCATACAGCGCGTCGGCGCCTTCCAGAATGGAGGGTGCTCGCGCATGGTCGGGGTCGCATGCCACACCCTTGCTTCTTTCGCGGCTGCGCGCCAGCCAGTACTCCTGGAACCAGCCCACGTGGCCGAGTTCCCATAGGGGCGGGTTCAGCGTGCTGCGGTAGGGCACGCGCATGCCGGCATCCTCCAACGCCTGGGCGTAGTCGCGCGCCAGCGCCAGTGTGCGCTCGCGCGTCGCCACCAGCGCGCGGCGCATCACGGCAGGGCCTGCAGTGCGCAATTCCTGGGCTGCGCTATAAAGCTGTAATGTCTCGTTCATCGGTCGTCATCGTAAGCCCGGCGCTGGCATCCGCCAACAACGGCAATTGGCAGACCGCTCGACGCTGGCGCCAGTTGATCCGACCGGACTGGCCTGCGCGCATCGTGCAGCAGTGGCCAGATGAACAAAGCGCGGATGACGCCGTCATGCTGGCTCTGCACGCGCGGCGCTCGGCCAGCTCGATTCAAGCCTGGGCCAGCGCCCACCCTGGGCATGGGCTGGGCGTGGTGATGAGCGGCACCGACTTGTACCGCGACATTGCGTTGGATGCGACGGCCCGGCAATCACTGGTACTGGCGCAGCAGCTCGTGGTGCTGCAGGAATGCGGCATCGAGGCTTTGCCAGATCAGGTGCAGGCCAAAGCCAGGGTGATTTACCAGTCCACTTCGCAGCGCCGCAGCCTGCCAAAGAGTGGGCGTCAGTTGCGCGTGGTGATGGTGGGGCATCTGCGCGAGGTCAAGAGCCCGCAAACCCTGTTCGAAGCCGCGCGCTTGCTCAGGAACCGGGCGGACATCCGCATCTCTCACATCGGGCGCGCCGAAGAGCCCGGCTGGGCCGAGCAGGCCATGGCAACGCAAACCGACTGCCCCGGCTACCGCTGGCTCGGCCCGCTGCCGCATGCGCAAACCAGAAGCGCGATCCAGCGCGCCCATGTGCTGGTGCACACCAGCGCCATGGAAGGCGGTGCCCATGTGATCATGGAAGCCGCGCGCAGTGGCACGCCGGTGTTGGCGTCGCGCGTGTCGGGCAATGTGGGCATGCTGGGCGCCGACTACCAAGGCTACTTCCCGCACGGGGACGCAGCCGCGCTGGCGGGCCTGCTGACGCGTTGCCGCGATGAACAGACTCTAGGGCCTTCATGCCCGCAGCCAGGACTGCTGACCCATCTGGAGGCACAATGCGCGCTACGCGCACCACTCTTCGCACCCCAGGCCGAGCGAGCTGCGTTGCTTGAGCTGATCCAGGATTTGCAGGAAACCAGATGAATGCGCCAATGAACCCGTCGACCCCGGCAGCCGAGCCGCGCCTGACCTCTCTCTCGCACGGAGGCGGCTGCGGCTGCAAGATCGCGCCGGGCTTGCTGTCTGAGATCCTCAAAGGCACGGCCCGCATGCCGATGCCACCTGAGTTGCTGGTGGGCATTGAGACTGCCGATGATGCGGCGGTGTATCAGCTCAATGAAGAGCAGGCCCTCATCGCTACCACCGATTTCTTCATGCCCATCGTGGACGACCCCTACGATTTCGGTCGCATTGCCGCCACCAACGCCATCTCAGACGTTTATGCCATGGGCGGGCGGCCCATCATGGCGCTGGCCCTGGTGGGCATGCCGATCAACGTACTGTCCACCGCCACCATCGGTCGCATCCTGGCAGGCGGCGAATCCGTCTGCCGCGAGGCTGGCATTCCCATCGCGGGCGGGCACACCATCGATTCGGTCGAAGCGATCTATGGCCTGGTGGCCATGGGTCTGGTGCATCCTAAGCGTGTCAAACGCAACGCCGATGCAAAGGCCGGCGACGTGCTGGTGCTTGGCAAGCCGCTGGGCGTGGGCGTGCTCTCGGCAGCGCTCAAGAAGGAATTACTCAGCGCGCAGGGCTACCGCCAGATGATCGCAACGACGACGCGCCTGAACACGCCGGGCCCTGAACTGGCCGCCCTTGCAGGCGTGCATGCACTCACCGATGTGACCGGCTTCGGCCTGGCTGGGCATTGCCTTGAACTGGCGCGCGGTGCGGGCCTGCAGGCGCGCATCGACTGGCCCAAGGTTCCTCTTCTGGAGGGCGTCACCGAGCTGGCGGCTGCGGGCCACATCACTGGCGCATCAGGGCGCAACTGGGCCGGCTATGGCGCATCGGTCACATTGCCGCAGGGGTTTGATCCGGTGGCCCAGGCTTTGCTGACCGATCCGCAGACCAGCGGCGGGCTGCTGGTCTCTTGCACTGCGCAGTCGGTCGATGAGGTGCTTGCCATATTTCACCGCCACGGTTTTGTCGACGCGGCCGTGATTGGCGACGTCGGCCCCGCGAGTGGCGAAAGCAACCTGGTCATTCGCCAGGGTTGACTTCAGGCGCCTGGGTTTGCTTGCGCACACAGTCAGGTCCATCTAACCGGGTGGATCACTTGATCAGGTCTTTGACCATCGCAAGCGGCATAAATAGAAACAGTGGCCGCTGGGGCAAGGCAATAAATCCGTGATGGGCATAGAACTTGGCGGCGGTGTCATCCTTGGCATCAACGAGGAGCGCATAAGCCGCAATCTCTGCCTTCACAGCGCGGCGAAGTGCGTCAGCAAGCAGTGCCGCTCCCAAGCCTTCGCCTTTATAAGCTTGACCCACGGCCAGGCGGCCCATGCGCACGGCAGGAACGCTGGGGTAACGAGGCAATTTTTTAGCCAGTGCTGCTGGCAGATCCGCCAACAACACGCTGGCCGAGGCGAGTGTGTAGTAACCGGCGGTTTGGCCGTTCGCATCGGTAGCCGCAAAACAAGCCGTCACCCTGCGTTTGATGTCTTGACTGACTTCGGTTCGAAAATATCGGTCCAGTGGCTCGACGCCGCACTCAAAGCTTGAACGATCAGTGGACAGATCCAATGCAGCAACAGAGAACTTGCGCACTCCGATCAAGCTGCCAGGAGCTTACCGGCCTTGGCAAAGGCACGCTTGAGCGCCGCGTTGGGCTTGGCAGGTGCGATCAGCGCATTGGCAAACGCCTGCTGATCAACCAGAGACAAGCGAACATGATGTGACTGCCCTATCGCCTCAGATGCAGCCACCTGCAGCGCATGAATCACAAAATCGGTCATGGTTCGCCCCTGAATTTCTGCCGCACGCTTAACCGTCACATGCAAGTCGTGGCTGATCCTGGCCTCCAGTCGTGCAGACTGGGGCTTGAATGAACGCGGCGCAGTCACGGCTCTGGCAGTCATGGGAATCTCCAAGAAACAGGCTAAGTGTACGGCAATTTGCCGGATTCATGAGAGATTCTATTGACGGTGGATTCTGTGAACTCTTGCATGCACACACCTGTGAGCCCAGAATGCCCCATTGGTCCAAAAGTCAGGAGCCACGCCATGGACACCTCTACCAGCAGCGCCACAGAGCCCCTGAGTGAACGCCGTGTCGATCAGCTATTGATCCACTATGGCCTGAGCCACCGCAACCCGGTCAATGAGCGCATTCACATGGTCGCGATCCCCTTGATCATGCTCAGCTTGCTCGGTCTGTTGTGGTCGGCCCACCCCTGGTTGGCCTGGGGTTTCGTGGCGGCCAGCATGGTTTACTACGCCCGTCTTTCGCTGATTTTCACGCTCACAATGGCCGTGGTCTCGCTGATCGGTCTGGGACTGGTGAGCGCCATGGGCAATTGGGCGCTGCCTCTGTCAGCGGCGATTTTCGTGGCCGCCTGGATCGGCCAGTTCATCGGCCACAAGCTTGAGGGCAAAAAGCCCTCATTCTTCGAGGACATTCAATACCTCTGGGTCGGCCCCTTGTTCGTGGTGAGCAAACTGTTCCAGAAGGTCGGCGCCCGCTGGTAACGACGCCATAAACCGACTCAATCGGCTCGGCGACCAATGAAAACTTAAGAATTTGGTAGAAACCCGTGAAATAGTTGCCTGGCCAGTGAACTTCCGCTCTTAGCACTCCCTCCAAGAGAGTGCTAATATTACAAGCTACATGAGAGGAGTCTCTGGTATGTCCAATTCCTTGGGAACCCCTGGCACCGCGCTGGCAGTTGCGAACCCGTGGGCGGTTGTGCCGTCCTTGGGCAATCTCGATGCCTATATTTCTGCAGTCAACCGGCTGCCCATGCTGACCCCTCAGGAGGAGCAGGAGTTCGCCCGCAAGCTGCGCACCGAAAACGACCTGGAAGCAGCCGGGAAGCTGGTGCTGTCGCACCTGCGCCTGGTGGTGTCGGTCTCGCGCAAATACCTGGGCTATGGCCTGCCGCATGGCGACCTGATTCAAGAGGGCAACATCGGTCTGATGAAGGCCGTCAAGCGCTTTGACCCCGACCAGGGCGTGCGCCTGGTGAGCTATGCGCTGCACTGGATCAAGGCCGAGATCCACGAGTACATCTTGAAGAACTGGCGCATGGTCAAGGTGGCGACCACCAAGGCACAGCGCAAGCTGTTCTTCAATTTGCGCTCCATGAAGCAAGGCTTCAAGGATGACTCGGACGTGCAGACCCATAGAGACAGCCTGACCGATGCGCAGATCGACGTGATGGCGCGCGAGCTCAATGTCAAGCGCGAGGAAGTCATCGAGATGGAAGCACGCATGGCCGGCGGCGATGTGCTGCTGGACCCTGCGCCCAGCGACGATGGCGAAGACGCCTTTGGTCCGATTGCCTATCTGGCCGACGCCAGCCACGAGCCCACTGCGAGAATCGAATCGCACCAGCGCGACGTGCTCGCCAGCGATGGCATCGCCGCAGCCCTGGAGCAGCTCGACCAGCGCAGCCGCCGCATCGTCGAAGAGCGCTGGCTCAAAGTCAATGACGACGGCTCTGGCGGCCTGACCCTGCACGACCTCGCAGCCGAATACGGCGTGAGCGCCGAGCGCATTCGCCAGATCGAAGCAGCGGCGATGAAAAAGATGAAGAAGGCGCTGGCGCAATACGCCTGAAGCCCCTGCTCATCAAGCCCGATACGTCGGGCTTTTTTTGCCTGCAAAATGGTGGCACCGGTACAGCTTGAGCACGAAACCAGGGGCAAGCCCGGAGAGTTTTTTTCAAGCAAGCGCGTAGAGTAGTGTTCCACGCAATGCAGCACATAAAGAAAGCTTCAGCATGATCCATACCCTGCGTCGCACGCTCTTGCTGTGCGCACTGGCTGCCAGCGCGAGCGGCGTGTTCGCCCAAAAATCCGCCGGCCCAAGCGCCGCGCCCTGGCCCACCAAGCCGATCAAGATCATGGTGGGTTTCCCCGGCGGCTCCACGCCTGATCTGGTGGCCCGCACCATTGCCGAACCCTTGTCAAAGGCGCTGGGCCAACCGGTGATCGTGGAAAACCGCCCAGGCGCTGGCGGCAACATCGCAACGGACCTGGTGGCCAAGTCCACCGACAATCACACGATCGGCGTGATGATCAATGGCAACATGACGATTGCCAAGCTGCTCAATCCGGCCACGCCCTTCGATCCGCAGAAAGACCTGGCGCCCATCAGCCTGATCGGCACCGCGCCACTCCTGCTGAGCGCGCCGGCCAACCTGCCGTTCAACACGGCGCAGGAGTTTTTCCTGGCGGCGCGCAATGCGGGCGACAAATGGAGTTATGGCACGCCGGGCATAGGCACCGTGGGCCATATCGGCATGGAGCTGCTCAAGACCCGCACCGGCATAGAGGCGGTGCATGTTCCCTACCCTGGCAACCCTCAGGTCATCAGCGCGCTGATCGGTGGCCAGATCCACCTGTCTCTGCTGCCACCCGGCCTGGCCGCAGCACAGATCCGCGCGGGCAAGCTCAAGGCAGTGGGCGTGACTTCCAGCGGACGCAGTCCACTGGTGCCCGAATACCCCAGCCTCGCCGAAGGTGGCGTCAAGGATTTCCAGCTTGAAATCTGGACTGCTGCCGCAGGCCCCGCATCCTTGCCTCAGCACATTGTGAGCAAACTTTCAACGCTGATCAGCGAGATCGCGCGCAGCCCTGAAGTGCGGCAAAAGCTCTTCCAGCAGGGCTGGCAGGTGGCGGGCACTTCGGCCGAGGGCCTGGCCAATCGCGTCAAGTCTGACACCGCCATGCTTGGCGGTGTGATCACATCGCGCGCCATCAAGGCGCAATAAAGACGGCGGGCGAGCTCGCCTTCAGCCCTTCGCGCAAATTGTGCGCAAGGCCCGACGGACGATGTAGGTGGTGGCTGCCGATGAAGATCGCGCGCTCCAGCGATCGCACATTCGATGGTATTCGCGCGATCCGGGCTGCGCCCTTGCGGCCGAGCAGGTGCTGGACCATCGCTGCGCGATCTCAGCTTGCCTGGAGCAAGAGTCGCAGATCGGAAGCCAGTGCCTGCGCGCCGCTGCCGTAGCGCGTGTACAGGCGCAGCTTGCCCTGGGTGTCGTACACATAGCTGGCGGCCGAGTGATCCATGGAGTAGCTGCCGGGTGTCTTGCCATCCACCTTCTTGAAGTACACCTTGAAGTCTTTGGCGGTTGCGGCCAATTGCTCGGGCGTGCCGCGCAATGCCAGAAAACCAGGGTAAAAATTGGCCATGTAGGCCTTGAGCACTTCGGGCGTGTCACGCTCGGGGTCAACTGTGACGAAGATGCCTTGCAGCTTGGCGCCATCGGGCCCGAGCAGCTGCTTGGCCTGCGCCAATTCGGTCAAGGTGGTGGGGCATACGTCGGGGCACTGGGTGTAGCCGAAGAAGAGCACCACGAGCTTGCCGCGAAAATCTTTGAGGCTGCGAACCTGTCCGTTCTGGTCGGTGAGCTGGAAGTCCTTGGCGTAGTCCGCGCCAGTGAGGTCGATGGATTTGAACTGCGGCTTGGATTGACCACAGGCAGCCAGCCCAGCGAGCACAAGGGACGCCATCGAAGCAAGTGCGGTACGTCGATTGCTCATGTCAGAAAATGTAGTGGTCCACCAGCAGCGCCGCGAAGAGCGCACTCAGATGGATGAGTGAAAAGCGAAAGGTCTTGCGGGCCAATTCATCGGAATACTCACGCCAGAGCCAAAAGCCGTAAAGCGTGAAGCCTATGCTCAGCAACACCGCCGCGCCCAGATAGAGCCACGAGCTCATGCCGTACACGAAAGGCATGAGGCAGGCCGCGAAAAGCACCAGGGTGTACAGCAGGATCTGCAGCCGGGTAAATTCGTTGCCATGCGTGACAGGCAGCATGGGCAGACCGGACTTTCGATAGTCCTCCACCCGATAGAGCGCCAGCGCCCAGAAATGCGGAGGCGTCCACAGGAAGATGATCAAAAACAAGATGAGCGCCTCGGGTCCCACGTCACCGGTCATGGCGGCCCAACCCAACACCGGTGGCATGGCGCCCGATGCACCGCCTATAACAATGTTCTGCGGCGTCAGCGGCTTGAGAATAACCGTGTAGACCACTGCATAGCCCACGAAGGTGGCGAAGGTCAGCCACATGGTCAATGGGTTGACCCAGACGTAGAGCAGCCAGGACCCCAGCACGCACAGCACGGTAGCGAACAGCAAGGTGTGCCAGTCGCTCCATTCGCCCCTGGCAGTGGCGCGCCAGGCGGTGCGCCGCATCTTGGCGTCTATGCTTTTCTCGACCAGACAATTGAACACCGCGGCAGCACCCGCCACCAGCCAGATGCCCAGGCACGCAATGAATGCCAAGCGAATGTCGGCCAGCGAAGGCACCCCGGGAACCGCGAGCACCATGCCGATCAGCGCGCAAAAAACGATGAGCTGTATGACGCGCGGCTTGGTCAGCGCGTGGAACTGCTTCAAGCGCGCTACCAGCGGATGCACCACGACTTGAGGATTTGCTGCGCTCATGCGGGCACACTCCCTCGACGAGACTGGGCCACAGCTGGGCCGTTTTCCGTCGAGGCGGCGCTAAGCGTCCAGCTCAACACCACAACCAGGGCGGCGGCACCGCCGGTGTGGCCCACGGCCGCAAGCAGGGGCCAGCCCAGCACAACATTGGACAGGCCAGTGGCCAACTGCCAAGCAGCCAGTGCCAACACCCAGCGCGCCGTGATCTGCAGGCCACGGACCCGATGCAAACGCCAGGCGAGCAAACTCAGCGCAGCCAACACACCGAACGCGAACAATCGATGCACATAGTGAATCGCAGTGAGCGAAGCAAAATCGATGTGCTCGCTCGCTGCGGTCTTGCCCAGTTCGCGCCACAGTTCAAAGCCCTGTTGGAAATGCATCTCTGGCCACCAGCTTCCCTGGCAAGTTGGAAAATCGCTGCATGCCAGCACCGCGTAGTTGGTGCTGACCCAGCCACCGAGCGCTATCTGCAGCCACACCAACGCAAGCACCGTGATCAGCCATTTGCGCAGGCCCGGCGCAAGCACCACCTGCGCACTCGCGCGCAGCACCTGCGCATAGCGCACCGCTTGGTGAGTCAGCAAGACCAGCAGCACCACGCCGCCCAGCAGGTGCAAGGTAACGATCGCGGGAAAGAGTTTCATGGTGACGGTGAGGGCACCGAATGCACCCTGGATGCAAACCCACGCCAAAGTGAGAGTGGGCCACCATGGATTGATCGAGTGTTCGCCGCGCCGGTGCTGCAACCAGCTTGCCGCCGTCATGGTGATGATGAGCACGCCCACGCTGGTGGCCAGGTAGCGATGAAGCATTTCAATCCAGGCCTTGCCATGCGTGACCGGGCCGGTGGGCATGGCCTGCTGCGCCTGGTTGATCTCGGCCTGTGCACCCGTCGGGCTGGCTGCTCCGTAGCAGCCGGGCCAATCAGGACAACCCAGGCCCGAATCGGTAAGGCGTGTGAAGGCGCCGAACATCACCAGGTCAAAGGTCAGAAAAAGCGTGAACACAGTCAAGGCGCGCAGCCGGCCTACCGCAGATGCCTTCTTGTTGCGCAGCCACACCCATGCCAGTGGTCCGAGCGCAATCAGCATGCCGATGATCATCAGATGAAGCGTGGGCGACAAGTCGTAGAGCGCTTGGGTGTTCATCGGAGTGTCTCTCGCCCCGGGCGATCCCAGGAGGACGATGCGCGCAGCAGGCGTTCCAGGTCGCTCTTTATCCTCTTTGCGGCTGCGGCGTCGATCTCTCCGGGCTTCATGGGTGGAAACCGCATCATCCAGTTGCCCATCGGGTCAACCAGGTAAAGGTGATCAGAGAGCTGCTGGCCAGGCGCCGGCGCCAGCCACTGGCTCAATTGCGCGGGCGGCACGCGCAGCGCTGTGGCTTGCGCCATGCCCGGCACCAGCGTGGCACGCACGGGTGAAGCATCGTTGATCAGCCAGACCCAGTCCAGCCTGTCCTTGTCCTTGCCCAGACCTTCGCGCAGTTGCCGCTGCAGGTAAAGGTGCCTTTCACAGGACGTGTCGCATGCGCCTGTCGCCACACTCACCAGCAACCACTGGCCACGAAGGGAATCGAGACGCCGGGCCGTACCGTCCAGCGTTGTCGCCTCAATCGCTGGCAAGGGCCTTTGCGGCTCTATCAGTTCGCCGTGGCTGCGGCGGCTTTCGGGCCGTATGAAGTAGTAAGTGAAATAGGAGGCAATGATCGGTGCGGCACATGCCGCCATGACGAGCAGCATCTTCATCCGACCGGTTCGGGTGCGGCGACTCTCGGTGTCCAGCGCCTCCTGTGGCGCTGGCAGCGAATGCACGGTCAGACCCAAAGGCTCATCGCGCATGGCGGGCCTTTCGACGCGGGGAGATGAACTGGAACCAGACATAAAGGAAGACGATCAAGGCACTCAAGGCCCACCATTGGACGGCATAGGCATAATTTTTCCCGGCTCCGCTGCCCACCACGGGCCAGTCACGCAGCAGGCCCTGTGAAGGCTCCCCGAGCTGCTGAACGGTCAGGTCCAGCAAGTCCAGCCCTGCTTCTAACCGGAATTGGGACAAATCGAGATTTTGCCGGATCACACCCTTGTCCGGCGCATCGAACTCATATAGTTTGCTTGGCGGAAGTGCCAATCGACCATTGATTTCAACGTCCTCAGTCGGGGTTTCGACCAGCGGGAGCTTCTCGCGCTCAGAAAAATTACGCGGCACCCAACCCCGTTGCACCAGCACGGCCTTGCCGCTTCCTTTAAGTCTGAGGGGCGTCACCAGGTAGAACCCGTTCTTGCTCTGCATCTGTCTGTTGTCCAGAAAGACGCTGTGTTGCACGAGCCACTGGCCGCGCAATCGCACCGGCCGGTGCAGCCACTGCGCGGATGCGCCGCCGATGAGTTCTGCCTCGCCAAGCGGGGGCATGGCCGTGCGCTCGTCGATCGCGGCCTGCAGGTCAAGCTTCTCGTGAGCGCGGCTGACCTGCCACGAGCCGAGCGCCAGCGTCGCAGCAAGGGCGGCGACACTCGCGACGGTCACGATCCAGAAACGCACACCCGCTTTCAGGATCGTGCGCTTCACGGGATAATCGCCTTCATGAGATACCTTGTGTTGCTGGCATTCGTCGCGATTTTCGCCAGCCTGGGCTCGGCACTGTACTTCATGATGCGGGACGGCCAGAACGGCAAGCCCAAGACAAGCAACATGGCACGCGCCCTGGGCTTTAGGGTGGGCTTTTCTATATTGCTGTTCATCTGTATTTTGCTGGCCTGGAAATTCGGCTACATCCAGCCAACCGGCATTCCGGTTTCCAAGTAGCCGGGCCTTAACTAGCAAGGGCCGCTTGCGCGGCCCCTGTGTCAGTGCTCTACAGCCAGTAAACGAGTGTGTACAGACCCAGCCACACCACGTCCACGAAGTGCCAGTACCACGCCGCCCCCTCGAAACCGAAATGACGGTCCGGGGTGAAGTGACCTTTCTGCAGACGCAGGGTGATGAACAGCAGCATCAGCATGCCGACCATCACGTGGAAGCCGTGGAAGCCGGTGAGCATGAAGAACGTAGAGCCGTAGGCGCCTGAAGTCAGCTTTAGGTTGAGCTCGCTGTAGGCATGAAAATACTCGTAGCCTTGCACGCCGACGAAAGTCGCGCCCAGCAACACTGTGATCCACATGAACGCGATGGTGCGACTGCGGTGGTTTTCCCTCAGCGCATGGTGGGCAATGGTGAGTGTCACGCCCGACGACAGCAGCAAGGCCGTGTTGATCGTCGGCAGCCAGAACGGCGTCATGGTGGTGAAGGGCTCGATGATGCCACCGGGGGATGCAGTGGCGCCGGCCGCCAAGGTGGGCCACACCGCCTTGAAATCAGGCCACAGCAGGGCATTCTCCAGGCTGCCAAGCGCAGGCACCGAGTGCGCGCGCATCCACCACAGCGCAGTGAAGAACGCACCGAAGAACATCACTTCGGAAAAGATGAACCAGCTCATGCTCCAGCGGAATGACAGATCGACCTTGTGTCCGTAGCTGCCGCCTTCGCTTTCACCGATAGCATCGCGGAACCACTGAAACAAGATGACGAACAACCACAGCAAACCGGCGAACATCGCGTATTCACCCCAAGCATTGCCATTCATCCATTGCGCCGCGCCGAAGAAGATCCAGAACAGACCGAACGCAGCCATCGCAGGATGGCGCGAAGGCGGGGGAACAAAATAGTAGGGCGTGGTACCCGATGCGCTTGAACTCATACTGAACTCCTGATTCGCCAAAACTCTTGTTAACCGCTTCCTGTTACGCCACCGATGCGCAGCTCTTGCGCCGATGTCACACCGCTCTCACGCCACGACCCATCTGACCAGCAGCACCAGGCTGCCGACGAAAATCGCCACGCCCACCAGGGCCACGGCGATGATGTGAAACGGGTTGAGCCTGCCCATGTCTTCCTGGGATTCGCTGTTCTTTCGAATGCCCACGAAGGACCAGGCCACCGCCTTGATGGTGCGCAGCAGTGAGGTGCTGCCGTGCTTTGCAATGGGTGCGTTTGCGCTCATGAGCGCAGCTCCGCTGTCGCAGGCAGGCTGGCCTGAGGCGCTGGCGGCGTCTTGCTTCCCACTTCGAAAAACGTATAGGACAGCGTGATGGTGGTGACGTCCTTGGACAGACGCGGATCGATGACGAACGCCACCGGCCATTGTTTCTTCTCGCCCGGCTCCAGCGTGTACTGCTGAAAGCAGAAGCATTCGACCTTGTTGAAATGCGCGGCAGCCTGGTGCGGCGCATAGCTGGGTATCGCCTGGGCCGACATGCGCCGGTTCTGCACGTTCTGGAATTCATACATCACGGTCGTGAGTTCGCCGGGATGCACTTGCACCGACCGCTGTGCAGGCTTGAATTCCCAGGGTCCGCGCACGTTGGCGTCGAATTCCACCGTGATGGTGCGGCTGGTATCGATCTGCGTGTTGCCCAGCTTCACATCAGAACCGGTGGTGCCGCCGCCGGGCACCTGCCGCTCGGACAGCGCCAGGATGTTGATGCCCGTCAGCTCGCAGATGTGTTTGTAAATTGGAACGAGCGCATAGCCGAACGCGAACATGCCTGCCGTGACAACGACTAGCTTGCCAACCATTCGGATGTTTTCGATCCTGGCGCTCATGTTGTATGCATCAATGGCCCAGCAGGGCCATCTTGGCGATGAAGCCGATCATGAATGCGGCCGCGACGCTAGCGAGCACCAGCGCCATGCGCAGGTTGCTCTTCTTTTGCTCTTTGGCGATTGGCATCACGTACTTGCTCAGTGGATCAATGATGCGCAGCAGGCGCATCCAGCCAACGAGTGGCGGTGGCATCCAGGCGGGGCGGCGTTTCAAAGGTGTGGAAAGGTGCGGGCGAGGGAACTTCCCACTCCAGGCCTTCCGCGCCTGTGCCATCCGGGTCATTCCAGGGGCGCTGAGGTGCCTTGGCACCTTGGCCGCGCATGCAGGGCAGGACGATCCAGAAGAAGAAGTACACCTGTGCGAAGCCGAAGGCGAAACCGCCCACCGACGCCACTGCATTGAAGTCCGCGAACTGCATGGGGTAATCAGCGTAGCGGCGCGGCATACCGGCCAGGCCCAGGAAGTGCATTGGGAAGAAGGTGACATTGAAGGAAATCAACGACCACCAGAAATGGATCTTGCCGCGCGACTCGTTGTACATCACGCCCGTCCACTTGGACACCCAGTAGTAGAAGCCGGCAAACATGCCGAACAGCGAGCCGGCCACCAGCACGTAGTGGAAGTGGGCCACCACGTAATAGGTGTCCTGCAGTAGCATGTCGATCGGCGCCAAGGCCAGGATCAGACCGGTGAAGCCACCCATGGTGAACACGAAGATAAAGCCCACCGCGAACAGCATGGGTGTCTCGAACGTCATTGAGCCTTGCCACATGGTGGCAATCCAATTGAAAATCTTCACTGCTGTGGGCACGGCGATCAGCATGGTCGCGTACATGAAGAACAACTGGCCAGTCACCGGCATGCCGGTGGTGAACATGTGGTGCGCCCACACGATGAAGGACAAAATGGCGATCGACGAGGTCGCGTACACCATCGAGGCATAACCGAACAAGCGCTTGCGTGCAAACGCGGGCACCACTTGGCTGATGATGCCGAAGGCCGGCAAAATCATGATGTAGACCTCGGGATGGCCGAAGAACCAGAAGATGTGCTGGAACATCACCGGGTCGCCGCCGCCCGCCGGGTTGAAGAAGGTGGTACCGAAGTGACGGTCAGTCAGGGTCATGGTGATGGCACCAGCCAGCACCGGCATCACTGCAATCAGCAGATAAGCGGTGATCAGCCAAGTCCAGCAGAACATCGGCATCTTCATCAGCGCCATCCCCGGCGCGCGCATGTTCAAGATGGTGACGATGATGTTGATCGAGCCCATGATGGAGCTCGCACCCAGGATGTGCAGCGCAAAGATGCCGGCGTCCATCGACGGGCCCATCTGCAGTGTCAGCGGCGCGTAGAAGGTCCAGCCAGCAGCGGGCGCGCCACCGGGCATGAAGAAGGACATCACCACCAGCAGACCCGCCGGAATGAGCAGCCAGAAGCTGAAGTTGTTCATGCGCGCGAAGGCCATGTCGGCCGCGCCGATCTGCATCGGGATCATCCAGTTCGCAAACCCGACGAAGGCCGGCATGATGGCGCCAAACACCATGATCACGCCGTGCATGGTGGTCAACTGATTGAACAACTCAGGGTTGACGATTTGCAGGCCTGGCTGGAACAGCTCGGCACGAATCAGCAGCGCGAGCACGCCGCCCAGCATCAGCATGGTGAATGCGAACAGCAGGTACAGCGTGCCGATGTCTTTGTGGTTGGTCGCGAAGACCCAGCGCCGCCAGCCGGTGGGCGCATGGTCGTGGTGATCGTCGTGGGCGTGGTGATCGGGATGGTCGAGGACGGCACTCATCTTGATTTCCTTGTCGATTCTTTCGCGGGCAGCGGTGGAAGGCGAAGGCCTTACTTGCTGCGCTGGGCCAATACGTCAGCGGGCTGCACGAGCTGCCCGGTCTTGTTGGACCAATTGTTCTTGGTGTAGCTGATCACCGCAGCCAGATCGGTGTCGGACAACTGCTTCCAGGCAGGCATGGCGAGCCGGCCTTTCAGGAGCACCTGGATCTGCTGATTTTTGTCCGCATCGAGGACGATGGCGGAGCCGTCCAGCGGCTTGATGGGGCCCGCTCCCTTGCCGTTGGGCTGGTGGCAGGCCGCGCAGTTGGCTGCGTAGACTTTCTCGCCGCGCTGGGTGATATCAGCCAGGGCCCAGACCTTGGCCGGATCGTCCAGCTTGGCCGCCATTTTCTTCTTCTCGCCATCAACCCACGCGGTGTATTCCTGGGCGGACACCACTTTCACGTGGATAGGCATGTAGGCGTGCTCTTTGCCGCACAGCTCGTAGCACTGGCCGTAGAAGTCGCCGGTCTTTTCGCTGCGAAACCAGGTGTCGCGCACGAAGCCGGGGATGGCATCTTGCTTGACGCCGAAGGCCGGCACACCCCAGGCGTGGATCACGTCGTTGGCGGTGGTGATGATGCGGATTTTCTTGTTGACCGGCACAACCAGCGGATTGTCAACCTTGAGCAGGTAGTTGTCGGGCATGACACCCTTGGCGCCGTTGTTGGACATTTCGCGATGCTCGCTGTCCAGGGCAGCGATGAAGGAGACGCCTTCGCCCTCGCCCTTGAGGTAGTCGTAACCCCACTTCCACTGGAAGCCGGTGGCCTTGATGGTCAGATCGGCGTTGGTGGTGTCTTTCTGGGCGACCAGCACCTTGGTGGCGGGAAGCGCCATGCCGATGACGATCAGGAAGGGGATGATGGTCCAGAGCACTTCGACGGTGACCGATTCGTGGAAGTTGGCCGGTTTGTGTCCGACGGACTTGCGGTGCTTCCAAATCGAATAGAACATCACGCCGAAAACCGCGATGAAGATCACCAGGCAGGTGATCATCATGAACCAGTGCAGCCATGCCTGCTCCGATGCAATGCGGGTGACCGCAGGATGGAGATTGAGCTGGCGTACGGCAGGGCCGCCGGGCAGGTCATTGACAGCATAAGCCACTGGGCTGAACGCACCCAGGGCGAACAGCAGCGAAGCCAACTTGTTTGAAATGCTCTTCATGGTTTTCACTAGCTATAGCCTCAAATCAAAATCTGTCCCACCGACCTGAGCGCAATACGGTTTTTGACACGAACGACACTCAAAAATCAACCCGGCATTGTAGCGCGGGTTTCCGGGGCTCCCCTTCAGAGGGCCACTTGCACCCGAGCGCTATGAATGGGTACGCCTCTCGCCCTGCAGCAGCAAACGCATGTCCTGGAGCGACACTTCGCTGCGTTCGCCCACTTTAACCCGGGGAGTGGGCTTGATCGCGTGACCGTAAATGATTTCGAAAGTCAGTGCGAGCCTGCCGTCCGGACCGCGCAGCGCCTTGTCGAGCTCATGTTCAAGGCGCGCACGCCAGCCGCGTGCACGCAGGGCCGGGTGGCGCATACGGCTGAGGTTGCTCCCCAACTCGCGCAGTTCGAGTAGCAGGGCCTGCGCGCTGGGCCAGCTCAGCACGATGCGCTCCATGTCCATCACCGGTTCTGCAAATCCGGCCTGCACCAGCATGTCGCCCCAGTCGTGCATATCGGTGAACTCATGCGCGGGGGGCGGCCAGCCCAGGGCTCGGTAGAGGGCGCGCAATTCGCGCAAAGTGTCCGGCCCCAGACACGAAAACATCAGGAATCCATCGGTGCAGAGCGCTCGGTGCCACTGGGAAATCAGCGCCTGCGGCTGGTCGCTCATGTGCAAAGCCATGTTGGCCCACAGCAGTTGGGAGGCGCCCGCGGGCAACGGCCCATGATGGATGGGCGGTGCTGTCCAGCGCCGCCACCAGGGCCGCGCCAGTCGTTCAAGTGCCACACGGCTGCGGTGTGGCTGGTCTTCGAAGACAAAGCATTGCGCCGACGGGTAGCGCCGTTCAAGCAATGCCTGAGCCTGCAAACCCCCGCGCACCGGCTCCCAATGTGCCCAAGCCTTGGGCTGAAGCCGAATCCACTGCAAACGATCTTCCATGCGCCGAGCGACCTCCTCGTGCAGCCACGGCGAGTGCGCCACAGCCCCGCGATGCCAACGCTGGGCTGCGGACGGATCGATGGAGGGGGGACGCTGGTCGGGCATGGGCATTGGAAACGAAAGAGTATATTGACCGCCCGCGCCAAGGCCCCTTTATGCCACTCGATGCCCCCTCAAGTCCCTCCAGCCTGTGCACGCTGGGCTGGCGTGACTCCACCTTCAAACGGCTGGCAGGCGCAATCGGCGCGGCCGTGCCGGCCCAGTGCGCGGTGTGCCGCGCGTGGCCGGCCCAGCCCGTTTGTCAGGCCTGCATTGCCCGCTTTGCGCAGCCCAAACCGCGATGCCTGCGCTGCGCCCTGCCAGTGCCCGAGGCGGTGGACCTATGCGGTCGCTGTCTGCATACACCGCCGCCACTGGACGCCTGCCACGCGCGGGTGTCCTATGGGTTTCCCTGGTCTGCGCTGATTGCACAGTTCAAGTTCCAGGGCCAGGCCGGATGGGCCCGCGTGTTCGCAGCGCTGATGCAGCAGGCACCGGGCATGCGGCACGCGCTGGAGCGGGCAGACCTGGTGCTGCCCATGCCCTTGTCGCCCCAGCGCCTGGCCGAGCGCGGCTTCAATCAGGCCTGGGCACTGGCCCGCGCCCTGGCCACGTCGCGCAGCGATGGCCGCTTGCTGCTGCGAGTCAAGGACACCCAGTCGCAAGCTTCGCTGGACCGAGCCGAACGTCTGCGCAACGTCAAGGACGCCTTTGCACTGGAGCCACTGACTGCCTCACGGGTGAGCGGCAAACACGTGGTGCTTGTCGATGACGTGATGACCAGCGGCGCGTCGCTCTTCTGTGCCGCCCAGGTTTTGCGTGCGGCCCGCGCCGCGAGCATCACCGCCCTGGTGCTGGCCCGCACCGACGAGGACCACCACCTCTCTTCAACGCAAGCGCAGCATTCACAATAGCCCGATGTTCCACATTGTCCTGGTCGAGCCCGAGATCCCACCCAACACCGGCAATGTGATTCGCCTGGCCGCCAATACCGGCTGCACGCTGGACCTGATAGAGCCGCTGGGCTTCTCAATGCAAGACCGGCAGATGCGCCGAGCCGGGCTGGACTATCACGAGTACGCGCAGGTGAGGCGGCATGCCAACTGGGAAGCCTTCATTGACGCCCTGCATCCGGACCCGCAGCGAATGTTCGCCCTGAGCTCCAAGGCTGAACGGCTGGCGCACGAGGTCAATTTCAAACCCGGCGACTGGTTTGTCTTCGGTTGCGAAACCCGCGGCCTTGCGCCCAGCGTACGCGTACGATTCGCGCAGTCACAATTGCTGCGGCTGCCCATGCGGGAAGGCCAGCGCAGCCTGAATCTATCGAATGCGGTGGCCGTGACAGTGTTCGAGGCCTGGCGGCAAAACGCCTTCGAAGACCCGGGCCGCGCTTAAACGCGCTGGTGCAACCCTTACTTGCTGGAGAGCCAGCGGGCGATGCCTTCCCACTGGCCCAGGTCGCGCTCGACACGGCCGGGCGCCACGTCGAACAATGTCAGGCCGCGCGCCGCCAGGTGAATGTAGTTCTGGGTGTGCCGCAGGTAGCCCAACACCGGCAGGCCCAGCTTGTCGACAAATTCATGCAGCTTGTCGGCCGCGATGGTGCGCGGATCAACCCGCATGCCCACGATGCCCACCTGCATCTTCGAAGCCTTGCGATGCTCAGCCAGTTCGTCCAGGAAGGTTCGCGTCGCAAAAATGTCGAAGATGCTGGGCTGAAGCGGCACGACGACCTTGTCGGCCAATTGCATTAATTCTTTCAATTGCTTGCCGTGCATGCCCGCCGGCGTATCCAGCACCACATGGGTGACGCCCTTGGGCGGCCGGGCAATGTTGCCTTTGTCCACGTCCCAGGCACTGATAGGCCTGGCACCGGCGGGGCGCAAGCCCAGCCACAGACGCGAGGACTGCTGGCGATCGGCGTCGCCCAGCATCACCGCATGGCCTTTTGAGGCGAAATACCCCGCAATGTTAGTGGCCAGGGTGGACTTTCCGACTCCGCCTTTAGGATTGGCAACAACCACGACTGGCATGGGAATCTCCTCAAAGTGCGGCTTTCAAACATTGGTGCCGCTTTGCGCTATGTTACCGGTATGGATGAGACAAATGAACAAGGGCTTTCCAGCGGACCGCTGGTGCTGGCCGCCCACCCAAATTGGCGGGAATCGCGGGTCAACCGCCGTATGCTGGCGGCCGCTCGCGATGTCGCTCAAGTGCGCGTGCATGACCTTTACGCGCGCTATGCCGACTACGACATCGACGTGCCGCAGGAACAAGCCTTGGCGCGCAGTGCATCCCTGATCGTGCTGCTGCACCCGATTCACTGGTACGCCATGCCTGCCCTGCTCAAGCTGTGGGTGGACGAGGTGCTCGCTTACGGCTGGGCCTATGGCCCGGGCGGCACCGCCTTGCAAGGCAAGGACTTATGGCTGGCGGCCACCACCGGCGGCCCTGAGAGCTCCTATCACCCTCAAGGCTACAACCGTTATTTCTTCGACGCATTCCTACCGCCCTACGAACAGACCGCCGCCCTGTGCGGCATGCGCTTTCTGCCGCCGATGATTCTGCACGGCGCCCACCGAACGAGCGAGGAAGACATCGAACAGCACGTGCAGGTTTTCAAGAACCGCCTGGCCACCTACCCGGCCTGGCCGGAGCTGCAAGAGATGGACCCATGCCCTGCCTGCGAAGTGCCGGGCGCCGACCGGCCTGACCCAATCCTCAACACCTGACAAGCATGGAACACGCACCCGCCTGGCTCATCAACAGCCTGATCTACCTCGGCGCCGCAGTGATTGTGGTGCCGCTGTCTCGCGCACTGGGGCTGGGCTCCATCATTGGCTATCTCGCGGCGGGCATCGCCATTGGCCCATGGGGCCTGGGCCTGGTGACCAATGTGGAAGACATCCTGCACTTCGCCGAATTCGGCGTTGTACTGATGTTGTTTCTGGTCGGGCTTGAGTTGGAACCACGACGCCTTTGGAGTTTGCGTCGACCCATTTTCGGCTGGGGCAGCGCCCAGGTGCTGGCCTGCTCGGCCCTGCTGTGCGCAGCCGCGATGGCAGCCGGACTGCCCTGGCGGATCAGCCTGGTGGCCGCATTGGGGCTGGCTCTGTCATCGACCGCCATCGCGCTGCAGGTCATGGGCGAGCGCAATTTGATGTCCACCTCCAGCGGGCAGGCTGGTTTTTCGATATTGCTGTTCCAGGACGTTGCAGCCATTCCCATTTTGGCCCTGCTCCCCCTGCTGGCCAGCACACCGGCCGACAATGCTTCCGACACCCGCCTTTGGCTGGAGGCGGCCAAGATCATCGCAGTCATTGGCGGCATCATCCTGGGTGGGCGCCTGCTGCTGCGGCCATTGCTGCGCTGGATTGCCAAGAGCAAGACGCCAGAGATTTTCACTGCCGCATCGCTGCTGCTGGTGGTGGCCATCGCCGCACTGATGCAACTGGTGGGCCTGTCGATGGCACTGGGCGCCTTCCTCGCCGGCGTGCTGCTGGCCGAGAGCGAATATCGGCGCGAGCTGGAAACCGACATCGAGCCATTCAAAGGCTTGTTGCTGGGTCTGTTCTTCATCGCTGTGGGCATGAGCATCGACTTCGGGGTACTGGCCCGCTCGCCGTTGCTGATGGCCGCGGTGGTGCTGGGCTTCTTGCTGCTCAAGACGCTGGCGATCTATTTGGTGGCCCGCGCCATCGGCCTGCCCTTTCAGGAACGCCCGGTGTTCACCTTGCTGCTGGCGCAAGGCGGCGAATTCGCCTTCGTCGTGTTCCAGGCTGCTGCCGGCGCACGCATTCTTCCAGCCGAAACATCCTCATTGCTCATTGGTGCGGTCGCGGTGTCCATGCTGCTCAGCCCTTTGCTGCTGGTCGCGATTGACAAGCTGCTGCTGCCTCGCTTTGCCAACTGCAACACGCCACAACTTGACGAGATCAGCGAGCCGCAGCATGCGCCCATCATCATCGCTGGCTTCGGCCGCTACGGCCAGATCGTGGGCCGCCTGCTTTCAGCGCAGGGTCTGCAGGCGACCGTGCTGGACCACGACGCAGACATGATCGAGGCCGCCCGCACCTTTGGCTACAAGGTGTTCTATGGCGACGCCACGCGCCTGGACTTGCTGCGGGTGGCCGGCGCCGAGACCGCCAAGGTGCTGGTGATTGCTGTGGACGACACCGAGCAATCCCTCGCCGTTGTCGATCTGGCGCGCGAACATTTCCCCCACTTGCAACTGGTGGCGCGCGCCCGCGATGTCACCCACTGGAACCAATTGCGCGACCGCGGTGTGATGCGCGTCGAGCGCGAGCTGTTTGAGTCCAGCCTGCGCAGCGCGCGCACCGTGCTGGAGGTGATGGGCTATTCCCCGAATGAGGCACGCACTCACGCGATGCGGTTTCGGCGCCACAACCTCCAACTGTTCGAACAAATGCACCCCCACCACAAAGACCGCGCCAAGCTGATCGCCGTCATCAAGCAGGGGCGCCAACAACTCGAAGAGCAGATGGCGCAGGAACGCGCCCAGGCGCACCAGCAGCGACGCGAGGACCCGGACCAGCCCCATGGCTGACTCCCTGGTGAACCCCGCCTAAGCGCCCAGGAATCCATCCCACACCAGCTTGCTGCCGGTGAGGAACATGCCCAGATAGACGATGCGGTAGAACACCTGCGGGTTGATGCGACGCGCGATGTAAACGCCAAGGACCACACCCACTGGCGCCAGCGGCAACAAGACCAATGCAGTGACCATGTTGCGCGCATCCAGCAGCCCGAGCCAGGCATAGGGAATCCATTTGCTCAGGTTGATGAAGAAGAAAAAGAAAGATATGGTCGCAGTGAACACCACCGGAGACAGCCGCAGCGGTAACACGTAGGCAGTGAGCGGTGGCCCGCCGGCATGCGCCACGAAACTGGTAAAGCCCGATGCCGTGCTCAGAATGGCGCCTAACCAGCGTGGTGGTGTGGGACTGTCCGAATGGGGCGGAAACAGCAGGCGCTGCGCCAGAAACAGCAGTGTGATCGATCCCACGATGCCTGCCACCATGCGGGCGTCGAGGAACTTGAACAGCAACGCGCCGATGACAATTCCCACCAGGCCGAAGGGCACCAGAAAGCCCAAGAGGCGGCGATCCACATCCTTGCGGAAAGCCACCAAGCCCAACAGGTCCATCACCAGCAGCAAGGGCATCATGATCGCGGCGGCCTGCGGCACGGTGACCGCCAGGCCCAAGATCGGCACGGCCAACGAACCAAAGCCCGTACCAAAGCCGCTCTTGCTGATGCCCATCAAGATCACGGCGGGGACGGCGGCCGCGTAGAACAATGGGTCGGCAATCAGTGGCAAGGTCATGTGGCCCCCACGCTTGCGGCTGGCGCCGCTGCGCTGCCCCCCGAGGGGGCCTTCGCGCCTTGGAGCGGTCCGGCGGCGCTCATGTCGCCCACTGACTCGCGCAGCGTCCCACGCCCGCTCAGCCCACACGTTGCTTGAGTTTCTGCAGTGACAGCAGCAGCTCGGTGATGAATTTCGCCGTGGCGTCGTCGGTGAGTTCACCCTGCTCATTGAACTTGCTGGCCGCGTGGCTGATGAAGACCTCGGGCTTGTTCACGGTGAAGGTGTTCATGTACACCAGCACTTGGCGCAGGTGGTACTGCACCCGCGCCGTGCCCAACGGCCCCGTCGCCGCGCCCATGATGGCAACCGGCTTGCCGTCGAACGGCGGCTCGGGCGGGCGGGCCATCCAGTCCAGCATGTTCTTGAGCCCACCCGGAATTGAAAAGTTGTACTCGGGTGTCACCAGCAACACTGCATCCGCCTCCTTGATCGCCTGCTTCAATTGGGCCACCGCATCGGGCAGACCTGCGGTGCGTACATCTTCGTTGTACATCGGTATGTGCGAGATGTCGGCGATGTGCAGGCTAACGCCTTGTGGCGCGAGCTTTTGCGCCGCACGCAGCGCCATGCTGTTGTAGGAAGCCTTTCGAAGGCTGCCCGAGATACCGAGAATGTTCATTCGAATCTTTCTTTGGGTGTGTGGCCCCGACTGCATCGTAATCGCCTTGCACAAGCTTCACATGAGCGGCGCAATACGACCCCACCCGAACTTGCGCATGGATCAGCCGTGCTAGGCTTTGAGGCATGTTCAATCCCTCTCAATCGGACGTGCGCCGCTTCTTTTGCGCCGTGCACGCAAAGTCCCGCGCCCAACAGCCAATGGACGCCCTGGAAACGCTGGCTGGCCAATGGCTACAGGAGCATCCAGAGTACGCGCCCGAATTGGCCGATGCGGACGCAGCGGTCGCGAAGATTTTTGATGGCGCCGATGGCGCAAGCAACCCCTTCTTGCACCTTGCCATGCATTTGTCGATCAGCGAACAGTGCTCGATCGACCAGCCGCGGGGAATCAGGCAGGCAGTTGAATTGCTGGCAGCGCGCCGCAACTCATTGCACAACGCCCATCATGAGGCGATGGAATGCCTGGGAAAAATGCTGTGGGAAAGCCAGCGCAGTGGCCGGCCCCCCGATGGCAGCGCGTACATCGAATGTGTACAGCGCCGCGCAACCGCTGATTAGCCGGGTCGATTAGCGGAACCGGTTCTCTGGTTTGACCTTCAGGTCGCCTTCCAGCGACGAGACATAGCCCGCAAGGGCCTTGAGTTCGGCATTGCTGAACTGCTTGGCGATGGCGCCCATGATGCCGTTGCTGCGCCCGACCACGGCGTTGTTGTCGGCCTTGTAGGCCTTGAGCGCGACGAACATGTAGTCGGCATGCTGACCGGCAATCTTGGGGTAGCTGGGGTCAATCGGCTTGGCCAGATTGGCGCCGTGGCAAGAGACACACGCCGCCTTTTGCATCAGGCCGGCCACTTGCGGGCTGGGTTCCTTGCCGAGTTTTTCAGGCAGCGCCTTGCCCTCTTCCTTGCCATGGGCCTCGTAATAGGTGGAGATTTCGGTGATGTCCTGCTCGGACAGGCCCGCCGCAATGGCGCGCATGGTGGGGTGTTTTCTATCACCGTTCTTGTAGGCGGTGAGCGCGGCGGCAATGTACTTGGCACCCTGGCCTGAGATCATCGGCACCTTGTGCACTTCAGGGAAGCTCGCCTGATAGCCCTTGATGCCATGGCAGCCTATGCACAAGGCGACCTTGGTATCGATGGACTTGGCGCCCCCGGACGTTGCCGCCGCCGCGGGCGCGGAAGCGGTTTTTGGCGCGGCCGGAGCCTGTGCATACGAGAGGCTGGTCCCGCAAGAGACAGCCAGGGCAAAGAGCGTAGTCAACAACTTGTTCATTTTGCGAGCACAATGGGGTTTGTGGTCAGTCTTCTAATCAACCTTTGATTATATCCGGCGCCGATCGCGCCTTCATTCATTTCGATACCCATGAAGTTTCAAGGCACACAAAATTACGTCGCAACCCAAGATTTGATGCTCGCGGTGAACGCCGCCATCACACTCAAACGCCCTCTGCTGGTCAAGGGCGAGCCCGGCACCGGCAAGACCATGCTGGCCGAAGAAGTGGCAGAGGCGATCGGCGTGCCCCTGTTGCAATGGCACATCAAATCCACCACCAAGGCGCAGCAGGGCTTGTACGAATACGACGCGGTCAGCCGGCTGCGCGATTCGCAACTGGGCGATGCCAAGGTCAAGGACATCCACAACTACATCGTCAAGGGCGTGCTGTGGCAGGCCTTCAACGCGGACAAGCCGGTGGCACTGCTGATCGACGAAATCGACAAGGCCGACATCGAATTCCCCAATGACTTGCTGCGCGAGCTCGACCGCATGGAGTTCTATGTGTATGAGACGCGCGAGCTGGTCAAGGCCAGGCACCGCCCGCTTGTCTTCATCACTTCCAACAACGAAAAAGAACTGCCCGACGCTTTCCTGCGCCGCTGCTTCTTCCACTACATCAAGTTCCCCGACGCCGAGACGATGAAGCTGATCGTGGACGTGCACTTCCCGGGGCTCAAGAAAGAGCTGCTCACCGCAGCCATGAAGACCTTCTACGACGTGCGCAACCTGCCCGGCCTGAAGAAAAAGCCATCCACCAGCGAATTGCTAGATTGGCTCAAGCTCCTGGTGGCCGAGGACATTCCACTCGAAGCCCTGCAAAGCAAGGACGAGAAAGTGTCTGTGCCACCACTTGTGGGCGCGCTGCTCAAGAACGAACAGGACGTAACCCTGTTCGAGAAGCTGGTGTTCATGCAGCGCCACAACCGCTGAGGACATGGCCTGGTGTAGTGTTTCACGCTAGCAAGGACCCGATGCGCAAGCCCGAGCCCAGCACCCTGGAGGCCCCGCCGGTGCGGCTGGAGCCCATGCGAGCCGAACACGCGACCGACCTGGAAGCAGCCGCCCGCGACGGCGAGCTCTGGAAACTGCGCATCACCTCCGTGCCTGCACCGGGCGAAACGCATGACTACATTGCGCAAGCCCTGCAAGGCCAGGCCGCCGGCCACATGCTGCCCTTCGTGGTACGCGACTTGCCCAGCGGACGCATCATCGGCAGCTCGCGCTACCATGACATCGTGCCGGCGATTGGTCGCCTAGAGATCGGCTACACCTGGTACGCCCGAAGCTGGCAACGCACCCATGTCAACACCACCTGCAAGCTGCTCTTGATGACACACGCATTCGAAGCCCTGGGCGCCAGGCTGGTAGCGTGGCGCACCGACAACTACAACTTTTCCAGCCAGCGCGCCATCGAGCGCCTGGGCGCGCGCAAAGACGGCGTGCTGCGCCACCATGCGCTGCGGCGCGATGGCACCGTGCGCGACACCGTGATGTACAGCCTGGCCGCTGGCGAGTGGCCTGAAGTCAAAGCCCAGCTTCAGTACCTGCTGGCCAAAGCACGAACGCCATAGGAGGCCGCAATGCTGATTGATTTTTTCTACACCCTTCGCAGCGTCAAGCTGCCCGTCTCGGTCAAGGAATACCTGACCCTGATCGAGGCCCTCAAGGAAGGCGTGGTCGGCCCCAACAGCGAGGACGGCTACAAGATCGACGACTTTTACTACCTCGCGCGCACCGCCTTGGTCAAGGACGAAAAACACTACGACAAATTCGACCGCGCCTTCGCCGCCTACTTCAAGGGCGTGGAGATGATCGCCGACTTCACCAAGGAAATCCCGCTCGACTGGCTGCGCAAGACCCTGGAGCTTGAACTCAGCCCCGAAGAGAAAGCCAAGATCGAGAAGATGGGATGGGAAGAGCTGATGGAGACGCTCAAGAAGCGCTTTGAAGAGCAGAAAGAGCGCCACGAAGGCGGCAGCAAAATGATTGGCACGGGCGGCACATCGCCCTTTGGCGCCTACGGCGTCAACCCGCAAGGCATACGCATAGGCCAGGACAAGAGCCGCGGCAAGAGCGCGGTGAAAGTGTGGGACCAGCGCGCCTACAAAGACTATGACGACACGCAAGAGCTGGGCACGCGCAACATCAAGGTTGCGCTGCGCCGCCTGCGCAAATTCGCCCGCGAAGGCTCGGCCGACGAGCTTGACCTGGACGACACCATCCGATCCACCGCAGCCAACGCCGGCTGGCTGGACATCAAGATGGTGCCCGAGCGACACAACAACGTGAAGATCCTGCTGCTGATGGACGTGGGCGGCACCATGGATGAACACATCCAGCGCGTCGAAGAAATGTTCTCCGCGGCCAAGACCGAATTCAAACACCTTGAGTTCTACTACTTCCACAACTGCGTCTACGACTTCATGTGGAAGAACAACCGCCGCCGCTTCTCGGAAAAATTTCCCACCTGGGACATCATCCGCAAGTACAACAAGGACTACAAGCTGATCTTCGTGGGCGACGCAACCATGAGCCCCTACGAAATCCTGCAGCCCGGCGGCAGCGTGGAATACAACAACCAGGAGCCAGGCATCGAATGGCTCGGCCGCCTGACCAACGCCTTCCCCAAGTTCGCCTGGATCAACCCAGAGCCACAAGGCGTGTGGCAGTACCGCCAGAGCATCGGCGTCATTCAGCAGCTGATGAACCACCGCATGTACCCACTGACCATCAAGGGGCTGGAAGAATCCATGCGGTTGCTGTCGAAGTAGGCCGCCGGGCAGGCCATGACAGGCACGCCATTACAATCACGCACGCCATCCTGCCGCCGTAGTTCAATGGATAGAACGAGCGCCTCCTAAGCGCTAGATATGGGTTCGATTCCCGTCGGTGGTACCAGCCTACCGAATCAGACGGCCTCAAGACCTATCAAAACCCGCACGTTTCCTGGCGTCGCGGGTTTTTTGTTGCCTCATGCGGATTAGCTTGACTGGATGCACGGTGGCCGGCGGGAACATCTTCCGATTTGAAATATAGAATCAAAAAGTGCCACTTCCGCCGCCTATACCTCAGCAAAATGAGCCTGTGGCCGAGCCTGCGCAGGTTCAACAGGGTCAGACCGAGGTTTCCAGACTGTTCCAGCAGGGCTTTGCGTTACACCAACAAGGGCAAGTGGCGCAAGCGAAGGCCCTTTACGAGCAAGTTCTGGCTAGACAGCCCAAACACTTCGACGCACTCCATTTGCTTGGAGTGATTGCGGTGCAAAGCAAAAATCCAACATTGGCGGTGGATTTAATCAGCAAGGCCATTGCAATTAATCCCAATAGCGCGGCAGCCTACTCGAACCGTGGCGTTGCGCTCAAAGCACTCAAACGTTTGGACGACGCTGTGGCGAGCTACGACAAGGCCATTGTGCTCGAGCCAGATAACGCTGAGGCATACAGCAACCGTGGCAATGCGCTGAAAGAGCTCAAGCGTCTGGACGACGCTGTGGCGAGCCATGACAAGGCCATTGTGCGGAGGCCAGATTACGCTGAGGCATACTGCAACCGTGGCGTTGCGCTTCAGGAACTCAAACGTTTGGACGACGCAGTGGCGAGCTACGACAAGGCCATTGTGCTCAGGCCAAATTACGCGGAGGCGTACGGGAATAAGTCCCTTGCCTTGCTACTCTTTGGGGCCATAGACCAGGGCTGGGAGTGGTATGAGTGGCGCTGGAAGACGCAAGATGGCGAGCGAGAAGCCCTGAGCACTCGCAAGCCCGCGTTCACCCCGAACGGGCGCGACAAAAGGCTGCTGGTGTGGGCCGAGCAGGGGATCGGCGATGAAATCATGTTTGGCTCCTTGCTTACCGAGGCCCGCCAACTGTGCTCCAAGCTTCTGGTGGCCATGGATGCGCGGCTCATCCCACTGTTTGCGCGCTCCGTCGAGAACGTGGAGTTTCTCGCACGAGGCCGCGCTGTGCCAGAAGACGCCTATGACGAACACATCGCCATGGGCAGTTTGTGCAGGCACCTGCGCCCTGACGAACAAAGCTTCAAGAACACTGCGCAGGGCTTTCTGATTGCCGACCCAACCCGGACCGAGCGTATCCGCAATGCCCTGGGCGCAGGCAACGGACAAAAGCTGTGCGGTATCAGCTGGCGCAGCACGAACCAAAAGTTTGGTGCCAAAAAAAGCATGCGCCTGTCTGCGATGGTCGAGGCGCTTGCATTGTCCGGCCACAGATTGGTCAACCTGCAGTATGGGGACACCCAGGATGAAATCGCCCAGGTCAGCCGGCAGTACGGCATCGAGATTCTCAACTGCAAAGAAGTCGACAACACCAAAGACATCGACGGACTTGCATCGCTGATACAGGCGTGCGATGTGGTGGTTTCGATCAGCAACACCACTGTACATCTGGCGGGCGCGCTGGGAAAAGACACCCGTGTGCTGCTGCCCTATGCGCCCGACTGGCGCTGGATGCTCGACCGCGACGACAGCCCCTGGTACAAATCCGTCAAACTTTACCGGCAAGGACAAGACATGCAGTGGGAGCCTGTACTACAGCGTGTAGCGACGGACTTGTTGGAACTCAACCAATAATCCATGTTCGACTCGGTGTCGGCGACAACACCCAGCAATACCCAGCAACATACAGTGGTAGGCGCTGTCAGCCCAGACCTCTTTGCCACCCACGGCCTCACCGCGCAACACCGCCTCCAGCACTTGGCTGTCATGCACGCTAGTGCAGGCGTGGCTGGCGATGAGCTTGGTGTCTTGGCCCCACACAATGGGCACGGCACCGGCTTTGATCAGTGCGTTGTTGTCCCGGCCAGTGCGCTGAATGGGTACGGGCACAACGGTAACCAATTGAATTTATTCACTTTTTAACCGGACGCTGCTGGTGTGGGTTATGGTCTCAAACCATCATTGCACTAAAAAGCTATTCGATTGATCGCAACACATTGAGGAGGTCGCAAGCGTGGCAGAGTACAGAATCGGTATTGACATCGGTGGCACCTTCACCGACTTTGCGGTGCATGAAACAGAGACCAACAAACTGATCGGGCTGAAAGTGCCCACCGTACCGTCCCGGCCGGTTGATGCCATCGTCGCCGGGCTCAAGGTTCTTGTTGAAGAACATGCGGTATCACTGGATCAGGTTAAGTATTTCGTCCATGGCACAACCATCGCAGTCAATGCCTTGATCGAGCGCAAAGGCGCGCGTCTCGGTCTGCTGGTGACGCGCGGTTTTCGCGACATCCTGATCATCCAGCGTCTGCGTGTTCCCCAGCCGCAGTACTGGTACGGCAACCGTCCCGAGCCGCTCATTCCGCGCGAACGTGTGTATGAAATCGAAGAGCGCATCATGGCCGACGGCAGCGTTGGCAGCGAACTCTCGCAAGATAGTCTGCGGGCGGCGCTGGTACAGGCGCGTGCCGATGGGGTTGAGGGCCTGGTGATTTCCTTCCTGCATGCTTTCCGCAACCCGGCGCACGAACAGGCGGCGCGCGACTTTCTGCAGCGCGAGGCGCCCGACCTGTTCAGCTGTTGTTCACACGAGGTCTGGCCGCAGATGCGCGAATACGAACGCACCATTGTCACCATCGTCAACGCCTACGTCATGCCGCCGGTCAGCCGCTACCTGGGCGATCTGGAGCAGCGGCTCGCCGCACTGGGCGTGCCGGTACGGCCCTACATCACCCGCTCCAACGGCGGTGTGATGTCGGCGCGGCTCGCACGTTCGTCCACGGCCGAAACCCTGCTGTCGGGGCCCGCCTCGGGGGTGATCGGCGCCATGCGCGTGGCCGAGCAGGCAGGCGTGCGCAATTTCATTACCCTCGATGTCGGCGGCACCAGCGCCGATGTGGCCATCGTCGAAGAAGGCGCACCGCGCACCAGCCTGACCGAACACGTGGCTGATTTTCCGATCATGATGCCGGTGGTCGGCGTGTCGTGCATCGGTGCGGGCGGCGGCTCGATCGCCTGGCTTGACAGCGCCGGTGTGCTGCGCGTCGGGCCACAGAGCGCCGGCGCCGATCCGGGTCCGGCCTGTTACGGCAAGGGCCAGACCAAACCTGCCGTGACCGATGCCTTCCTGCATTGCGGATTTCTCAACCCCGAGACCTTCGCCGGCGGTCGTATCGCCTTGCATCCGGCGCTGGCGCAGCAGGCCCTTGCGACCCTGGCGCTGGCACTTGAAGCAGATACCGATGCCGTGGCGCGCGGCATCATCGACATCACGATCGCCGGCATGTTCGCCGAACTGTCGAATCTGGCGGCCAAACGCGGCATCGATCCGCGCGAATTCACGCTGGTCGGTTTTGGCGGCGCTGGCGCCCTGCTCGCCTGCCGGCTGGCCGAGGAGAGCGGCATCACGCGGGTGCTGATCCCGCAGGCACCGGGCACCTTATGCGCACTCGGCGCATTGTCGGCGGATGTGGCCAGCGACTTCGTGCGCAGCGTGTTTTTGCACATGGACAAAGATCTGTCGGTTGTGACCACCGCCTATCGCCAGCTCGAGGCCCAAGCGCGCGAATATCTGCGCACCGAAGCCCCGTCCGTGCAGGATCCCCGCCTCGTGCTCTCGGCGGACATGCGGTATGTCGGCCAGTCCTTCGAAGTGGATGTGCCTCTCGACATTGAATGGATCGAACGGGGTGACTGGCAGGCCGTTGCGGATGCTTTTCATGCGACCCATCAACGCGTGTATTCACATACCCAGCTTGGCTCGCCAGTAGAACTGGTCGACCTGCGCCTGCGCATTGTGGGCAGCACCACCAAACCACCACTGCCCTCCCCGGCTAGCGTGCCGGCGGGCACACCCGCGCCCGTCGCGAGCACCCGCCGGGTGCTCGCCAGCAGCAGCGGGCCGAAAGACATTCCGGTCTACCTTCGCGCTGCGCTCGCCGGCGGCCATGTGATGAACGGGCCGGCGCTGGTCGACCAGGACGATACTACCGTCTATCTGCCGCCGGGATGGAGCGGGACGGTACATGGCAGTGGCAGCCTGATTCTGGAGAACACGGCAGCAGGAGTTACCCAATGAAAACCGTCGACAAGATGACGCTGGGCATCCTCAGCCACTACTTTCGCGCCGCGGCCGAGGCCATGGGTTTTGTCCTGCAGCGCACCGCGCACACCACCTTCATCAAGGAATCCAACGACTTCGTCACCGCCCTGCTGACCCCCGAGGGTGAACAGTTTGCCTACTCGGTCGCCATTGGCACACAGGGCTTTGTCGGCCTGGAGTATTCACACTTCATCAACCAGCTGGCACCCTGGGAAGAAGGTGATGTCGCCATCGCCAACTGCCCCTATCTGACCCACGGTGTGGCCTCGCACCTGCCCGACTACCAGATGCTCAAGCCGATTTTCATCGACGGCACGTTGGTGGCTTTTGCCTGGGGTTTTTTGCACGCCTCGGACATGGGCGGCATCATCGCCGGCAGCGTGCTGCCGAGCGCCTACGAGCTCTATCAGGAAGGCCTGCGCATTCCGCCGGTCAAACTCTACCGCCGGGGTGAACTGCAAACCGACATCCAGAAATTCGTGCTGCTGAACGTGCGCATCCCTGAAAAAAACTGGGGCGACCTGAGCGCACTGCTCGCGGCCCTGGGCACCGGGGAACAGCGCGTCAAGCAGGCCGTGGCCAAGTGGGGCCTCGAAACCGTGCAAGCGGCGCGCGGCGCGCTGATCGATTACGCCGAAGCGCGCGCGCGCGCGTTGATCGAGCTCATCCCGGATGGCGAATACAGCTTCATCGACTATCTGGAAGACGATGTCATTTCCGACATGCCCGTGCGCATCAAGGTCAAGGCCACCAAGGAACCCGGCGGCAGCCTGCACCTGGACTACAGCGGTACCGACCCGCAGGTCGGTGCCGCCTTCAACCTCGCCAGCAATGGCCGCCATCCCTATCTGTGCCTGGCGATTTTTGGCTACTTCCGCTCGGTCGACCCGACCTTGCCGGTCAACGCGGGTCTGATGCGCCCGATCCGCTTTACCGCGCCGACGGGCTCGGTCGTCAACGCCAGTTTCCCGGCCTCCTGCGGCGTGCGATTTGCACTGACCCAGACGCTCTACGGCACGGTACAGGCCGTGCTGGCGCAGGCCCTGCCGGGCCAGGTGCCGGCGCTCGGCGCAGGTCAGGCCACCATCCTTGCCATCTCCATCATGGACCTCGTGCGCGGCCGGCGCCAGGTCACGGTCGTGCAACCCATGGTGGGCGGCTCGGGCGGGCGCAAGCAGGGCGATGGCATTGACGGCTGCGATTTTTCGCAGGGGGCGCTGGCCAACACGCCAGTCGAAGCCATCGAAAACGAAGTACCTATCGTCATCCGTGATTACAGCGTTGTACCCGATTCGGCCGGGCCGGGACAGTTCCGCGGCGGGCTGGCTTTCCAGCTCGACTTTCAGGTCTTTCATCCCGACACCATTCTCACCGCGCGTGGCATGGAGCGCTTTCGTTTCCAGCCCTTCGGTCTGGCCGGCGGCGGCGCGGGCACCAGTGCCGACTGCTGGCTCAATCCAGACACGCCCGGTGAAAAGCGCCTGGGCAAGATCAATTCACTGACCCTTGATGCGGGCGATGTCCTGCGCATGCGTACACCAGGTGGCGGTGGGTATGGCGACCCGTTCACGCGCGACCCGGCAGCCGTGCTGCGCGACGTGCGTAATGAAGTGCTCAGCATCGCCGTCGCGCGCTCGCAATACGGGGTGGTCATCGATCATGAACCCGACGGGCCCACGGTCAATGTCACGGCAACGAGCCAGCTGCGCGAGAGCCGCCCCACCCCGATCTTCCGTCAGTTCGATCCTGGTCCGGGTCGGGCCGCGCACGAGGCCCTGTTCACGCCTGCCGTGGCAGACGCGCTGGCTGAACTGCTCTACTCGCTACCCTCGGGTATGCGTTATTACGCCAAGGGCCGGATGTATGAGCGTATCCGCGCCAGAGCCGAGGCTGGCGCCACGGTGACGGTCGATATGGTCATGGGAATGCAGCCCGAATTGATGGCTTCGATGGGGCTGACCGAAGCCGTACGCGCGCAGGTGGCCAGCCAGGGCTTGTGACGCGGGCAGAATGTCGCGCCGAGCGCCCCCATAGAAAACCGGACGCCGGCTGCGGCATTGATCTGTTTTTTTACTCGGGCTTCAGATTGATGTGTTTGGCGACGTTGCCCCACTTGCTCATTTCCGAGCGGATGAAAGCGTCAAATTCATCGGGTGTGCTAGCCACCACTTCAGCGCCATAACCGATCATCCTCTCACGCAATTCGGGCGAGTTGAGCGCCCGCTTGACCTCGTTGGAGATCCGTGTGGCCAGCGCAGCCGGCATGTCACGCGGGCCGAGCATGCCAAGCCAGCTTGCCGTCGCGAAGCCCGGCAGACCAGCCTCCTGCATGGTGGGCACGTCCGGCGCCGTCGGACTGCGGGTGGCGCTGGTGATGGCAAAACCGCGCAGCTTGCCGCCCTTGATCTGCGGCATCAACACCTGTTCGACGTCAAAGATCAGCGAGGTCCGGCCCGACACCAGATCGGGCAGTGCCGGCCCCGTGCCCTTGTACGGCACGTGCAGCATTTGAATACCCGCCGTCATCTTGAAAAGTTCGGTGGTGAGGTGTGCGCCGGTCCCTGGGCCCGAGGTGGCATAACTGAGCTTCTCCGGATTGGCCTTGGCGTAGGAGATCAATTCACGGAGGTTGGCAGCGGGAATCTCGTTGCTGACCGCCACAACGAACGGTGTGCGGCTGATCAGAGAGATCGGCGTGAAGTCACGCAGCGAATCGTAGGGCAGCTTGAGCACAACCAGCGGGTTGATCGCCTGCGAAGGGGTGACGATGAGCAGCGTGTACCCGTCCGGGGGCGACTTGGAAACAAAATCGGCGCCGATGATGCTGTTCGCGCCTGGCTTGTTTTCCACGACCACAGGCTGGCCCAACTGCTCGGCCAGCTTGGCCGAAAGCAAACGCGCCACGGCGTCGGTATTGCCACCCGGGGCGAAGGGCACGATCACCTTGACTGCTTTGTTTGGGTAGGCAGACGACTGCGCCTGGGCACTGCTAACCATCATGCTGATCGCACTTACCGTCAACATGGCGCCCACCCATCGGGCGGTGCCGGTCACGAATCTGGAATTTCCCACTGAGCTCTCCTTGGTTGAAGTGGCCTGATGCCCAAGCAAAAACGTATTTATAGGCGCTTCTATAAATTCCCCTCAATTCCCGTCCTCGTTAAGCCAGAGGTGGCTCGGTTGTTCAAGACAGAATCAGTCGCTCCTTAAGTGAATTCCCTGCGGGATGAGTTATCCATGGACCGAAGGCCGGTGGGCAACTCGAATTGATTCATGCCGCCATCGGCCGCGCTCGCTGAATGAAGTATGCCTCGTCTGGCGTCGCGTTGCCAAGCGCCGCGTGGGGCCGTTGGCCGTTATAGAGCGTCAGAGCCGTTCAACGAAGACATTGTCGCGCCGGCAGCCTCGGCCATCCATGCTGATAGCAATGCCATGGTCCTGCAGCATGCCAGTAGACGCATCGCTCGCGAATTGGGCGGATTCAACCGGTCGTCGCAGAAGTCCGATGTCAGCGTGTTCGACACGCGCCATGACAGTACACGGCGCGTTGCCCAATCCATCACGGAGGCGAGGTACACGAAGCCTTGCTTCATCGGCAGGTACGTAATATCCGTTGCCCAGGCCGTGATTGGCGCGATCCCAGAAAGGGATACTTCAAATGCCATTCATCGATCTCACGCATGAGCACCTCAAAGCCGGTGCCGTGCCAATTGAGTGGGGCCAGAGGCGAGGAAAGCGATGGCACTTCTTGCAAGGTTGAAGTAAAAATCCTTGTTTGATAAGGCTTGCGGCCCTAGCGTCGATTCCTGTTGCCTGCGCTCGACCCCCTCGATCCACAAAATCAAGAATACGTAGCGCCCCCGGTCGCGCTCAAGGTCGCGCCGGTCACGTGGCTGGATGCGTCGGACACCAGGAAAGCCGCGACATCGGCCACGTTGTCCGCATTGGCCAGGCCGAAGGGCGCTTGCGCTGAAATTCTCTCGAACACCTTTTGCCGCAGGGGGGTGAGTTCGCCGCCCACGAAGCGCTCATACACGGGTGTGTCCTGAACGATGGTGACACTCAATGTGTTCACCCGGATCAGAGAACGCGACAACTCCTTGGCCATCACTTTGGCAGCCATGATGAGGCCTGCCGAGTGGAAGGAGACGGTTGTCTGCCCAGGCGTCGGGAACCGGCCGCCTTCTGAGGTGAGAAAGAGAATGGCGCCTCGCTTTTGCGCCACCATGTAAGGCACTGCCGCATGCACCGGATTCAGTTTGATGCGAACAGTCTTGGCGATTTGTTCGGCGACGGCGTTCGGATCGATTTCCGTGAAGATGCCTTGCGCCGCACTCGCTGCACCGGCGCTGGCCACGAGGATGTCCACCGCGCCGAATCGAGCATGCGCCTGGGCCACCATCTCGCGGGCCTCCTGCAGCTTCTCAATGTCGGCTGGCAGAAAAACGGCCTGGCCCCCGGCTGCCTCGATCTGACGCACCACCTCTTCTCCCGCGCTCCTGTTGCGGCCGGTGACCACCACCTTCGCGCCCTGCTGCGCCAGGCGCAGGGCCACTGCCCTACCCAGCCCTACAGTGGCACCGGTCACGATGGCGACCTTGCCGCGCACCCCCGCTGCCTGCTCACCCTGTTGTGATCCGCCATGCGATTGATTCATTGCCTGCCTCCTTCATCTGTCCATTGTTTCCGAAAGCCCACGCCAGCGCGGATCCAAGCGCCATGCCGTGCCCGAATCTCAAACCCAGCAGGACCGACTTGGTCTGCGTAAAGGCCTCGATAGATTCGGCCCCTTGCTCGCGTCCATAGCGCGACTGCTTGCAGCCACCAACGGACAGTAGCAGGTAGTTTGATCGCCAGCGACGCGCGACACCAGTCGTATTTGCTTTCGTGACCGTAAGCCCGTGTGTGCCCTGACTGCCCGCGCGCACGAGGGCATGGCCGGACTGACGGCCAGAATCTTGCGCCACACCCTCTGAACGATTTAACCTGGAAACGGCAGTTGGACGCGCCCTCAGCGTCAGGCTAGCTAACTTCAAGGAAACCAATCCCGACGCGACGTGGCGCCTGCGATGCGGCAGTATCGGTGTGTGCTCAAACATTGCTCACAAGAAAAGTGGAGACCCACCATGGATAAAGCCCTTATCACCCGTCGCAACTACCTCTCTCTTGCACTTGCAAGCGCACTCGCCATCTGCATGGCCCCGGCACTCGCGCAGTCCGACTGGCCCAACCGGCCCATCAAGATCATCGTGCCCTCCACCTCCGGCGGGGCGGCTGACTTCACCGCGCGAATTTTCGGACGCTACCTGGAGCAGCAGATCAAGCAGGCCGTGGTCGTCGAGAACAAGCCCGGCGCTGGCACCGTCATCGGCGCCGAAGCGGTGAAGAACGCGCCGGCCGATGGCTACACCTTCCTGCTGGCAGGCAGCTCCACCCAGGCTGCCAACCCCAGCGTGTTTGCCAAGCTGCCCTATGACCCCGAGAAAGACTTTGAAGAGATCGGCCTGTTCGGAACCTTCCCGATGGTCGGGCTGGTCAAGGCCGGCAGTCGCCTGAAGTCAATCGCCGACATCGTCGAGCAGGGCAAGTCAGGCGCCAAACTGTCATACGGGTACTACAGCTCTTCGTCGCAGATTCCGGCCGAGCTTTTGCGCGAGCGCACTGGCATGCAGGTCGTGGCGGTGCCGTACAAGAACATCACGCAAATCATCACCGACCTGGTCGGTGGCGTGATCGACTACGCCTTCCCCGATGCGCTGTCGGCGGCGCCAGCGCTGCGCGGCACGCTACTGACCCCCATCGCCGTCACATCGCCAGATCGCTTCGCGTTGCTGCCCAATGTGCCTGCCGTGGCCGAGACGCTGCCGGGCTTCCAGATGCAAAGCTGGCTTGGCCTGGCGGCGCGCTCTGGCACACCGTCCGCCATCATCAAACGAATGGGCGACTACGTGCATGCGGCCGCGAGCGATCCAGCCATACGCGATGCGCTGATGAAGCAGGGCATGGCGGTCAAGCCCAGTACGCCACAAGAGCACGCGGCTTTTGTTGCCGCGGACCGCAAGCGCTGGGCGGAATATGTGCGCGTCGCCAAGATCACACCACAATGAACCGTCAGTAGCGTCTCGACCACGACCATGCAATACACCAAACTGGGCGCAACAGGTCTCACAGTCTCTCGCCTTTGCCTGGGCACCATGACCTTTGGTGGCACCTGCGACGAAGCGCAGGCGCGCGCCATTCTGGACAAGGCGACCGAGGGCGGCATCTCCTTCCTCGATACAGCCAGCTCTTACCCCATGGGCAGTGAGGGCAGCGGCACAGGACGCACAGAGGAGATTCTCGGCCGTTGGCTCAAAGGCCGACGCCATGACGTCATCGTGGCCAGCAAAGGCGGCAGCCGTGTCGGGCCTCATGCATGGGACGCCGGCTCATCGCGCAAGCATCTGCTCGATGCCATCGACGCATCGTTGCGCCGTCTGGGCACCGACTACGTCGATCTGTATCAGGTCCATCACGATGATCCAAGCACGCCTCTGGAAGAAACCCTGGAGGCACTGGACACCATCGTGCGATCCGGCAGGGCGCGCTACGTTGGCGTATCGAACTTCCTGGCTTATCGGCTCGCCCTGGCGCTGGGCCGAGCCGAAGCACGCCGGCTGGTTAAGGTGGTGTCGGTGCAGTCGCGCTACAACCTGCTGTTCCGCCAGATCGAGCGAGAGCTACTGCCCCTGGCCAGTGAGGAGAAGGTTGCCGTCACCGTGTACAACCCGCTGGCTGGCGGCATGCTGACCGGCAAGTACCAATCCATGGCGCAGCCCTTGCCCGAGGACTCCCGCTTCAACCCGGCGGCCACCGGTGCCGGCGCCAAGGCCAATTACCGCGACCGCTACTGGCATGAGCGCGAATTCACTACGCTGCACGCCCTGCGTGCCGAGGCCGACAAGATCGGCCAATCGGTCACCACGCTGGCAGTGGCCTGGGTGCTGGCCAACCCAGTGATCACCAGCGCGATCATCGGCGCCAGCCGCGCCGAGCAACTCGTGGACAGCCTCAAGGCGGTCGACTGCCGCATCGACGCGCCCTTGAAGCAGCACCTGGATGAACTGACTCACGAATACCGCTTTGGAGACGCGCAGCGATGACACAACAGAATGAAGAATGGCTTTCCCGGGCGGCACCCGAGCCAGCACTTGAACCCGAGCTGCCCATTGTCGATCCGCATGTGCATCTGCGCGACAAGGGCTTCAGGTACTTCATCGAAGAGTATGCGAAGGACATTGCGCAGTCGGGCCACAACATCGAGGCCATGGTTTATGCGGAAGGCCATGCCATGTACCGGGCGCATGGGCCAGAGCACCTCAAGTGCGTCGGCGAAACCGAATTCGCCGTGGGTATGGCGGCCATGGCGGCCAGTGGCAAATACACCAGCACAAAGGTTGCGGCCGGCATTGTCGGCTTTGCCGACCTGACGCTGGGCGATCGCACCCGCGAGCTGCTGCAAGCCCATGTACAAGCCGCCAACGGGCGCTTTCGCGGTGTGCGCCAGCGCGCTAAGTGGGATGTGGACCCGGTGGTGCGCGGCCCTATCTGCGCAGATGGCCCTGGCCTCTACCTTGATGCGCAATTCGGCAAGGGCCTGGACGTACTCACCTCCATGGGCTTGTCATTTGACGCCAGCATCTTTCATCCGCAATTGCCCGATGTGATCGCGCTCGCTCGCGCGCATCCGGACGCGAACATCGTCCTCATTCACTCGGGCAGCCCAGTGACGCACGCCTCTTACGCGGGCAAGGATGCGCAGGTACATGCAGACTGGCTCGCCGGCATCAAGGAACTCGCGACCTGCCCCAATGTCTCGGTGAAGATGGGTGGCCTGCTGATGTGCCTGGAACAATTCGACTTCACCAAGCTCGCCCTACCCCCCAGCTCGGAGCATTTTGCGCGGGTCTGGCGCCCGTACATCGAACCGTGCATCGAGGCCTTTGGCGCCCATCGCTGCATGGCCTCATCCAATTTTCCGGTGGACGCAGCGGGCATGCGCTACGGCACGGTGTGGAATGCTTTCAAGCGCATCACCGCCGGCTGCTCCGCCGACGAGAAGAGGTGGATCTACAGCGACGCGGCCAAACGGGTCTATCGCCTGGGCGGTGAATAGGCAAGCCAACGCAATCCTCTAAACACCCATGAGCACACCCAGCGCTTCTGTGATCTTCGGCCGCACCCACGCGCCCAACGAGCCATGGCTGGCCAAGGCTCAGCCCGAAGCAGCGCTGCAACCGGATCTGCCCATTGTCGACACCTACGTGCATTTTTGGCACAGAGGCGAGCACAGGTACTTCCTGGAAGACTACGGCCGCGACGTGGCCGCAAGTGGCCACAATGTCGTGGCGATTGTGGCCGTGGAATGTGCGGCCATGTACCGCACCTCGGGGCCAAAGCATCTCATGTGCGTTGGCGAGACCGAGTTCCAGATTGGAATGGCCGCCATGGCCGAAAGCGGCAAGTACACACCCGTGGCGCTTGACACCGCCATCGTCGCTTATGCCGACCTCATGCTGGGTGAGCGCGTGCGCGAAGTGCTGGAGGCGCAACAAGAAGCCGCCAACGGGCGATTGCGTGGCATCAAGCAAACCGCCAAATGGGATGCGAGTGCTGCAGTGCGCGGCGCCATGGGTCCGGGCCAGCCAGGACTGTGCCTGGAACCGGCATTCGGCAAAGGGCTGGACTGCGTTGCAGCCATGGGCCTGACACTGGATGTGAGCGTCTTTCATCCCCAGATTCCCGATGTGGTCACACTTGCCCGCGCACACCCAGACGCGAGCATCGGCCTGATCCATACCGGCAGCCCGGTGGGTCATGACAGCTATGCCGGGCAGGAGGCCCAGGTTCACGCGACTTGGCTTGCGGGCATGAAAGAACTGGCCAAGTGCCCCAATGTCTATGTCAAGCTAGGCGGCCTGCTGACGAACCTCGGCAACTTCGATTTCACACAGGCCGATGCGCCGCCCACCTCACAGTTTCTGGCCGCTCTTTGGCGCCCATACATCGAGCCCTGCATTGAGCTGTTTGGCGCCGAGCGCTGCATGGTCGAGTGCAACTTCCCGGTCGACAAAGCCGGGTATCACTACGGCACCGTCTGGAACATGTTCAAGCGGATCACACAGGGCTGCAGTGCCCACGAGCAAGGCATGATCTTCAGTGGGACCGCTAGGCGGGTGTACCGCCTGGACGACCAGGCGCAGTTCGGGCATCTTCCTGTGCGAACAAAGACGCAATGAACTCAATCAACGCTCGGGTTTTTGGAGGAGGGTGGCGATGCGGATACACCAGATACAGGGCCGTGTCATCCGCCGTGGGGCTCACTTCGTAATCCGTCAGTACAGTTTGCAAGAGACCTTGGCTGCATGCTTGGCGGACCATCCATTCCTGCAACACGGCAAGTCCAAGGCCATTTTTCGCGCTTGTCATGAGCACGGAGGTTGTGTTGGTTCGCAGGTTTCCGGAAACAGGAATGCCGATGGTTTTGGCGCCCCTTCGGAAGGTCCATTCCTGAAGGTAGTGGCTACGCGTAAAGACCAGGCAATTGTGTTGCACAAGATCGTGAGGCGAGGTGGGCACGCCGTGGAGCGCGAAGTACTGCGGGCTGCCGCACAAGACCCAGCGGCTAGGGCTCAACTGGCGCGCCACCAAACTTGAGTCGACCAGACGGCCCACCCAAACGGCGAGATCGATCCTGTGGGCAACCAGATCAACGCGCTCGCCAGTGAGCGTCACTTCGATCTCCAGTTCCGGGTAGTTGGCGAGAAAACCCGGAAGCGCGGGAACAATGATTTCTGCGCCGGCCAGGTTGCTCGCGTGCAGATGGAGTCGACCTCGCACGCCCTCCTGAAACGCCGCCGCATTGCGCTTGGCTTCATCCAATTCCCGCAGGATGGTCGACACTTCGTGGAAGTACTGCTCGCCTGCTTCAGTCAGCACAAGCTGCCGGGTGGTCCGATTGAACAGGCGAACCCCTAGTTCGGTTTCCAGATTACTGATCTGCCGAGAAACCGAACTGATCGACGCCGCATTCATGCGCGCGACCTTGGAGAAGCTGGCCGCCTGCGCAACCTTGGCGAACATGCGTATGGCCGATAGCTCGTCCATTGGATCCGCGCCCTTTCAAGAAGCTAGCCCGATGTGGCTTGGGGTGAAGTCCGCAGTGCCCGGCCTAGTGATCGTCCCTTGCCAAGGCACTGTCGATAGTATGCATCCACGCCGCAGTTTCGGCGACACCAATGAAGCGACAGAACCCTCCAAGGTCGATTCTGTTGAAGCAGGAGGACCCTGGCTTGGCGTGGCCCTCTCCGGGGCGTCAGTCCGACTTTGCCCCTGAAATGCGCACCACCTCGCGCCACTTCACCAAGTCGGCCTTGATGATCTGGGCGAACTCCTCAGGCGTGCTCGATTCAACCGCGTAACCGAGGGCCGCAAGCCGGTCCTTGATATCGCTCAGTGCCATGATTCGCACGAGTTCCTTGTTGAGTAGGGTGATGATTTCCTTTGGCGTTCCAGCAGGCGCCATGACACCGTACCAGCCACTGGCATCAACCTTCGGATATCCGGCCTCAGCGAATGTGGGGGTGTCAGGCAATTCTGGCAACCGATGGGTGCCAGTCACCGCAAGCACTCTGAGCTGCTTCTTCTGCACGAACGGCATGGCGGCGCTTGGGGCGGAAAACATCACATGCACATGGCCGCCCAAGAGGTCGCTCACAGCCAGCGGGTTCCCCTTGTATGGCACGTGCACCATATCTGTCCCGGTCACCGACTTGAACATCTCGGCAACCAGATGGCCAACTGTGCCGTTGCCAGAGGACGCGTAACTCAAGGAGCCAGGCTTCGCCTTGGCCAGGGCCACCAACTCCTTGGCGGTCGTGACCGGCAGCGAAGGGTGCGTCACCAGCAGACTCGGCGCGGTTGTCGTCAGGCACACGGGCGCAAAGTCTTTGACTGGGTCGTACGGCAGCTTTGCGACGAGCCAAGGGTTGATCGCAAGATTGCCGACGTAGCCCATGAGAAGCGTATAGCCGTTGGGAACCGCCTTGGCGACTGCGTCGGTTCCGATCGTCCCGCCACCTCCGGCCCGATTCTCGACGATCACCGCCTGGCCCCATGCAAGTTGCAGCTTCTCGGCGATCATTCTCGTGATGATGTCGACTCCACCACCTGGTGCAAACGGCACGATGATCCGTACCGGCCTGGCAGGATAGGCCTGAGCGAACACTGCTGGCGCAAATGCGCTTGCGATACCGCCAGCGACAATCCTGCGGCGAAGAATGGATCTCATTGCCTGCTCCTTGTTAACCGATGAAGCCGTGGCTAGTGCCCCGCCAACGTCGCCTGTCGTGCCAGTCGTGACTTGATCCAGCCCTTTTCCCCACCGCACTCCACGATCTCCCTCAACACGCCCGGCAGGGGCTCGAATTTGAGCGCAGTACCTTGAGTGAGGTTCCTCACCTCGCCGGCAACGACGTCAAGTTCGACGCGGTCACCCTGATTGACGAAATCGATAATGCCGACGCAGGGGGTCACAAGCAAGCTGTCGCTGATGCTGTTGCGAAAGAAGATCCGTCCGAACGACTCGGCGATGACCGCACCGATCCCCAGCGCCTTGAGCGCGGCTTGAGCGGGACGCGAAGAGCCGCACCCGAAATTTCGCCCGCCTACGACGATGTCGCCATGCTGTACTTTCGATGCGAACGTGGGGTCGAGCGCTTCAAGGCAATGCTGCGCTTGTTCAGCAATCGGGAGATGCATGTAGGCTTCCAGCCTGATGTAATCGGTGTTGATGTCGTCCTGCGGAAACTTCCACACGCATCCTGCAATTTTCATTTCTTGCCTCGTGAGTTGACCTGACCCGGAACTACAAATAGCGCGCGGGGCTCGCAATGCGACCCTCTATCGCAGACGCCACAACAGTTGCCGGGGACCCGAGGTAGATTTGCGCATTGGCGCCCATGCGCCCTTCGAAATTGCGCGGGATGCTCGCGATGGCCACCTCGCCGGGTGCGAGGATGCCACCGCTTTGCCCCGGGCATGCGCCACAACCCGCGTTCGTGACGATCGCATTCGCGTCGTTCAGGATGTCCATGTAACCCAATCGTGTGGCGGCCTTGATCACTTCGCGCGACCCAGGCGTGACAATTAGACGTGTGTCAGGATGCACCTTGCGGCCCTTGAGAACCGAGGCCGCCGCAGCAATGTCTTCCAGCCGGCCGCTGGCACACGAGCCCAGATAGGCCTGATCGATGCGCAGGCCTTCGACTGCACTCACAGGCTTGACGTTGTCTGGCGCATGCGGGACGGCGATCTGCGGCTCAAGGTCAGACACATCGAATTCATGCACGGCGTCGTACTCGTACCCCTCATCGGTCTCGTACGCCTTGAACTTCTCGCTTCCCTGTTTCCTCACGTAGTTCCACGTCACCTCGTCCGGTTGCATGTAGGAAGTCATGGCTCCGATCTCAGTGGTCATGTTGCACAGCGTGAAGCGCATGTCCATCTGCAGGCCGCGCACAAAAGAGCCCGCGAACTCGACGGCGCAACCGATGGCCCCGCGCTGCCCCACGCGCCCGTTGATGTGCAGCGCAACGTCCCGCGCATACACGCCTTTTCTGAGCGCGCCATCAATCTTGATGAGCATGATCTTGGGCACGTCGACGATGCAGCGCCCCACCGCCAGAAGTGAAAGTCTGCTGCCGGCAATGGACGCGGCAAAGGCGCCGAGCGCGCCATTGGTGGGCGTATGGGAGCAGCGCAAGGCGAGCACGCTGCCAGGGCCGACCAGACCTTGCTCGGCTACGAGCAGATGGTGAATGCCAGCCCCGCCATCCTGCATCGGGATGTCGTGAGAACGGAAGAACTCACGCCAGCGCTTCTGCCCTGCCGCAATACTGGAATTGGGCGCTGGCGACGCATGCGTCAGAACGGGGAATATCCTGTTCTTCAGTGGCAGACTCGACACGCCGAGTTCAGTCAGGTCGGCTTCGAGCGTATTGACTTCCTGCGCATCGCCCGCCATCGTGAAAGCAAAAAGATCAGGCTCGATTTCCAGAAAATCGCCTGGCCTCACGCTCAGCGGCCGCGGATGGGCGTGGTCGGCGAGCATTTTGTGTACCGCATGCATACTGGACATGTTGAAAACCTTCAAATAGTTTTTCTGTCTTGAATCGGCAGCCTTGCGCGGCGCACAGATCGGCGCCTCGAAGCTAGTATGTCAAACCTTCTTGCGTCATCCAGTTCTGGATGAGCCCTGCGATCTCATCGGAGTTAGTGTCCATCATCATCATGTGGCTGTTGCCGCGCAGGCCGATCACGGGCAGATCCAGCCATGTCACCTTGCCGCCTCGCGCATTCAGGTCATCGGCGAAGGTGCGGGAGGCGGGTTGCTGTCGGCACCAGATATCCTCCGCATCGACGTTGTCACCCCAGACAATGAGGATTGGAATGTTCTTCAGCTTCTCCAGTTCCGGGCCAGGCAGCGGCGCCCCTCCCGGCTCGATAGCAATCACGGCCCTCACCTTGTCCGGCTCTGCAAGCGCGACTTCGAAACCGAAGAGCCCGGACTGGCTGTGCACCATTAGGACGGCCGGCCCCACCTTGCGCACTTGCGCGATGTACGCGCTGATGGTGGCCCCATCGTTGACGTTCCAGCGCGGCACGAACTGCTTGGCCAGCTGGTCGAACGAGGTCGCTGGGAATTTGAGGCCGGGATATGTGACGCGCCTGGATGGATCGCTGTTGTAGGAGCCGTGCGGGCCAAAGCGGAACGTCCCCCAAGCCTCCTGCTTGCTTCGGAATATCGGCTGGCCCTCGCAGATGTCCGGGTAGCGCGCCCAGGAGGCCCGACCCCGTTCCACGGCGTCTGACACATAAACAGCATGACCTGCGCCAAAGAAATACTGCAGCCAGCCTGGTTGGCCGTCGGGCTTGGTCTCCCACGTTACGCCGGTCACCCCGCCGCCATGCCACATCAGCAGGGGATATTTTGCTCGGATTGGCTCGGGCACCATGTACTGGACATACATCTGGTCGACCTCAAACTCACCATTGGGATCGATCTTCCTGGCCGGCGCGCCCGAGGTAATCACTCCCACTGTCACTTCCAAACCTTCGAGCGTGACACTGCGTCCGGCAATATGGAAACTTCCAAACTCTCTGAGCCCTTGCGCCGGCACGCTCGGTCCTGACATGATGGCCTCTCCTGTGAATCGAGTCAGTCGAGCTTAACTTTCGCTGCGGCAATCCGCGCACGCACCCGCGGCGTGTCGCTCGTCAGGAAATCCACAAACTCCTGAGGCGTGTCCGCGACCACGAAATTGCCATGCCGTTCGATTTGCTGCTGCGCAAACCCCGGCTCAGTGATGATTTCCCTTACGTCGTGAGCGATCTTCATGATCACCTTTGCATCCGTTTCCTTGGGTGCCACCAAGGCGAACATGACTTGAACGTCCACGTCGTAACCGGCATCGATGAAGGTGGGAATCTCTGGCATGGTCGGAATGCGTTTGGGGGACGTCACCGCTAGCGCCCGGAGTTTGTTGGCCTTCAAATGGGCGCCCACTGACCCGAGCCCGGTGGGGACCATGTCCACTTCGCCAGCCAGGAGCGCCTGAATCGCCGGGGCACCGCCCTTGTAGGGAACATGTGTGAACTCTATGCCCGCCTTTTCGGCGAACCAATTGCCTATCAAGTGGCCTTGGCTACCAGGTCCGTTCGATCCGTAGGTGATCCTTCCTGGCGCGCGCTTGGCCGCTTCGACGAGTTCGCGCAGCGTGTGGTAGGGACCGTCTGCCCGCACCAGGATGGCTGCGGGTGCAGTGGCAATTCGGGTCACTGGGGCGAAATTCTTGGCCGAACTGTATGGAAGTCTGGAATAGAGGAACTCGTTCGCCAGCAGCGCCTGATCCGTCACGAAGAACAAGGTGTAGCCATCGGGCTTCGCATTCGCCACCAGCGACGCAGCGACGATTTCCGAAGCCCCGGGCTTGTTGTCGACAACGACCTGAGTCTTCCAGCTGGCTGTCAATCTGGCGGCCAGCGACCGCGCGAGAATGTCCGTGTACCCACCAGCAGCCCAACCGACCACAAGCCGCACAGGCTGCGACGGATACGGCTCTGCGGCAAGGGATGGCAGTGGAATTGCCACACAGAATGCCAACAACACTGCCCGCCTGGCCATACCGGCAAGGCAACGCGTCATGGCTGCGAATCGATCGGATCCAATTTTCAGGAATTCGCCGGGCATCGGGCTCACGGGCCGCGGATGAGTGTGGTCAATGAGCGGCTTGTGCAATGAATGTATGCTGGGCATCTATTGAACCTCAAAATCATTCTGCTGTAACGATTCGGCAGCTTCGGCTGGCGCCATGGCGGCCCGGACGAGTTTCGATTATGCGCAGCATGCACTGCGATTAAGACCGTCCCGCAAGCAAATGACCTTTGCGTTTGACGCAAACGCGTGCCCCCGCGCCGCGGCTACGTTAAGCGATGGCACTTCTTACAAATTGATTCATTGCCTGCCTCCTTCATCTGCCCATTGTTTCTGAAAACACGCGGCCTACTCACCCGCTGCCTGTTCCCGCGCTTCGCGTTGCATGGCCTCGCGCAGAGTCTCGGTCATGCCCGCTGGCACCACGAACGAATTGATCGAGAAGCCGCCGCAGCAATTGATCGCCTGACCCGTGATGAACGATGCGGCGGGTGAGGCCAGGAACACGGCCAGATCGGCCATCTCACTGGGGTAGCCCAGGCGCCCCAGCGGGATCGTGCGCTCGCGATCGGCCAGCACCTCGGGGCGGATCATCTTGCGCGCCAGCGGTGAATCAATGGTGCCAGGTATCACCACGTTGACCCGGATGTTGTAGACTGCCCATTCCAGTGCCATCTGGCGGCTCATGGTGATGAGTGCGCCCTTGGTCGGGCCGTAGGCGGACTTGCGTGCATAGCCCACGACACCGGCCAGCGATGCCACATGGACGATCGCTGCGGCCGGGCTCTTGCGCAGGTGTGGCAGGCAGGCGCGTGCCAGCAGCAGCGGGCCATGAACATTGGTCTGAAATGCCTTGCTCCAGTCCTGCATGTCGACGTCTTCCAACAGGCAGTTGGCGCTCCAGGTGGCCGTGTTGATCAGCACGTCCAGGCGGCCATAGGTAGCCACCATCTTCTTGACGGCTGCCTCGATGTCGGCTGGCTTGGACACATCCAGGAGAACAGCCATGGCCTGAGCGCCTGTGCCAAGAATCTCATCGGCCACGCGCTGGGCGTTTTCCAGATTCAGATCGGCCACCATCACCTTGCCGCCATTGGCTGCGAAAGTGCGTGCACAGGCCGCGCCCATGCCACTGCCGCCCCCGACAATCAGCGCGGCAAAACCTTCGATGGTCGAGCGCTTCATCCAGTCCAAAGGTCTCTGGTCGGCACGCGACTCGGGTGCCGCAGTCATCTCAGTCATGGAAGTCTCTCCTGGCTTGTGTGTTGATGTTCGCAGTGACAACGCGAACCATGCGCTCAGACGCAAATTCAGTGCCATCCGCCACCGCGGCAGCGGCGCAGGCACTGTGCCTCACCTGCAGTCGCTCGCGTGTCGCCAGTGACTACACGAGCGTCCTTCGCGAGTGCATGAGTGACTTGAAGATCCTGTCGAATTCGCCAAGCCCTATCATCTACATCACGCTGGCCAAACCAAAAGGAAATCCAATGATGTTGACTGCCGCCGCCAAAGTCATAGCCACCCTCGCACTGGGCCTGCTTGCGGCGTCGTCCGCGTGGGCCGACACTTGGCCGACCCGACCTGTGCGCTTCATTGTGCCGTTCCCGCCGGGCGGGCCCACCGACTCCCTGTCGCGCGCCTATGCCAGGCTCATGTCGGACATTCTCAAGCAACAAGTGATCGTCGAAAACAAGCCCGGGGCTGGCGGAAACCTGGGCGTCGATTTCATCGCGAAGTCCGCGCCGGACGGCTATACGATCGGCCTGGGCACGAACGGCCCGCTGGCGATCAACGTGACGCTGTTTTCCAAGCTGCCTTATGACCCTACGAAGGATGTCACACCCATCACCCGCTTCGCCTTCGTGCCCAATGTGCTGGTTGTGCATCCGGGCGTGGGCGCAAAGGATCTGGGTGAGTTGATCCGCTTGGTGCGTGCCAACCCAGACAAATACAGCTACGCATCCGGAGGCAACGGCACCAGCCAGCATCTGGCCGGCGAGATGCTCAACGCCATGCTCAACATCAAGCTCACCCATGTGCCCTACAAGGGCGAAAGCTTCGCCCTGACCGATGTGATTGGCGGGCAGGTGCCCATGTTCTTCTCCAGCCTGGTGGGTGCCCTGCCTCAGATCAAGGCGGGCAAGCTCATCCCCCTTGCGGTGACATCGGCCAAGCGCAACCCCGCATTGCCCGATGTACCGTCATTAGCCGAAACCGGCCTTGCCGGATATGAGGCGACGGCCTGGTACGGCGTGATCGCGCCAGCCAACACGCCCCCTGATATCGTTCGCCAGATTCACGAGGCCAGCGTGAAGGCACTTCAGTCGCCGGAGATCGCGCAGAGAATGGCAGCGATAGGCGCCTCGGGCACGCCCTCAACGCCCGCCGAATTTTCCGATTTCATCCGCTCTGAAATCAACCGCTGGGCGCCGGTGATCAAGCAGTCAGGTGCGAAAGTCGATTGAGAGGTCTGGTGTCACTGGCTCTAGATCGCGTCGGCAGGAAGATTCAAGCCAGTGCCGATACCTATGTCCCCCAGTACCGAACACCGCCTGCGCAGCATCTTGCGGATCGCGCTGAGCTACTACGTCACCAATGGGCTGTCGGCTGCGCTGGGGTTGCTGCTGATTTCCAGCATGGTGGCGCTTTATCTCGGCGCGTTCGCTGCTGCCGCAGCCACAGTGGGCGTCATTGTGGTGATTCCGCCAGACCAGCCTGCGCCCCAGCGCGGAAAATTCTGGCAGTTGCTGCCGGCCGCGCTGATCGGCACCCCCTTGTTCTTCGCGGTTCAGTCGCTGCATGCGAACCCCGCCTGGCTGACCGCACTGCTGGTGACTGCCACGTTCCTGGCGTTTCTCGGGGCCGCCTGGGGCAAGCGTGGCCTGCCCATCTCGATCTCGATGATGCTCGCGATGATCTTCTCGATGTCCGTGCCGCCCAGCCCGGACCAGGATGCTGCACTGGTGACGACTTTTCATTTCGCACTGGGCGCGGCTTCCTACCTTGTCTACGCCACACTGGCCAATTCCATCCTCAATGCGCGCTATCGCGTGCTGATGCTGGCCGACACGCTCTTGTCGGTGGCCACACTGATGCGAACCCAGGCGCGGCAGTTCATACCCGCGTCCGACTCTGACAACTCTGGGCCCAGCCCCTTGATTGGCCGCCTGATGAGTCAGCAGGCCGCACTGGCCGAGCAGTTGCAGGTCGCTCGCAACATCTTGCTCGAATCTCCGCGAACCGCGCGCCGCCAGCAACTGGCAGCCATGCTGGTGCAGGTGCTGGAGATGCGCGACCATCTGGTGGCCTGCGAGCTCGACCTGGACACGCTCAAGGCCCACGCAGGCCAATCACCGGTGCTGGGTTCGCTGCGTGATGAACTCCAAGCCCTGGCCATGCTGATCGACAAGCTCGCCGATTCTCTGCTGCTGGGCCAGCAGCCAGCGCCGTTTCCGGGCCCGCGTTCGGCGCACCATGCAGCCACCGACGCAGCCAGCGGCGTAGGGCCGCATCTGCTGGCACGAGGCCTGGTCAGCCGGGTCGGGTATATCCATGAAGAGGTGCAAGGCCTGATCGCGTTAGGGCGCGGTGACGCACTGCCGGACCTGAGCTTGGTCCGCTCCACCTGGCAGATGTTCATCAGCCCGACAAGCTGGTCGTGGCGGCCCTTCTTTGGGCTGTGGCGCTGGGACGCCCCGCCCCTGCGCCATGCGATCCGGGCTGCGCTGGCCATCGCCGCCGGGCAAGCCATCGGGTTGGCGATGCCTTGGGGCACGCACGATTACTGGATTTTGCTCACCATTGTGGTGGTGCTGCGCGGCAGCCTGGCCCAGACGCTGGAGCGGCGCAACAGCCGTGTCGCGGGCACTTTGTTCGGTTGCTTGCTGGCTGGCGCCTTGTTGGCCGCGCACGCGCCGCCTCTGGTGCTGCTGCTGACCGTGACGCTGGCGCAGGCGATTGCCCACGCCTTTGCAGTCAAGCGATACCTGGTCACCGCCATCGCAGCCTCGGTGCTGGCACTGCTGCAGGCACACATGCTCTATGTCGGCATGAATCCGGTTTTTGAAGTGCTTGAGCGCATGGCCGACACCTTGATTGGCGTGGCCATCGCGTGGGCCTTCAGCTATGTGCTGCCATCGTGGGAGCGCAGCCAGATTCCGGCGCTGGTCAAGCGCGCACTGGTGGGGCAGGCGCGGCACGCCGAGCTCGCCCTGGCGCTGGGGCAGCCGGGTGAATTGGACAAGCAAGTGGAATTGGGCTGGCGGCTGGCCCGGCGCGAGGTCTACGACAGCCTGTCGGCCCTGGTGCAGGCAACCCAACGCTCATTGTCAGAGCCGCGTGCGGTGCGCCCGCCGCTGGAGCCCTTGGGGCGGATGCTGGCGCACAGCTATCAGTTGCTGGCCCAGCTCACTGCGGTCAAGACCATGTTGCTGCTGCGAAGCGACCGACTGAATGCGCAGCAAATTCAATCGCCACTGCAATTGGCGGCAGTGGCGATCAAGGACAACTTGTCGGGTAGCGCCGGCAACACATCGACAATGAGCCAAGCGGGAGCGGCTCCTGAGATCGAGGATTTGTCAGACCCACTGGAAGCCGACCTGAGCCCCTGGATGCTGCGGCGTCTTCACCTTGCTGCGGACATCGCGCAGCAATTGCACCAAGATGCGCAGCAGGTGTTGGGCTCCACCGATCGCTTGTAAGCCACTGCCCGGCAGACACTCGCTACTTGACGATGGCGCGATCACGCAAAGAGCGTATCTGCAGGTCCGTATAGCCGATCTCTCGCAGCGCCTCATCCGTGTGTTGGCCCTGGCCCGGCGACGCCATGCGCACGCGCGGCTGCATGCCTGAGAAGCTCACCGGGAAGCCCACCACGTCGATCGCGCCGGCCTGGGGATGCTGCATCTGCCAGATCAGGTCCATGGCCCGTGTCTGCGGATCGGCGAAGGCCTGGTCCACGGTGTTGACCGGTGCGGCTGGGAAGGCGGCATCGTCCAGCAATTGCAGCAGCGCGGGCCGATCGTGCTCGGCAATGGCTTGCGCCACCAGCCGGTCGATCTCGACGCGGTTGCGCACTCTGTCCGCGTTGGTGACAAAGCGCGGATCCTGGCAAAGATGTGCGAGACCCAGTGCGGTGAGCAGGCGGCCGGTGAGTCTGTCGTTGGCCCCGGCGATGAAGATCCACTGACCGTCACGGCAGCGAAAATTGCGGTATGGCGCGATGGCCGGATGGGCCGAGCCCAGCGCACGCGGCACTTCGCCGGTCATTAGGTAGCCGCCCGCCTGGAAGTTCAGCATGTTCGTTGCCGTGCCAAGCAAAGAGCCGTCCACCCGCTGACCCACACCTGTGCGCGCCCGCAGTTGTATCGAGCTGACGATGCCAAAGGCGCACAGCGCGCCGGTCGCCAGATCGATGAACGAAACGCCGGCGCGCACCGGCGCACCATCGGGCTCACCGGTGATGGACATGATGCCGCAAAAGGCTTGCATCAAGGCTTCATAGCCGCCCTCATTGGCGCGCGGCCCGACACGCCCGAATGCCGACACCGAGCAATAGATCAGCCGCGGGTTGAGTTTGGAAAGCTCCTCATAACCCAGACCGAAAGATTCCATCGTGCCGGTGCGAAAATTTTCGATCAGCACGTCGGCGCTCGCGCACAGACGGCGAATGATCTCCACCCCTTCTGGGCTTTTGAGGTTCACGGCCAAGCCGCGTTTGTTGCGGTTGTTGGCGATGTAGGCCGCGGACTGACCATTCTTTTGCGGCAGCCAAGTGCGCGATTCGTCACCCTTTTCTGCATCTTCGATCTTGAGCACATCGGCGCCCATGTCGGCCAGCAAGGTGCCGCAAAAAGGCCCAGCCAGCACCCGTGAGAAGTCAAGTACGCGGATGCCTTCGAGGGCGAGTGGCGAGGCGGAAGTGGAAGTTTGCGATTGTGATTGCGTCATGGTCCGCTGCGGCGCCGAGGTACGAGCGAGTGTCGGGAAGTAGTGACGAGGCTACTCACCCTTCACGCCCGCCTGCTTGACCACATTGGCCCAGGTGTCCAACTCTTCGAGCAGGAACGCGCGCGCCGACTCGGGCGTGGAATTGGAGACGGCCTCGGTGGCCAGATCGGCCATGTGCTTGACGAAGCTGGGCTCGGACAAAATTTGATTGGAGGCTTTGTTCAATCTGTCAATGATGGCTCTGGGCGTTTGCGCCGGCGCGAACAGAATGTTCCAGGTGTAGCCCGCCATGCCCGACACGCCGATCTCGGCCAGGGTGGGCACATCGGGCAGCATGGCCACTCGGTTCTTGGTGCCGACAGCGAGCAACTGCAGCTTGCCCGAGCTGTAGAGTCCCTTGGATGCAGTGATGGTCTCGAACAGAAACGCCTGTCGACCTGCCGCAGTCTCCTGCAGTGCCGGGCCCGATCCCCGATAGGGCACATGCACGATGTCCAGACCCGCCTTGAGCTTGAGCATTTCGCCGGCCAGGTGCGTGGTGGTGCCAATGCCTGCAGAGCCAAAGCTGTATTTGCCCGGCGTCTTCTTGATCTGTTCAATCAGGCCGGCTGCGGTGCTGGGCATGTTGGGTGCGCCCAGCATCACCAGCGGCACGATGCCCAGCAGGGCAATCGCCTCGATGTCCTTGCGCGGGTCGTAGGGCATTTTGGTGAGGGCCGCAGCGGTGGGGATCGAGCCGGTGCCAAATGCCAGCGTGTAGCCATCGGGCGCGGCTTTGGCCACCGAATCCATGCCGATGTTGCTGCCCGCGCCGGCGCGGTTTTCAGGCACCACGGGTTGACCCAGCAACTCGGCCAGGCGCACGCCAAACAGTCTGCCAAAAATATCGGTGGGACCACCCGGAGCGAATGGAATCACCAGCTTGATCGGCCGGTTGGGATAAGCGGACTGCGCGCTCACCCATGATGGCATCACCGATGCGGCCATTGCGCCTGCGGCGAGTTTGACCAGTTGTCTGCGCTGTGTTGGCTTCATGCTTGTCTCCTGAATCTGTCGAGGAATCGTCTGCGTATCCCTGCACATTTTTTTACTTGTTCTACTTGTCCTTATAGCTCGAAACTCAATGTCATGCCACTCCACAAAGCGGCACCGCCACGCTTGGCCAGCAGCTTGCCGGCCTGTGTGTTCCAGTGCAACTCGCCGCCGAACTCATCGCGCCATGCCCACAGCCTGCGGGTGCGCCAGTGCAAGGGGTACTCATGGCTGTAGCCCATGGCGCCGTGCAGTTGATGCGCCAGGGCTGCCACCTCACCGGCCGCCTCGCCAACCCGCGCCTTGGCGTACCCTGCGGACAAATCGGCTGCCTCACTGCCAAATGCCATCATGCCCGCATCGGCTGCCACCTGGGCCGCGCTCACCTGCGTGGCCATCACAGCCGCCATGTGGCCGATGGCCTGAAAGCCGCCTATGGGTTTGCCAAACTGCACCCGCTCACGGGCATAGACAAGGCTGTGCTCCAGAATCCACTCCATCGCACCGACCATTTGCTGGCAGCGCGCCAATGCACCCAGCCGGAAAAGCGCCGCTGCATGGTCCAGGCCAGCGGGCAGCTCGAACATCCGCCCTGTGAGGTCGAGTTGGTCAAACTCAATCTGGCAACGCGGCTCACCGGCGATGTTGGGCGCGGTGTCGACTTGCGCGGCTTCCAGCGGCGCGAGGATGACAGCCTGTGCGCCGTCGGGCAGTTGCGCGACCGTGACGAAGTGCTGTGCGTCCATGGCCCAGGGCACGCACGCAATGCGCGCGCTCAAGGTCCAGCGGGCGCTTTCTCGAACAAGTTGCACCGGCTTGGCGGGCAACACCGGGCCCAGCGCCAGCACTCCCGTATCGGCTTGACAACCGGCTTGCGCCAGCAGCCAGTTGCCGATCAAGGTTTCAACCAATGGCAGGGCCAGCGCATGGTGGCCGCAGGCACGCATGATCAGTGCCGCATCGGCCAGAGACGCACCCGCACCGCCAAGCGCCTGTGGCACTGCGGCGCTGGTCAGGCCCGCCTGCGTGACGCTGTGCCACAGCGCCTGCGGCCATTGGCCCTCTTGCGCGCTGGCCTGCACCTGCCGTGTGTATTGCTGTTCAAACAAGCGATCGGCCATCTCGCGCAACATCGCGCGCAAGTCATGGTCCGCATCGTCCTCGCGCAGGCTGGGGGTGGGCTGGCTCATCGCAGCCCCAGTGCGCGCGCCATCGCATTGCGCAGAATTTGCGGCGTGCCGCCCTGTATGGTCACACGCGGCATGTAGAGCATTGCCTGCTGCAAGGCATCGGCGTAAGGCGTGCCCGGCACGGGCGCAGGCCGCAGCGCTCTGCATTGCTCGACAATCCCTTGCTCGAAACGGTTGCCCAGGTCTTTGACGATGGTCGCCTCCAGCTCGGGCGCCTTGTCCTGCAGCATGCGCGCCACCGAGATCGACATGTGCCGCAGCGTCCACAGGTGCGCTGCCAGGCGCCCGATCAAGGCCGCCTCGGCTGCGGACGGATCGGCACCGGCCGCATCGACGAAAGCCGTGTAGAGCCGCAAGGCACTGAGAAAACGATCGGCGCCGCTGCGCTCGAAAGCCAACTCGCTGATCAGTTGCCCCCAGGCCTGGTCCGGCTGGCCCAGCAGCATGTCATCGGGCAAGAACACATCATCGAACACCACCTCATTGAACTCGCACTGACCGGCCATGTTCTTGATCGGGTTCACGCGTATGCCCGGCGCATGCAGATCGACGATGAACTGCGAGAGGCCGTGGCGCCTGTCGGCGCTGCGCGGCGCGGTGCGGCACAGCAGGATCATGTGTTGCACGATGTGGGCATTGCTGGTCCAGACCTTGGTGCCCGAGACGCGCCAGCCACCTGCCACCCGTTGGGCGCGCGTCTCCAGCGCGGCCAGGTCCGAGCCGGCATTGGGCTCGCTCAGACCAATGGCGAAACCGCTCTCGCCGCGCACAATGCCGGGCAGAAAGCGCGCACGCTGCGCGTCGGTGCCAAAGCGCAGCAGCAAGGGCCCGCTCTGGCGATCGGCCACCCAATGAAAGAAGATGGGCGCGCCCGCGGCGATGAGCTCTTCGCTCACCACATAGCGCTCCAGTGTGGATCGTCCGTGACCGCCCCACTGCACGGGCCATGTCATTCCGATCCAGCCGCGTGCGCCCAGCTTGCGGCTGAACTCGGGGTTGGACTCGGTGTAGTGCGTGCCTGCGGGCTTTTCCGCAGCGATGAACTCGCGCACCTCGTCCCTGAGCGCCCTGGCCGCAGCCGGCATGGTGCAAGAGGGGAACGCGATCGCTGCGGACATCTGCTGCACTCGATCGGGACCAGGCCTTCTGGGCTTAAGCGATGGCCGCTGAGGCTTCGCGCAACTGAGCTTCAAAGCCCAGTGCCGCGGCCTGCCGGTTGATATCCGCATTACCCGGCGCGCGCGCGCGCACCGCCTGCAACAGTTGATCCAGCGTCAAGAGGCCGGTATGCCGCGCCAGCGCACCCAGCGCCACGATGTTGGTGCACTTGCGCACCTTCAGGCTGTCGGCCAGCGCCGTCAGCGGTGCGCGCAGCACCTTCACACCGGGACCGAAAGGCGTCAGGTCACTGACCATCAATTCATCGGCAATCACGGTAGAGCCTGGCCGCATGGACGCGGCATGCCCGCGCACCGCATCCTGCGCCAGCGCCACCAGGTAGTCGGGTTTGAGCACCCAGGGGAAGACGATCTTCTCGCGGCCAAAGACCACGTCGCCACAAGACGAGCCGCCTTGTATGTTGCTGGCGTAGAACTGAGTCTGGATGACTTCGAAGTCGCGCACGATGCCCAGCGCCTCGGCCAGGATGATGCTGGCCGTCACCAGGCCCTGGCTGCCGACTCCGGCGATACGGATTTCGGTGCTCATCCCGACACACCTACGGCCTGCGCCATCGCACGCTGGCGCAGCTTGTCGTAATCTTCCCCGAACTCGTTGCGCGCTTCTTTGTGCAGCACGCCCAGCACGAACTTCATGTTCTTCTCGTCAACCGCATAGGTGGGTATGTCGAACCATTCTTCTTGCGGTGTGTCGGTGTTGCGCACCGAGTTGTCTTTGAAATACTTGAGCATGTCCATGGCCTGCGGCATGCCGTTGCGCTTGCCCCAAAAGACATGGCAGTTCTGCAGCACCTCGACAAAGGCAAAGCCCTTCCATGCGATGGCGTCGGCGATCATCTTGGTCAGGTGCGCCGGATGCGCCACGGTGCTGCGCGCCACGTAGGTGGCGCCCGCCCCAATGGCCAATTTGCAGGCATCGAATGCGGCCTCGGGCATGCCGGCGTTGGATGTCTCGGTGACGCTGCCCTTGGGTGTGGTGGGCCCGAACTGCCCGCCGGTGTCGCCAAAGCCGAAGTTGTTGAAGCAGATCACGCTGATGTCGATGTTGCGCCGCGCGGCATGAATGAAATGATTGCCGCCAATTGAAAGACAATCGCCATCCCCTTGCAAGGCCAGCACGGTGAGCTCAGGGCGGGCCATCTTCAGGCCGGTCGCATACGCGCAGGCGCGGCCGTGTGAGCCGTGGATGTGGCTGGACTTGAGATAGTGAGCCAGTGGCGAATAGCAACCGCTGCCGCCGGCAGTGGCTACTTTGGATGGGTCCAGACCGAGGCGATCAAAGGCACGCATGATCGCGCTTTGTGCCATGCCCAGGCCGCAGCCGGGGCAATAACGAAAATTCTTCTCCGGCACATCGGCATACATCTGGATCATGTCATCCATGGGCGTTTCGATCTGCTTGCGCTTGCGCGCCTGCGGTGGCTGGACTTCGGTGATGGTGTTCATTTCGATTGCTCCAGGTGTTCGCGCGTCTTGGCGATGATCTCGGCCGGGGTGATGAAATTGCTGTCCACATGATTCACGCCCACCACACGGGTGGCGGTATTGGCCAGCGCATGCGTGACCATGAGCTGGCACTGACCCATGTTCATCTCGGGCACCACGACCAGGCGCGCATTGGCGCAGGCCTGGCGCACCAGATCGGATGGGAAAGGCCAGACAGTGATGAGACGCAGCACACCGGCCTTGATGCCCTGGGCGCGCGCCTGATCGGCCGCCTCCAGGGCCGACAAGGCCTGCGTGCCCCATGCGACGTAAACGACCTCTGCGTCCTCGGTCATCTTCTGCTCGAACAGCGTGATTTCCTTTTGCCGCGAAAGAATTTTCTGGTGCAGCCTGCGCACGGTGAAATCCTGGTCGCTCTGGTCCAGGCCTTCGACGGTGGAGTCACCGCCGCCGCGCTTGAATAGGCCCACGGTACTCACCAGCCCCTTGTAGGGTGAGCCGAAATCGGCCATGGGTGGAATGTCATCGAGCTCATTGGCCGCATAACTGCCGCGCCACTCCTGCACCGGCCCGCTCGGCCGGGGCCGTTCGATTGTTTTGATCGTCGAATAATCGGGCAGGTCCACCACGGCACGCTGCAGGCCCAGCAAGCCATCGCCCAAGACAACGACCACGGTGCGCAGCATCTCGGAGAAATTGACCGCCTGGATGGTGAGCCAGAATGCCTCTTCCACCGTCGAGGGCGCGATGGCAACGCCGGGCGCCTCGCCGTTGGTGCCGTAGCGCACCTGCATGAATTCCATCTGGCCCGATCGCGTGGCGTTGCCGATACCGGGGCCGGCGCGCTGCACGTTGATGATGACCATGGGGCACTCCGCCGCGATGGCCTGGCCGATCTCGTTTTGTATCAGCGCCATCCCCGGGCCCGAGCTCGCCGTCACCGATTTCACACCCGCAGCCGAGGCGCCCATCAGCGCGGCGGCCGCTCCGAGCTCGTCCTCCATCTGCACATAGGTGCCGCCTACCTCCGGCATGCGGCGCGACATGGTCTCGGCGATTTCGGTGGCGGGGGTGATGGGGTAGCCCGCGTAGAAACGCACGCCGGCGGCGATGGCGCCTTCGCAGAAAGCTTCATTGCCAAACAGCAGGCGGCGGGTCATGCGGATGCTCCGGTTGCGGCCGTTGCGGCGGAGTCGCTTTGACCCGTCTCGCGCACGACGATGGCCCAGTCCGGGCACAGCCATTCGCATTGTCGACAGCCGGTGCAAGCGTCAATGTCAACCACGATGGCCTTGTTGAAAGGCGGCTGCCAGCTGAGCACCTGCGGTTCGCACACCTGCGGGTCCCAGCACACGGCACAAGAGCGACAGCGCGCTTCGCTGATCTCCACCACGAAGCTTCGTGCGAGTTTTTCCACCGCTTTCACCTCTTCCTTGAAAGGACCAGCCGCCGCCCCGGATGCAGCAACGACTATCAATTAATGATGCCGCATTAGACTAACAGCCGCTGGCACGCCTGTCAACGCACAGCCGGTGCGCTCAGGGCGCCCACGATCATCTCGACCAGATCATTGATGAAGTCGTCCGTGCGCAGCCGTGCCACGCCCGACTGCTTGCCCGCCATGCGCAGCTTCTCGCGCTCGCCCACACCGAACAGCACCAGGTGGGTCACCAACGCAAGCCGATGGCGAACCACATCCGATTTCATGTCCGACAAAATCTCCTGCACCAGTGCAGCGATCTTGCGCACCGCGCTGTCGTTCTTGCCCCGCGCCATCTCGAATACGCTTTTATCGGCGTTGAAATTGACTTGCGCGATGAAGCGAAGGTAGCTGCTGCCGCCCTCAATGAACAGATGCTCTGCGAACGGCAGCACCATAGCCTGGGCCACCTGGCGCAGCGCGTTCATGCGATCAGAGGTATCGATGTTGGCGATGAGTTCATTGCGGCGCCGGTTTAGATCTGTCATGCGCCGATCCAGAATCGCCTCGATCAGCGCCGTCTTGGAGCCAAAGTGGTACTGCATCACCGATGCGTTGAGCTGGTTGGCATAACGGGCGATGCTGTTGAGCGATACCGCGTCGATGCCTTGCTCCGCGAAAAGTTTCTCGGCGGCGTCCAGTAGGCGGTTGCGCACCGCATCGCCGCGCGCGCTGCGTGGCGATGCAGCGGTGGTGGCGGGATTAGGCATGCGGGTCCCTCACCATCAGCCAATCCACCGCGACCACGCCCTGGGCAGAAGCAAACACTGGGTTGAGATCGAGCTCGCAGACTTGCGGGTGTTGCAGTGCAAATTGCGACAAGGCGCAGATCGCATCGATCAGCGCTTCGCGGTCAACCGGCGATCGGCCGCGGATGCCATCGAGCACAACCTGCCCGCGCAGGCGCCCGATCATGTGACGGGCAGCTTCGCGGCCAATCGGCGGGGTGGCAAACACCACGTCGCGCAAGGCTTCTATGAAGATGCCGCCCAGGCCCAGCATCACCACGGTACCGAACGAGGCGTCACGCTGGATGCCCAGCACCAGCTCGCAGGCTTGGGGTTGCATGGCCTGCACCAGCACACCGTCGATGCGGGCGTCGCCTTTATAGAGCCGCGCGCTGGCCATCACCCGTGCGAATGCGTCGCGCACGGCCGCCTCGTCACTGAGGTTGAGCAGCACACCGCCAGCCTCGGTTTTGTGCGGCAGGTCGCGCGACTCGATCTTCAGAGCCACCGGAAAGCCAAGCGCGGCTGCGGCAGTGGCGGCTCCATCCGCGTGCGTGGCCATGCGCGTTGGGGCCAGCACCAGGCCGCATTGTCCAAGCATGTCGGCCGCTTGCATCGAGCCGACAATTTCAGTTGCACCCCCGGTGTTCGCCAGCGCGCGCACAGCTTGGGCGGGCGAAGGCTCGGCCAGGTGGCGCAGCCGCGCACGGCCCAGCTCCAGCAGCCCCGCCGCGCACTGGATGCCACCCAGCGTGCTGTCGACCACACACACCCCGGCTTGGCGCAGGCGCTGGACAGCGGCAGGCGGAGAATTCAGCCAGCACAGAATGAAAGGCTTTAGCGCGCGCTGCTTGCATTGGACAAGCAGGTCGACCAACTGATCGGCCTTGGCATGCAGCAACTGAACCCAGATGACGCACACGGCCACTTGCGGGTCGTCCAGCACGATGTCCAGGCTGCGCTGGAAGATGGTGACATCTTCGATGCTCTGGCCGGTGACATCCACTGGGTTGCCGGTGGCGGCAAAGCCGCGCAGCACGCCACAGAGCCGGGCCTGCGTGTCGGCCAAAAGCGTGGGCACGACCAGGCCAAGCTCTTCAGCCAGATCGGCCATCATCACGCCCGCGCCACCCGAGACGGTGATCAGGCCCACGCCACCCGTCGAAGCACCGGCACCGGATTGGCTCAGCACAGGAATGGGGCAGCTGACCAGCGCCGAGACGAGGTCGAGCGCATGGCTTTCGTTGTCCGCCCGCAGCACGCCATGCTGGCGAATGACGCTGTCGAATATCGCATCGTCACCGGCCAGCGAGCCGGTGTGCGAAACCGCCGCGCGCGAGCCGGCCGGATGTCGGCCCACCTTGACCACCACCAGGGGTTTTCCCAGAGCAAGCGCCCGCCGCGCGGCCGCCACGAAGGCGCAGCCGTCGGGCAGGCCTTCCATGTAGGCCACCACCACCCGGATGCGCTCGTCATCAAGGACTGCTTCGATCACGGCGGCCACTGTCACATCGGGCTGATTGCCTGTGCTCACAAAATACCCGAGCCCGATTCCCCGGCTGCGCGCGGCGGTGGCCACCGCCGTGCCGAATGCGCCCGACTGGCTGACGAAGGCCACCGGACCAGCCTGCAAGGGCGCATCCGCATACTGGCTGAAAGTCAGGGGCATGCGTTCGAAGGCATTGGTCAGGCCCAGCGAGTTGGGCCCCAGGATGCGCATGCCCCAATGGCGCGCTGTCGCGACCAGATCTTCCTCCAGCTGTTTGCCCGCAGGCCCCATCTCACCAAAGCCCGAACTCCAGACGATGGCGGTCTTGACTCCTTTGGCGCCAAGGGCCGCCACCACCTCGCGCGCGCCCTGCGCAGCGACGCCGACCACACCCAGTTCGGGCACCTCGGGCAGGCTGTCCAGGTCGGGAAAACAAGGGTAGCCCAGGATGTCGGAATACTTGGGGTTGACCAGATACACCCTGGCGGCAAAGCCGTCGCGCCGAAGGTTGCGGATGGGCCTGCCGTTGACCTTGTTGGGGTCAGCCGATGCGCCGATGATGACGACGGATGCCGGGGACAACAGGGCGCGCAGGGGGTTCATCGATGGTCTTTGGTTCGAGCGCTTGCGGCGGCGCTTCACTAATGTTACTTCATTAGTCGATCCGCTCATCACGCATCGCAGCATCACACACTGCAAGACCGAATGACGAAAACCGAACGACTCATATAAGCCGTTGGTACACAATACACAAGTGGTTACGCCATTGACGCCAATCTTGCAGATGCGTCATGCCGCTGTCGTGTGGGCGGCCTACCATGCAATATGTACGAGGCCTCAAAGCAAGGCACCAGACGAGGAGAACAACATGTCGAGCGATTTCCGCGTTGAAAGCAGCCATCCCATCTTGGGCCGGCTGCTTCCGGGCTCTGGCTCCCGGCAGTACTTCTTCAGCAGTCGCGATGTGGCCGTCGCGATGGCGGCCAAGTCAGACACTCAGCCCTGGGGCCAGGAGATCCGGGTGGTGCATGTGCCCACCGGCGAAATCGTGTTCAGGAAATCGGGTACCGCGCCAGACGGCCGCTAGCCAGAGCACCGTCACGCCGAGGCGGGCGCATTCGATCGCAAGGTGCGGCTGAGCAGCATCACCGGCAGCAAGCCAACCAGCACCAAAGCCAGCGAGGGCAGGGCTGCCTCGCCCAGGCGTTCGTCGCGGGCGAGCTGGTAGGCCACCACCGCCAGCGTGTCGGTGTTGAAGGGCCGCAGCACCATGGTGGCGGGCAGCTCCTTCATCACGTCCACAAACACCAGCAGTGCCGCGGCCAGGCTGGAGCGGCGCAGCAGCGGCCAGTGCACCCGCACCAGCAGCGCCAGCCCCGCCGTGCCCAGCATGCGCGCGCTGTCGTCCAGGCTGGCGGGGATGCGCGCATAGCCGCTTTGCACCGACTGCAGCGCCACCGAGACAAAGCGCACCAGATAAGCCCAGACCAGGCCCAGCACAGTTGCAGTGACCCAGCCGCCCACACCCCATTCAGGCCGCGCAGACTGCAACCAGCCCACTGGCAGCAACAAGCCCACCACAATCACCGCTCCCGGCACGGCGTAGCCCAGGCCGGCGAGCTGCACCACCCCGCGCGTCACCACATCAGGTGAGCGCCGCAGGCAAAAACCCATCAGCAGCGCCAACGCCACTGCAAGCACGGCACTGATCAGCCCCAGCCGCATGCTGTTGAATGACCACTGCACGAAACGATCCCACGGCAATACAGACCAGTCGGCCGCCAGCGGGCGCAGCATGAACAGCACCGGCAACACGAAGCCCAGCAGAATCGGCAAGGCGCACAGCCACCAGGCCAGCACACTGGCGCGGCCTTGCAGGCGCACCGGCTGTGCATCGGCCGATCCGGCCCTGCCTGCACGCGGTGTTGCAAAGCGCAGGCGCCGCTGCGCGCGCCGCTCCAGCGTCAGCAGGGCCGCCACCACGAGCAGCAGCACGGTGGCCAGTTGCGCCGCAGCGATGCGGTTGTCCTGGGCCAGCCAGGCCTTGTAGATGCCAGCGGTGAAGGTCTGGATTCCGAAGTAGCTGGAGACGCCGAAATCGGCCAGCGTTTCCATCAGCGCCAGGGCCACACCGGCGGCAATGGCCGGCCGCGCCAAGGGCAGCGCCACCTCCCGCACCCGCCGCGCAAGCGGCGCGCCCAGCAGCCGTGCGACTTCCATCAGGTGGCTGGCGCGCTCACTCAAGGCAGCCCGTGCAAGCAGATAGACATAGGGGTAGAGCGAGACGATGAAGACGCAAGCCGCGCCCCAGAAGCTGCGCACTTCCGGAAAAACCCGGCCTTGCAGGCCGAAGGTGGCGCGCACCCAGGTCTGCAGGGGGCCTGCGAATTGAAGGAAATCAGTGTAGGCGTAGGCCACCACATAGGCCGGCATGGCCAGGGGCAGCAGCAATGCCCACTCGAAACTGCGCCGGCCGGGAAAGTCAAACAAGGTCACGGCCGCTGCGGTGGCCGTGCCCAGCACAGCCACGCCAACGCCCACCACCAGACACAAGCCCAGGCTGGTCGCCACATAGCCGGGCAACACGGTGCTGGCCATCTCGCCCAGCACCTGTGCAGTGGTCGCGTCCCACTGCAGCCAGGAAGCCAGCACAGCCAACACAGGCAACACCAGCACCGAGGCCAGCAGCAGGAAAAGCAGATCTTGGAGCCGGCGCGAGACCATGGCAATAGAGGGGGCAGGGCCCATTGAAGCAACCAGGAATTGTAGATACCTACAATGGGCCACATGTTTGTCGAAGTGTCCCAGCTTCGCGTCCAGTATCCCGGCGGGCGCCAAAACGCGGTTGAAGATGTCTCCTTCGGCCTGCGCGCGGGCGACATCGGGGTGCTGATCGGGCCGTCGGGCTGCGGCAAGACCACGCTGCTGCGCGCAGTGGCCGGCCTTGAACGGGTGAGCGCAGGGCAGGTGCGGGTGTCTGGCCAACTGGTGGGCAGCGCCGATGTGCATGTGCCGGCCGAGTCACGGCGCATCGGCATGGTGTTCCAAGACTACGCGCTGTTCCCCCACATCGACGTCGGCCGCAATGTGGCCTTCGGCCTGCACAAGCTGCCCAAGGCGCAGCGCGCGGCCCGGGTGGCGCAGGTGCTTGAGCTGGTGGGTTTGCCAGGCATCGAGCGGCAGCTTCCGCATGAGCTATCGGGCGGGCAGCAGCAGCGGGTGGCGCTGGCCCGTGCCCTGGCACCCGAGCCACAGTTGCTGCTGCTCGATGAGCCCTTCTCCAATCTGGATGTCGATTTGCGCGAGCGACTGGCGCATGAAATTCGCGGCATCCTCAAGGCCGCCAAGGCCACCGCCTTGTTCGTGACCCACGACCAGATGGAAGCCTTTGCCATTGGCGATGTGATCGGTGTGATGAACGAAGGCCGGCTGCACCAGTGGGACGATGCGTATACGCTCTACCACCGCCCGGCCACGCGTTTTGTGGCCGACTTCATCGGGCACGGCGTGTTCGCCCCAGCCACACTGCGTGAGGTGAACAAGCAATTGGTGGTGCAAACGCCACTGGGTGAGTTGACCGACGTGGCCGAATGCCCCCTGCCCTGCGCATTTGCCTCAGGTGAATGCGATGTGCTGCTGCGCGCCGACGACATCGTTCATGACGACGAGGCGCCGGTCAAGGCCGAGATCATGCGCAAGGCCTTCCGTGGGTCCGAGTTTCTCTACACCCTGCGCCTGGCCAGCGGGCAGACTGTGTTGGCGCATGTTCCCAGCCATCACGATCACAAGCTGGGTGAATGGATCGGCATCCGCGCGCAGGTGGACCATGTGGTGACCTTCAATCGCGCCTGTCCGATCAAGGGCAATGAGTTGTGCCAGATGCCGTGTCAGCACACCTCGGACGTACAGCCCATCGTGCTGTCCGAGCAACTCAGTCGGCTCGCCGAAGCTGCTCCACCTGCTGGCGCAAATCGGCTGCCCAGATCCGCCGATCACGACCCTGCGCCAGCTCTGGCTGGCCGTAGTGAACCACGGCCGTGATGGGAGGGCCGGCCACCATGCGCCACAGCGAGCCCACCAGCGTGTCATCGCCCACATAGCAGGGCGTGAGGCTGATGGCCCGCGTTGCGCTGTCCAGAAAGCTCAGTGCCACTGGCTGCACGGGTGCATGGGCCGAGATGGCGGCCTGCAGCAAATTGGCATGGAAAGGCAGCAGACTCACGCCATCACTGGTAGTGCCCTCCGGGAACACCGCCACCACCTCACCTTCCTTGAGGCTTTGCGCCATGCGATGCACCACCCGCATGGCATCGCGCCTGGACTCACGCTCGATGTAGATGGTTCCGCCGCCTGTGGCCAGGGTGCCGATCAAGGGCCAGCGTTTGACATCGGCTTTGGAGATGAAGCGGCAGTAGCGCGCCGCGTGCATCACCAAAATGTCAAGCCAGGAAATATGGTTGGCCACCAGCAGCACGGGGCCATCCTGGGGCGGCTTGCCGCGTAGTTCCAGTTGCACGCCCAACACGCCCAGCATATGGAGAGACCAGGCTTGCACCCGTGCCTGGCGCTGCAGCTCGTTCAAGCGCGGAAACACCAGCCAGATGACTGCCAGGCCACGCAGGGCATGGCCCAGCGCGCGCGACAGCTTCCAGATGGTGTGCAAAAAATTCAACGACCCCACGCCTCGAAGGCGACTTGGCCGGCGGCGATGGTGCAGCGCACGCGGCCAGGCAGTTCGTAGCCCGAGAACGGTGTGTGCTTGCCCTGGCTGCGCAAGGTATCGGCGCTCACGGTCCAGGCTGCCTGCGGGTCGAGCACGCAGACATCGGCAATGCCGCCTTCGACCAGTTGGCCGGCGCTGGCCTGCAGCGTGCCCAGCGCGGCGCCCAGCACGCGCGCTGGCTCGCTGGTGAGCACGGCCAGCGCGCGCGTCAGGCCCACGCCGCTTTCCTGCCCCCACTTGAGTGCCAGGCTCAGCAGCAACTCAAGTCCAGTCGCGCCGGGCTCGGCCTCGGCGAATGGCAGGGTCTTGGCATCTTCATCGACCGGGGTGTGGTCGGACACCAGCGCATCGATGGTGCCGTCGGCCAAACCATCGCGCAGTGCGTCGCGATCGCGCTGCTGGCGCAACACCGGGTTGAGGCGCATGCGGCTGTCGAAGTAGCCGATGTCATTGTCGGTCAGATGCAGCGAGTGGATGCTGACGTCGCAGGTGACGGGCAGCCCCTGGTCCTTGGCCTGGCGGACCAGTTCGACGCCGGCCGCGCTGCTCAGGCGGCACAGATGAACCCGCGTGCCGGTTGACTTGATCAGCTCAAAAATGGTGTGCAACGCGATGGTTTCGGCGGCCACCGGCACGCCCGACAAGCCCAGGCGGGTTGCCAGCGGGCCGCTGGCTGCCACGCCGCGCCCCAGGTGCAAATCTTGCGGCCGCAGCCACACGGTGTAGCCGTAGGTGGATGCGTACTGCAGCGCGCGCTGCAGTACCTGGGTGTTGGCCAGCGGCACCTCGGCCTGGGAAAAGCCCACGCAGCCAGCTTCGGTGAGTTCCACCATTTCGGTGAGGATCTCGCCTTGCAGGTTGCGGGTGAGCGCGCCCAGCGGAAAGACCCGTGCCTGGTGCAGCTTCTCGGCGCGGAACTTGAGCATCTCGACCAGGCCGGGCTCATCGAGCACTGGGTCGGTGTCGGGCAAGCAGACCAGGCTGGTCACGCCGCCGGCCACCGCGGCGGCCATCTCGCTCTCGAGCATGCCTTCATGCTCATGGCCGGGCTCGCGCAGGCGCACGGCCAAGTCCACCAGGCCGGGCGCGACAATGCAGCCGGTGGCGTCGATGACTTTGTTGGGCACGAATCCCGCAGGCGCCGGGCCCAGCGACAAGACCCGGCCAGCAGCCAGCGACAGGTCGCAGATTTCATCGAAATTGGATGCAGGGTCTATCACCCGGCCGTTCTTGATCAGTATCTTCATGCTGGGCTTCTCATGCTTCGTTGCCGGCCACGATGCTCATCACCGCCATGCGCACCGCGATGCCAAATGTGACTTGCGGCAGGATCACGCTTTGCTTGCCGTCCACCACCGCAGAGTCGATCTCGACGCCGCGGTTGATGGGGCCGGGGTGCATCACGATGGCATCGGGCCGGGCCAGCAACAGCTTCTGCGGCGTGAGACCGTAACTCTTGAAGAACTCTTGCGAAGAAGGCAAGAGCGCGCCGCTCATGCGTTCGTTCTGCAGCCGCAGCATGATGATCACATCGCAGCCGCGTATGCCCTCTTCCAGGCTGTGGCAGACCCGCACACCCATTTGCGCCATGTCGGCCGGCACCAGTGTCTTGGGCCCCACCACACGCACCTCGGGGCAGCCCAGGGTGGTCAGCGCGTGAATGTCCGAGCGGGCCACGCGCGAGTGCAATACATCTCCCACGATGGCCACGGTGAGTTTGCTGAAGTCCTTCTTGTAGTGCCGGATGGTGTACATGTCCAGCAAGCCCTGGGTCGGGTGCGCATGGCGGCCGTCGCCGGCATTGATCACATGCACATGTGGCGCAACATGCTGGGCGATCAGGTAAGGTGCGCCCGATTCGCTGTGCCGCACCACGAACAGATCGGCAGCCATGGCCGAGAGATTGGCAATGGTGTCAAGCAGCGATTCGCCCTTGGATGCCGATGACCGCGCGATGTCCAGGTTGATGACGTCGGCGGACAAGCGCGTGGCCGCGATCTCGAAGGTGGTGCGGGTGCGCGTGGAGTTCTCGAAGAACAGGTTGAACACGCTCTTGCCGCGCAGCAGGGGCACTTTCTTGACTTCGCGGTCGCTCACGCTCACAAAGCTGGAAGCGGTGTCCAGGATGTGGGTGAGAATTTCGCGCGGCAGTCCTTCCACTGACAACAGGTGGACCAACTCGCCGTTCTTGTTCAGTTGTGGGTTTTTCTTGTAGAGCATGTGAGGTGTTCCAGAAGGCTCAGGTTGGAAGGGTCTCGACCTCGAAGCGAAAGCCCCCTTGCGCATCGCGCGCCAGCGCCAGCGACTGCGTGGCCGGCAGTGCCACCCGCGCCGCCGCGAAATCAGCCTGCACTGGCAGTTCGCGGCCACCCCGATCGACCAGCACCGCCAGCTTCACGCTGGCTGGGCGGCCGTAGTCGAACAGTTCATTGAGCACCGCCCGAATGGTGCGCCCGGTGTAGAGCACATCGTCGAGCAAGATGATGTGGGCTTCGTTCACATCGAAGCCCAGCTGCGTCTGCTGCCCCGCACCCGTCAGGCCGCGTTTGGAGAAATCATCCCGGTGCATGGCCGAGGAGATCACGCCGGGCTCGCCGGAAAGGCCCAGGTCATGCTGCAGGCGCTGCGCCAACCAGGCACCGCCGGAGGTGATGCCCACCAGATGTGCATCGGGTGCGCGCAGTGCGCGCACGCCGGCCAGCAGCTCGCGGTAGAGCGCCTGGGCGTCCGGCAGCAGCACGTCGGCCTTGCTGGGGTGTGTCACGGCAGGCTCCTTAAAAACTGTTCAAGAATGACGCAGGCGGCGCCTGCGTCGGCATCGGACGCGCCAGAGGCCAGCGCCTCGGTGGTGCTGTAGCGTTCATCGACCTCGTACACCGTCAGCTTCAGGCGTTCGCGCAACTGGCGAGCGAATTTGAGCGCCCGCGCCGTATTGTCGTGGCTTGCGCCATCCGGATGGAAGGGTACGCCCACCACCAGCGCGTCGGGCTGCCATTGCCGCACCCGAATCTGCGCCTGCTCCAGCCGGGCAGCGCCTTCAGCTCGTATCGTGGCCTGCGGCGTTGCCGTGCGCAGCAGGCGGTTGCCCACGGCAACGCCGGTGCGCTTGATGCCGTAATCGAAAGCAAGAAAGGTCTGGAAGTGCTCGGGGACGTTCAAAGCCGCCAGGCTCATGCATGCCCCGCTTCGCGAGACAGCATCCACGACTGCAGCCCCAGGAGCGACAAGGCCTTTTCGTAGCGCTGCTCCACCGGGGTGTCGAAGATGACGGCTGGATCGGCTTCCACTGTGAGCCAACTGTTCTCGGCCAGCTCCGATTCGAGCTGGCCCTCGCCCCAGGCGGAATAGCCCAGCGACACCAGCAGTTTGCGCGGACCGGCGCCAGTGGAAAGCGCCTCCAGCACGTCCTTGGAGGTGGTCATCTCCAGGCCGCCGGGGATGGTCATGGTGGAGGCATAGACCGGCTCGCTGGGAGCCTCGCCATCGGCAAACACCGCCTCATGCAGCACAAAACCGCGCTCGGTCTGTACCGGCCCGCCTTGAAACACCTGTGTGGCGGCCAGGTCCTCGCGGTCGAGGGGGAGTTCCACCTTGTCGAAAAGCTGGCGCAAGAGGATGTCGCTGGGCTTGTTGATGACAAGCCCCAGGGCGCCGCGGGCGCTGTGCTCGCACAGGTACACCACGCTCTTGGCGAAGGCCGCATCCTCCAGGCCCGGCATCGCAATCAGGAAATGATGCGTCAGGTTGATTGAAGGTACTTCGGAGGGCATGATGGGCAATTTTAACGCCCAGTGATGCAAACTACCTACGCCACAGGTCTGATGTGGTTTCGCCGCGACCTGCGCGCCCACGACAACGCGGCCTTGCACAAGGCACTTGCGTCTTGCTCACAGGTGCACTGCGTATTCGTTTTCGACCGCACCATCCTGGACCGGCTGCCGACCCGGCGTGACCGGCGCGTCGAGTTCATCCGCGAATCGCTGGCTTGCCTGGACGAGAACTTGCGCCGCCTGGCGGGGCCCCATGCCGGCCTGATCGTGCGCCACGGCTTTGCCGCCCCTGAGATTGAGCGTGTGGCCCGCGAACTTGGCGTGGACGCGGTATTTGCCAACCACGACTATGAGCCCGCCGCGCTCGCACGTGACGCGGCCTGTGCCCGCGCGCTGACACAAGCGGGCATTGCACTGCACACATTCAAGGACCAGGTGGTGTTCGAGAAGGCGGAGCTGCTGACACAGGCGGGCACAGCCTACAGCGTCTTCACTCCCTACAAGAAGGCCTGGCTGGCACGGCTGGACCGGGGCGACCTAGCGCCCCATGCTATCGACAAGAACGCTTCGCACCTGGCGCCTCGGCCGCTGGCACTGCGCTGCAAGCTGCCCACGCTGGCCGATCTGGGTTTTGAACAGACCAACCTGCGCGAGTTGCAAATTCCGATGGGCAGCACCGGGGCACACGCGCTGCTGGAGGATTTCGCCCTGCGCATGGACCGCTATCGGCAGACGCGCGATTTCCCTGCGATCAAAGGCCCAAGCTACCTGAGCGTGCATCTGCGCTTTGGCACGGTGTCCATCCGCGAACTCGTCGCCCGCGCGCACGCACGCGCAAGCCAGGCCAGCGAGGGCGCCGCCACCTGGCTGGGCGAGTTGATCTGGCGTGATTTCTACTTCCAGGTGCTGGCGAATTTTCCGCATGTATGCGACGCCTCTGGCGAGAGCCACAGCTTTCGCCCTGCCTACGACGCCATTGAGTGGGAAAGCGGCTCGCATGCGCAGGCGCTGTTCGCGGCCTGGTGCGAAGGCCGCACAGGCTATCCACTGGTGGATGCGGCCATGGCGCAGATCAATCGTACCGGCTATATGCACAACCGACTGCGCATGGTGGTGGCCAGCTTTCTCACCAAAGACTTGGGGCTGGACTGGCGCTGGGGCGAACGCTATTTCGCAGAGCACCTCAATGACTACGATCTGGCGGCCAACAATGGCGGCTGGCAGTGGGCCAGCTCCAGCGGCTGCGATGCCCAGCCCTACTTTCGCATCTTCAATCCAGTCAGCCAGAGCCGCAAGTTCGATCCCGATGGCGGCTTCATCAAACGCTATCTGCCGCAACTGGCACAGTTGCCAGGCCAGTCCCTGCATGCGCCGTGGTTGGCCGGCCCGCTGGAGCTGGCGGCGGCCGGCGTGGTGCTGGGGCGCGACTATCCCTTGCCGGTCGTTGCGCATGACGAGGCACGCGAACGCACACTGCGCCGCTACGCCGTCGTGAGAAAGGCCAGGGCCGATCAGGCCGATGTGGATGCCGATGCCGCGCTGTAGTGCTTGACCAGACTGAGCATTTCCTCTTCCGAGTAGGGCTTGCCCAGGTAGTGGTCCACACCCAGCTCGCGTGCGAGGTCGCGGTGCTTTTGCGCAATGCGTGAGGTGATCATCACCACCGGCAGGTCTTTCAAGCGCGCATCATTGCGGATGTGCCGCACCAGATCGAAGCCATCCATGCGGGGCATCTCGATGTCCGACAGAACCACCGCCGGCTTTTCTTCTGCGAGCCGCTCCAGCGCGTGCAGGCCATCATTGGCTAGCGCGACGCGGTAACCCTCGCGCTGCAAGAGTCGCTGCGTCACGCGCCGCACGGTGATGGAGTCGTCCACCACCAGTACCAGAGGTATCTGCGGCGGCGCTTCTGGCGGGGTCTCGCCGGCTCTCTCCAGCATCTCGGGCTGCGCCTTGTCAGCGCTCATGCGCCTGGCCTGCTCACCATAGACCGTGCTCAGAGCCACTGGGTTGTAGATCAGCACCACCGCGCCGGATGCCAGCACGGTCATGCCAACCAAGCCCGGCAGACGCGAGAGCTGAGGCCCAAGGTTCTTGACCACCACTTCCTGATTGCCCAGCACCTCGTCCACATGCATGGCCACGCGCTGCGCAGCGCTGCGCAGCACCACCACCGGCAGTGTCTTGGTCTGCGGCTCAAGGCTGCAAGCCGATGATTGCAACAAGGCGCCGGACCAGAAGAACGCAATCGACTCCTCGCCCATCGCGTAAAGACCTGAGTTGTAGGCCTGCTGAACGTCCTTGGCCGGCACGCGGCGAACGACCTCGATCAGGTTGGCGGGCACGCCAAAGGAGAACTTGCCGCAGCGAATCATCACCACCTGGGTGACCGCCGTGGTCAGGGGCAGCACGAGCTTGAAGCGTGTGCCCTGACCGGCTGCGCTGGAAAGCTCGATGCGTCCGCCCACTGCATTGATCTGTGCGCGCACCACATCCATGCCGATGCCCCGACCCGACAGCTCGGTGACTTCCGTGGCAGTGGTAAAGCCAGGCAGAAAGATCAGGTTGGCTGTGTCCTGGTCGCCAAGCTCCTGGCCAGGTGCGATCAACCCCTGTTGACTGGCCTTCTCGCGAATGCGTGCCAGATCCAGACCAGCGCCGTCATCGTGAAACTCCACCGACACGTCGTTGCCATCGTGGCGCAGCTCGATCAGGATGCTGCCGGTTGCGTCCTTGCCAGCAGCCGCGCGTGCGGCCGGGGTCTCGATGCCGTGCGCCACACAGTTGCGCAGCAGGTGCTCGAAGGCCGGGGTCAGGCGATCGAGCACACCGCGGTCCATCTCGATGGAGCCGCCGTGGATGTCCAGCTTGACCTGCTTGCCCGTTTCCTTGGCGGCCATGCGGATCACGCGGTAGAGGCGATCGGCAATGCCCTCGAACTCGACCATACGGGTGCGCAGCAGGTCGCGCTGCAGTTCGCGGGTTTGGCGCGCCTGTGCGACCAAGTCGTCTTCGGTCGCCTCCACTGTGCGCTCCAGGTTGCGCTGCACGGTGGCCACATCGTTGACCGACTCGGCCATCATGCGAGTGAGCTCTTGCACTCGGGTGAAGCGGTCGAACTCCAGCGGATCGAATCCCGCCGCTGAGTCCTTGGCCTGCGCCATGCGCGATTGCATTTGCGTCTCTGCCTGTAGCTCGATGTCGCGCAACTGGCCACGTAGGCGCTCCAGGTTGCCATCCAGATCGGACAATGAGCTTCGCAGTTGCCGCAGCTCGGCTTCCAGACGGGTGCGGGTCATCATCACCTCGCCGGCCTGGGCCACCAAGCGATCAAGCAATTGCGAGCGCACTCGCACCGCCTGGTTGGCTGCCGCACGGGCCGGGGCCAGGTGGGTGGTCACGGGGCGGGCCAGCAGTGCGCGTGCGGGCTGCTCGGTGTCAGTGCCTGCGTCTTGCCCGGCGGCCTCTGGCTGCGAAGGCGGCTGGAGCGCTTCGGTGTCCACGGCCTGCGCGGGCGCGGGCAGGCGCAGCTTGTCGAAGTTGCCCTGCATGCCATCGAGCAAATAAAGCAGGGGCTCGATCTCGGCGCTGGGCAAAGTCTGTGAGCCCAGGCTCTCGATCTGCGACTCCATTCGGTGAGCCAGCTCGCCCAGGCGCAGCGCGCCGGCCAGGCGTGCGCTGCCCTTGAGGGTGTGCAGACCACGCAGTACTTCGTCACGCGCGCTGCGATTGTCAGGCCGTGCCACCCACTGGCGCAGGGCACTGCCGATCTGCGGCATGAGCTCAGCCGCTTCTTCCTCGAAAATCTGGAACAGGTCGGGATCAATCGCGTCGGCGAAATCAATGTCGTCGTGCGCCGCCGGCAGCTCGCCCTCGCGCCTGCTGATCGATGGTGCGTCGCTCTGCGCGGACGTTACGGCTGCGGGGGCGAACGCGCGAAGCGCGATCACATTGGCGGCCACTGGCGCCGGCGTTGGCAGGGGCTGGTCGTCGACTTGTGCGTCGGGCGCTTCGCCACGCTTCGGAATATCAAGGTCTTTCAGCGCAAGCAGCGCGGAAATCGCCGCCGGATTGGCATCCTTGAGAAAGCCCGCCGCGAACTGATGCAGCAGACGCCGGATTTCCTCGGCCGCCTCGACAAAGGCCTTGCCGTGTTGCGGCGTACCCCAGGCCAGTGGCTGGGTCTGCTGCAAGGCCGCTTCCAGCGCGCGTGCGATCTCCGACAGCGTCATGAAGCCGACCGTCGCGGAGCTGCCCGCCAAAGAATGCGCCAGTGCGACTGTCGAATCAAGAACCGGGCGATTGAGCTCCAATGCCCATTCGTCCACTTCGGTCACCAGCCTGCGCGACCATTCATCGGCCTCGTTGAGATAGACGTTGTACAGGGGAATGCCGATACGAAGGTCACCGATCACCTTGATCTGGTCATCGTCCTCAGACACATCGACGGCTGCATCCGGCTCGGGTTCTGGCTGCGGCTGCGCAATTTGCGCGAGGCTGGGCAGATCGATGCCATCGATCTCGGCTGGCAACTGCAGGGGCGGCGGCTGGTCGGCGCCGGGCACCACTGGCAGCTCGAAATCAAAATCTGCCGACAGTTCGTCAGAAGCTTCACTCGTCTGCGGTTCCTGCGCGGTGGACGCTTCAGTGCCGGCTTCATCCGAGAAATCCAGATCGAACACGGGCGGCTCTTGCGGCGCGGCCGCTTGCCCAGGCGCCGGCGCCTGGGTGCCTTGCGGCCACTCGAATGGGATGAGGCGGCCCTCGGTGCGCAGCGCATCGGCCGGACCGCGGAACATGCTCACTTTCCATCCAGCGTCGCTGCCGGACGCCACATCTTCTATCCAGCGGCCAAAGCCGCGCATGGCCTCGCTCGCCAGACTGCGCAGGTCTTCGCCAGCAGGCTTCTGGTCAGCCAACCAGGTGTTGAGCACCTGCTCAAGAGACCATGCGGCGTCACCGAAATCGGACAGTCCCACCATGCGCGAGCTGCCCTTGAGGGTGTGAAAGGCCCGGCGCAAGCTGGTGAGCTGGGCGGTGTCACTGGGGTCAGCAGACAGCACGTCGACCGCAGTCAATCCACTTTGAACCACCTCACGGGCTTCGTCCAGGAAGATGCCTTTCAACTCCTGCTCGTCATCCTCATCGTTGCTCTGCACTGGCGCGGGCACAGCCACGGGCGCCGGCTCTGGCGGCGTGGGTTGCGCCACGGGAACGCTGGCTGGGGCGGCGGGCAGCTCTCTGGCGGCAGGTGCGGCGCGCCCCATCAAGGGCCGCAACTCGCCGCTCGCCTCGTCATAGACGAACAGCTTCTTGGCCAGCGTCGGCTGGTAGTTGAGCATGTCGATCAGGAAACCCAGAGCGCCCAGGTTGTTGCCCAGTCTCTCGAAGGTGCCTGCACTGCCCGAGCGTTGCGGATCGATCTCGGTGTCGATGATCTCGTCAACCGTCTCGCGCATGTGCTGGACAGCCTGCGCGGCCTGGTCAAGGCCCAGGACCGACAGCACGCCACGCATCTGCATCAAGTGGTTGGGTGCTTCGCGCAGAGGGCTCTTGTCCTGCAGATTGCGAAAGTATTGGTCCAGCAGCTTCTCCAGCTCGGCCATGGTGCTGCGCAACTCGCCCACGACGCTGCCCATGGTCTGGCGGTCGCTCACCTTGCGGTCAAGCTCCTCCATCCAGGCTTCCAGCGGCTCTGCCTTTGCGCCCGCGCGCACGGCCTGCAGGCGCTGGGCCAGCCGCCCGCTGCGATCAGCCAATTGCGCACCGGCCGAGTCCAGGTCTTCCAGCGCTGCTTCCAGGTAGAGCACGGCGGTGGCCACCTCCATCGAGACCTCGGCATCGGGCGGGCGGGCTGTTTTGACAATGGTGTCCAGCACCTGCGTCAGAGCCTGTGCCAGTGGTGCGCTTTCCGGGTGCAGCCGGGCCAGCGATTCGCCGACCAGGTTGAACTGATCCGAAGCCAGCTTGAGCTTGTGCACATCGCCACCCGCCAGCAACGCCCAGGTCTCCTTGGCAATGGCAACACGCTTGCGCGCTTGCGCCAACACGGCGGGGTCGAACTTTCCGAAATGGACGGTTTCGTAGTCCACCGGCGGGAAGCGGCCAAGCTCCCAGGCCTGTCGCACTGCGAGCAGGCTGGGCGCTTGAGCATCCGGGGCCGGCACCGCTTGCGCACAGAAGAACACCAGGTCATGCACCAGGCGGTCGGACACGCCCAGCTCACCCTTGGCCAGCAGCGCATACTGCATCAGCACGCGCGACGCGGCGCGCTTCTGATGCAAATCGAGTTTGAGCAATCCCAGCGCCAGTGCCTCGAAAAATCCGGCGCAAACCCGCCAGAAAATGCGCGGCTGCCTGGCCTCTTGCGCCTGCGCCAAGCCCAGGCTGATGCCAACCAATTCACTTGCCGCAGCGACATGGCCGGACTTGACCAGACTGAGCACTGCGTGATCCATGCGAGCGCGCACCACCGGCCCATATGCCAAGGCCTGCGCGCCCGCAGGCGCGGACACATCGTTCCAGCGCCAGGGCATGGCCCACAGATCAGCCGGATGATTTCGATCGGCACCCGCGAGTCGCTGGGTCTGGCTGTATTGCGCGAACAAACCCACCGCTGATGCGGTCTTGCCCATCAGCACGCCTTCGAGGTATTCGGTCAGCGCAACGCCGGCCCGATCAACCTGAGTGGCGGCGGCTTCGTCGCATATCTCGGGCTTCTCGGTGAATTTCTGCACCGCCGCTTCCATCGAGCGCAGTACCTGCGCTGGCGCAGCCAGGCCGACCATCTCCAGAGCGCCCACGGCCTGGTGCAGCTGCTGGCGCGCAATGCGAAGTTGGCCGGTATCGACCGAAGCCATGTCGGTGCCGCGGGCCAGACCGGTGTCGCGCACAAAGCGGCGTAAAGCGGCCGACGCGGCTTCCAGCGACTTGCGAAGCTCATCAAGCACCCAGGCCAGAGGGCCCAGGTCAGTGGTGGCCAGGTCGATGTCGGGTTCAGTGGCTTGCATGAAGATTTTCTGCTGGGGTCAACTGGTGCACCGGATGATCATGAACACATCATGCGATCTTGAAGCGCGCAACCGACTGGCGCAACTCTTCGGCCATGCGAGAGAGTTCGCGCACCTGCTGCGCAGTTGATCGCGTGCCCTCGCCGGTCTGTTCGGTCACCGCGAAGATGTGCTGGATGTTGGCGGCCACCTCGTTGGCTGACTCGGCTTCCTTGGATGCGGAGTCGGAGATCCGCTCGATCAGCTCGGAAAGTTGGCGCGACACCCGGTCGATCTCAGTCAAGGCGGTGCCTGCGTTGTCCGACAGCTTGGCCCCCTCGACCACGCCTTGGGTGGATCGCTCCATCGCGCCGACCGCGTCCTGGGTGTCCGCCTGAATGGTCTTGACCAGCGCGGAAATCTGCCGCGTTGCATCGGCAGAGCGTTCGGCCAGCCGCTGCACTTCCTCGGCCACCACGGAGAAGCCGCGCCCGGCCTCGCCAGCGGAGGCCGCCTGAATGGCGGCGTTCAGGGCCAGCACGTTGGTCTGTTCCGTGATGTCTGAGATCAGCTCAGTGATCTCGCCGATCTCCTGCGAGGACTCACCCAGGCGCTTGATGCGCTTGGATGTCTCCTGGATCTGGTCGCGGATGGAGTTCATGCCGCCGATCGCGTTTTGCACTGCGGCCAAGCCAGACTCTGCTGCCTGCCGCGACTGACGCGCAACCTGCGCCGATTGTTGCGCCTGCCCGGAGACCAGGTTGATGCGGCTGGCCATGTCCAGCACCGACTGGCCGGTCTCGCGGATCTCGCGCAGTTGTTCGGCCGATGCGGCCATCAGCTCGGTGGAGGTGCTCTCCACCTTTGCGGTTGTCTGCGCCACCCGCGTGGCAGTATTTTGCACGTTGCCCACCAGTTGCCGAAGCTCTTCGACCGTGTAGTTGACTGAGTCGGCGATGGCGCCGGTGATGTCCTCGGTCACGGTGGCTTCCTGCGTGAGATCGCCTTCGGCCACTGCCTGCAATTCGTTCATCAGCCGCAAGATGGCTGCCTGGTTGGCATCGTTGACACGCTTGGCTTCCTGCTCCTGATGCTCGGCCTCCAGCCGTTGGGTCTCGGCCACGTTCTGCCGCCTGCGGCTGTCCTTGAGCTGCACATAGGCCAGCCCGGTCGCGCACAAGATGGCGAAGAGTGACGCCAAGGCAAGTGCCGCCAGCGCGCCAGCGCCCAGGCCGGCCTCCGCGGAGAGCTTGCTCTGCAGTTGCTGCATTTCACGGCGCAGGGGTTCGCTCTCGGCAATGATGGCCGCCTGCGCCTGGCGCGCGGCCACCAGACCTTGCAGATTGCCCAGAATGCCTGCCGCCTGCACCCGCGTCTGCTCGTAGGCCCGCAGCAGCGCCTGCAGGCGCTCGCGGGTCTGCGGGTCGCGGTTGGGGGGCAAACGCAGCCCAGTGCTGCCATCCATCAGGCCGCGCACGATTTCCCTGAACGAATTCAGATCTTTGCCCAGCAGAAACACGGCTTCAGGGCTGACGCCTTCAGCAGTGAGGAACTCATTGGCGGACTTGCCGATGCGCTGGGTGAGCATGACCAGTTGGCCGGCTGCGGAGATTTCAGCCGGCGTGGCCGCCTGCTGGAGCTTCAGGGACGACACGGTTTCAGCGATTTCCAGCAACTGCGATGACTGGCGGTTGATCGCGCGCAGCGCCGTGCCCATTTGAGTGAGCGACGCCTGCTGCGCCATCACTGTGGCGGCATGGGCCTCGGCGCGTTCGACCATCGGGAAAATCCGCGACACGTCCTCCTGGAATTCAGCGGCCACTGGCCGCAGGCGCAAAGATGAATCGCCGCTTTGCAGGCCGCGCACAGTGCGAGCCAGCACGTCCGCGCTTTCCTTGACGTCGCTGAAGGCCTGAGCGCTGCCCACCATGGCCTGCGAGACTGATTTGGCCAGACGCTGCGACTGCATCAGCGATTGGCCGGTACCGGCCACCTGCGAGGCCACCCGATCGGTCAAGCGCACTGCCAGCACCGCCACCGCCGCAAGCACCACCAGGGACAGTGCCAGCAGGGCGAACAAGATACGCTGGTGCGCCGCGATCGGCCGCAGACCCAGCAGGGGCAGATCCACCCGATCGGAGCCCTCGGCTGCTTCCATCACCTTGGTGCTGTCTTCTGGTGGTCGTGTATCGGCGCCGCTGCGATCCAAGGCACCCTGCGCATCGGACATGTCCATCACGCTGGTGCCCATGGAGTCGAACTTGCCATGGGGCATGGTGCGGCTCAGGCTGCTGTCCTGCTCCACCCGTACCCGACCCTTCTTTCTGAAGATCCGATTTTTGAGCTTACCAAGGACTGACATGTTCAAGGCCTTCCAAGTGGGCTGTGGGCTTAAAGGCTTGGGTACCTGCGCTCAGGCACTGATGGCAAGGAAGCGGGGCTGCTGCGACAGCACCTGCAGATTGACCTCTTGCCAATACGTGCCGGCTGCGTCGGTGTAGCCGCTGCCAAAATAGTCGGGCGAGCCTTGCGGGGCTTCGCACGAAGAAGTGAATGCATCCAGGTTGCGCAAACCTGCCAGCTTGTCGATCAGCAGCGCGCAGTTGACCTCCAGCAAGGGGTTCAGGGCCACCAGGCGAGATTGCGCGCGCATAGCGTCCGATCGCATGACGGGCTGTGCATCGGCCACGAACGCGGCCAGATCGATCACGCCATACAGGCCACCACGCAGATTGGAGACACCGAGAAACCAAGGCAGCGTGTAGGGCACCGGCTGCGGCGGGGAAAAGGGAAAGATTTCGCCCGATTGCGCCAGTGGAAACAGATAACACGAGCCGCCCGATTCAAGTGCGAGCCAGGAGGGCTGCACACCTTCGGTACGGGCGGCCGCGAGTCGGCTTGCCAGCCTTGTCTGCAGTTCCCGAAGGGCTTCTCGATTGGCCATATCCACGGGCCCGGATCAGCCCAGAGCCTTGATCTTGTCCAGCAGTTCCCGGGCCTGCACGGGCTTGGTGATGTAGTCGCGCGCGCCCTGACGCATGGCCCAAACCCGGTCGGTCTCTTGATTTTTGCTGGTGCACATGATGATGGGCACGCCAGAGTAGGCTGGGTCCCGGTTGATGGCGCGGGTGAGCTGAAAGCCGTTCTGCCCGGGCATGACGACGTCCATCAGGATCAGGTCGGGTGTGTCTTCCGCGAGGCGGCGCATGGCCTCTTCGGCATTCTCCGCGGTGCGCACGAGAAAACCACTTTTTTGCAGCAAGTCTGTCATGAACATCAACTCTGTCTTTGAGTCATCGACGACGAGGACCTTTTTCACCGACATCACTTGGATCCTTCCTGGGCGGCACCGAACTGCTTGACGGTCTGCAGCAGTTGGTCCTTGGTAAACGGCTTGGTCAGATAATCCTGCGAACCCACCATGCGGCCACGGGCCTTGTCGAACACGCCATCCTTGGATGAGAGCATCACGACAGGGACCGAGGCGAATTTAGCGTTGCGCTTGATGATCGCGCAGGTCTGGTAGCCATCGAGGCGCGGCATGAGGATGTCGCAGAAGATCAGATGGGGCTGGAAGTCGTTGACTTTGGCCAGCGCATCGAAGCCATCCTCTGCCAGCAAGACTTCATGGCCCCCTTGCTTGAGAAAAATCTCAGCGCTACGCCGGATGGTATTGCTGTCGTCAATCACCAACACCTTGTATCCAGACGTGCTCACTTGATCTTGCTCCTGTGTGCTGGCAGCTATGCAGACGCCGTCACCGTCCCGAAGAGATCAGTGCTTCGCCTTAAATTTCTACCATCTCGAAATCTTCCTTGCGGGCACCGCATTCCGGGCAGGTCCAGTTCATCGGCACTTGCGCCCAGGGGGTTCCCGGCGCAATGCCGTGTTCGTGGGCTCCTTCGGCTTCGTCGTAAATCCACCCGCAAATCAGACACATCCAAGTTTTAGTATCGGTCACAGCTTAAAGGGCCTTCGAATAGAATGCAACGATTGTATCGAGGCCCTCTGCCCAACCACTCTGCGCATCCCCACCCGCGCCCACTCACAGCGGACCGACGGCTGGGAAGCACCAGGCCATGACCAAACCCACATTGCCCAACGAAACCCCCGGCGACGACCTTGAAGACGACGACGACGGCAACCCCGCCTGCGTGATCGCCTTCAACGCCAGCGACCCCAGCGGAGCCGGTGGGTTGTCAGCAGATGTCACCGCCATTTCTTCCGTAGGGGCACATGCCCTGCCAGTTGTGACCGGCGCCTACGCGCGCGACACTGCCGAAGTGTTCGGCCATTTCTCACTAGACGAAGAAGCAGTGGCCGAGCAAGCCCGCGCCATTCTGGAAGACGTGCAGGTGCAGGTCTTCAAGGTCGGCTTTGTCGGCGGCCCCGAGGCTGTCAGCACCATCGCCGAGATCGCCGCCGATTACGCCGATGTCCCGTTGGTGGCCTACATGCCCGACCTTTCATGGTGGGAAGAGAGCCAGATCGATCTCTACCAGGACGCCTTTCGCGAACTGCTGCTGCCCCAGACCACGGTGCTGGTGGGCAACCACAGCACCTTGTGGCGCTGGCTGCTGCCCGACTGGACCAGCGACAAAAGCCCCAGCGCCCGCGACATCGCCGCAGCCGCAGGCGAAATGGGTGTGCCCTACACGCTGGTGACCGGCATTCCGCTGCCCGATCAGTTCATCGACAACGTGCTGTCCACACCGGAGGCGGTGCTGGTCAGCGAAAAGTTCGAGCGCTTCGAAGCCGTGTTCGAGGGCGCGGGCGACACCTTGTCCGCAGCACTGGCCGCGCTGGTGGCCAGCGGCACCGATCTGGCCGCCGCCACCACCGAAGCCCTGGCATACCTGGATCGTTGCCTGGACGCGGGCTTTCGCCCCGGCATGGGCAATGTCGTGCCCGACCGCCTGTTCTGGGCCCAGCCCGAAGGCGAGAGCCAGGAACTCACCCCCGAAGAAGCCAAGGCCTTGCAAGTCTTCGATATGCCCGCCCATGACACCAAGCACTGACCGCAACCAGCAACTCTTCGACCTGGCCCGCAAGCTGATTCCAGGCGGCGTCAATTCCCCGGTGCGCGCGTTTCGCGCAGTGGGCGGCACACCGCGCTTCGTCCAGCGCGCGCAAGGCGCCTACTTCTGGGACGCCAATGGCCAGCGCTACATCGACTACATCGGATCATGGGGCCCGATGATCCTGGGCCATGGCCATCCAGCGGTACTAGAAGCCGTGCAAAAGGCGGTGGTAGATGGCTTCTCATTTGGCGCACCCACCGAGCGTGAGGTCGAACTGGCCCAGCAGATCATTGATCTCGTGCCCTCCATCGAGATGGTGCGGCTGGTCAGCTCAGGCACCGAGGCGGCCATGAGCGCAATCCGCCTGGCGCGCGGCGCCACCGGTCGCAGCAAGTTCATCAAGTTCGAAGGCTGTTATCACGGCCATGCCGATGCCTTGCTGGTCAAGGCCGGCTCGGGCCTTGCCACCTTCGGCAACCCCACCAGCGCGGGCGTGCCGCCCGAAGTGGTGCAGCACACACTGGTGCTTGAGTACAACAACATCGAACAGCTCGAAGAAGCCTTCAGCTTGCACGGCCCTGAGTTGGCCTGCCTGATGATCGAACCGATTGCGGGCAACATGAACTTCGTGCGCGCCAGCGTGCCTTTCATGAAGCGCTGCCGCGAGCTGTGCACACAGCATGGCGCCCTGCTGGTGTTCGATGAAGTCATGACCGGCTTTCGCGTTGCGCTGGGCGGCGCCCAGAGCGTCTATGCCCGAGCTATCCCCGGCTTCAAGCCCGACCTGTCGGTGATGGGCAAGGTGATAGGCGGCGGCATGCCCCTGGCGGCGTTCGGCGGCCCGCGCGCCATCATGGAGCAGCTCGCGCCCATGGGCCCGGTCTACCAGGCCGGCACGCTCTCGGGCAATCCGGTGGCCACGGCCTGCGGCCTTGCAACCTTGAAAGAAATCAGCAAACCCGGGTTCTTCGACGCGCTGGCTGGCAAGACCACTTCGCTGGTGAGCGGCCTGAAAGCCGCTGCTGTTGCCGAAGGCATTGCGTTCTGCGCGGATTGCGAAGGCGGCATGTTTGGATTTTTCCTGTTGCCCGAACTGCCACAAAATTACGCGCAAGTGATGAAGAGCGACTCAGCCCGCTTCAACCTTTTGTTCCATGGTCTGCTGGACCGCGGCATCTACATCGCACCGGCGCTGTACGAAGCAGGCTTCGTGAGCAGCGCGCACAGCGATGCGGACATTGCGCAAACTGTCGCGTCAGCCCGAGAAGTGTTCGCGCACCTGGCCGCAGGCTCAGTGGCGAAAATGCCTGACGCCTGAGAACACCATCGCCACGCCTCTCTCATTGGCGGCGGCAATCACTTCGTCATCACGCATACTGCCGCCGGGCTGAATGACGCAGGTGGCGCCGGCATCGACCACCACGTCCAGGCCATCACGGAAGGGAAAGAACGCGTCGCTGGCCACCACGGTGTCTTGCAGCGACAGCTTCGCATGCTGCGCCTTGATGCTGGCAATGCGGGCTGAATCGAGCCGGCTCATCTGCCCCGCGCCAACGCCCATGGTCATGCCGTCCTTGCAAAAGACAATCGCATTGGACTTGACGTACTTGGCCACCTTCCAGGCAAACAGCAGATCCTGCAGCTGCTGCGCAGTGGGCTGCTTTTGGGTGACAACTTTCAAGTCAGCCAAAGTCAGCTCGTGATTGTCTGAGGTCTGCATCAACAGGCCCGATCCGACGCGCTTGATGTCCATCGCATTGCGCCCCTTGTCCCAATCGCGCGCGCCACCAGGCGGCAGCGCGATTTGCAGGATGCGCACGTTGACCTTGGCTTTGAAGACCTCCAGTGCGTCGGCCGTGAACTGCGGCGCCATCAGCACTTCAACGAACTGCTTGGAGATGGCCTGCGCCGCTGCGCCGTCCACCGTGCAATTGAAGGCGATGATGCCGCCGAAGGCAGAGGTCGGGTCGGTTTGAAAGGCTTTGCTGTAGGCTTGCAGCGCGCCAGTGGCCACCGCCACACCGCAAGGGTTGGCATGCTTGACGATGACGCATGCGGCTTGCTCAAAACTCCTGACGCACTCCCATGCCGCATCGGCATCAGCGATGTTGTTGTAGGAAAGCTCCTTGCCTTGCAGTTGCCTGGCTGTCACCAGAGAACCAGGGGCCGGGTACAAGTCGCGGTAGAAGGCCGCCTGCTGGTGCGGATTTTCACCATAACGCAAGTCCTGCAGCTTGACGAAGCGGCCATTGGCCTGGGCTGGAAAGAGGCTGCGCTCGCCACCCTCCTGGATGCTGGAGAGGTAGTCGCTGATTGCCGCGTCGTAGTTGCTGATGCGGTTGAAGGCCGCCACCGAAAGCGCAAAGCGGGTCTTGTGCGCCACCTTACCCTCGGTCTTGATCTCCTGCAGCACCTGGGCGTACTGCGAGGCATCGGTGAGCACCGCCACGTCTTTCCAGTTCTTGGCTGCCGAGCGCACCATGGCCGGACCGCCGATGTCGATGTTCTCGATTGCGTCCTCCAGCGTGCAGCCGGGCTTGGCAACCGTGGCCTCAAAGGGATAGAGATTGACCACCAGGATGTCGATGGTGGCTATGCCATGGGCTTGCAGCGCCGCCATGTGCTCGGGCAGATCGCGCCGCGCGAGCAGGCCGCCGTGCACCTTGGGATGCAGGGTCTTGACCCGGCCGTCCAGCATCTCGGGAAAGCCGGTGAGCTGCGCCACTTCAGTGACTGGCAGGCCTTGCTCGGCCAGGAGCTTGGCGGTGCCTCCGGTGGAGACCAGGCTCACGCCCAGGCCGTGCAGGGCTTGCGCGAATTCGACGATGCCGGTCTTGTCAGAGACGGAGATGAGTGCTTGCATGGCTTGGCTGCTTACTTGTTTGTTGGTTTATGGGGCCGGCGTGTCGCCAGGGGCAGTGGCTCAGCTTTTCAGAAGCTTGTGCTCAAGGAGTTTTTTTCTCAGGGTGTTTCGATTCAGGCCGAGCCACTCCGCCGCCTTCGATTGGTTGTGATCGGCCTTGGCCATCACAACTTCGAGCAGCGGCTTTTCGACCACCCCGACCAGCATCTCGTACATGCGGTCGGGCTCGGTGCCGCGCAGATCGCGGAAATAAGATTCCAGACTGGTGCGTACGCACTCTTCGATGTGTTTCTTGCTCATGCGCTTGCCTGTGCTTCTTGTTCCTGCTCGCCCGAATCAGCCGCTGTAGCCACGGGCATGCGATCGGTGTGCGTGCCGAGCTCATCGAAGAAATCGCACACCGCCTGCAGTTGCGCGGTGCAGTCGTCGATGCTGTTCATGCGCGCGCGCAGGGCACCTGCGTCGGGCAGATCGCGCAGGTACCAGGCCAGGTGCTTGCGCGCGCTGCGCACGCCGGTGAATTCGCCGTACAGCTTGTAATGGTCTTGCAGATGCTCGATGAGCAGCCGGCGCACCTCGGCAATAAGAGGCGGCGCCAGATGCGTGCCGGTGGCAAGGTAGTGCGCGATCTCGCGAAAGATCCAGGGTCGGCCCTGCGCGGCACGGCCAATCATGATTGCGTCCGCACCCGTGCAGGCCAGTACCTGCCGCGCTTTCTCAGGGGTGTCGATGTCGCCGTTGGCGACCACCGGTATGCGCACCGCGGCCTTGACCTGCGAAACGGTGTCGTATTCGGCATGCCCGCCGTAGCCCTGCTCGCGCGTGCGGCCGTGCACTGCCAGCATTTGCACGCCTGCGGCTTCGAAAATCCGCGCGAGTGCCACCGCGTTCTTGTGGCTCTGGCACCAGCCGGTGCGCATCTTCAAGGTGACGGGCACGCCGCGTGGCTCGCAGGCCCGCACCACCGCCTGCACGATAGCCGCGGCGAGCGACTCGTCTTGCATCAGCGCGGAGCCGGCCCATTTGTTGCACACCTTCTTGGCCGGACAACCCATGTTGATGTCGATGATCTGCGCGCCGCGATCGATGTTGTAGAGCGCGGCATCGGCCATCATGGTGGCATCGGTGCCAGCGATCTGCACGGCGATCGGGCCGGGCTCGCCCTCGTGGTTGGCACGGCGAGATGTCTTCAGGCTGTTCCACAACTCGCGGCGCGAGGTGACCATCTCGCTGACGGCATAGGCTGCGCCCAGTTTGCGGCACAGGCTGCGAAACGGTCGATCGGTCACACCCGCCATCGGCGCGGCGAACAATGGGTTCGCCAAAATGTAAGGTCCGATGTTCATGCCGACTGCGATTTGTTCTGCTGAAAAATGAGGCACGATTGTATGCCCGCTGGATTTCAGCCATTGAAATAAATTAATGCGTACGCGCTTACAGGTTCGCCGCGCTTGACTTCACATGGTGCTTGCCTGAAGCTTGCGTCTGCGGCTGCAGGCATACTGAGCCCATGCACGCTTGGCTCGATCCGCTGCTGGCCTACCTTGCCCTGCCCCAATATGGGCTGAGCACGCTGTTTCTCGTCTCCTTTGTTTCAGCCACGCTCCTGCCTCTGGGCTCGGAGCCCGCCTTGTTCGGGCTGCTCAAGCTCAACCCCGATTTGTTCTGGAGCGCTGTGTTGGTAGCCACCGCCGGCAATACGCTGGGCGGTGCGGTGGACTGGTGGATGGGTTATGGCGCGCACCGGGTGGTGGACAAATACAAGCACTCGCGCTCGCATGTCAAAGCCATTGACTGGCTGGAGCGACTGGGCCCCAAGGCCTGCCTGCTGGCGTGGCTGCCGGTGGTGGGCGATCCACTGTGCGCGGTGGCGGGTTGGCTGCGGCTGCCCTTCTGGCCTTGCGTGGGCTACATGCTGATTGGAAAATTCTTGCGCTATGTCACGATGACCGTGGCTTTGCTGCAGGTGTTCCCAGGCTGAGCACTTGGCTCAGATCAGACCCTTGGCTTTCCAGTCGTCGATCTGCTCCTGGGTGAACCCTGTCTTGAGCAGGCGCTCTTGCGTGTGCTGACCCAGGGAAGGCGCGGCACGGGTGACGGTTTCGGTCTGCGAGCTGAAGCGAATGGGCGCGCGCACTTCGCGCAAGCTGCCCAGCCGCGCATGCTCGGTGCGAATGATCAGGCCTTCGGTGCGCTCGGCAAAAAACTCCATCGAATCCTTGACGCTCAGCACGGGCGCCGCAAGCACTTCGAACTTCTCGAAATGCGCGAGCCACTCTTTGCGCGTCTTGCGCAGAAACTCCTTCTCCAGAATGCCGACCAATTGCTTGCGGTTGGTGACGCGGTCCCAGTTGTCTTTGTAGAGCGGGTCGGCGATCAGGTCCTCGCGGTCAAGCGCCTGGCACAGTGCACGCCATGAGGCGCGGTGAAAGGCGCCCACCACCACATAGCTGCCGTCGGAAGTGGGAAAGGCCTGGTAGGGCACCAGCTGGGGATGCCCGCTGCCCTCGCGCTTGTAGTTGGGCTCGCCATTGAGCACGCTCACCACGAAGTTGGGCATCAAGGCATAAGCCGCCTCCAGCAGGGACACCTTCACATGCTCGCCCACACCGGTTTGATCGCGCTTGCGCAGAGCGGCCAGAACGCCGATGGTGGACAGCATCGCGGCCGAGGCATCGACCACCGGCGTGCCGGTCTTGCACGGCCCGCCTTCGGGCTCACCGGTGAGATCGAGCATGCCGGAGTAGGCCTGGCCGATGATGTCGTTGCCGCCATCTTCCTCCATGTCCCTGGCGTTGCCGAAGGCCGAGACCGAGCAGTAGATCAGGCGCGGATTGATCTGGCGCAATTGCTCATAGCCCAGGCCCCATTCGACCATGCGGTGCGAGCGGAAATTTTCCACCAGCACATCACAATCGGCCACCAGCGCGCGGATGATCTGCTGGCCTACGGGCTTGCGTATGTCCGCAGTGATGCCTTCCTTGCCGCGGTTGATGCCCAGGAAATACCCGCTCTCGCCCATGCCCACGTAGTCGTCGGTTTTACGAATCAGATCGCCACGACCGGGCTTTTCGACCTTGATGACTTGGGCGCCCAGCTCGCCCAGCAGCATGGCGCAAAACGGCGCGGCCAGCGCCGAGCCGAGATCGAGGACCTTCAGGCCCGAAAGATGTGACATGTGATTTTCCTGATTCAGCCTGCTACGCAAGTGTGATGGTGTCGCCGTCGATCTCGAATTGCGTGGAGATTTTTTGCGACTGGGTGATCTTGCGCATGTAGGCCAGTACTTCGCCGAACTCGGGCTCACTGGCCTTGAGCAGACGAGGTTGCGATTTCTGGTTGATCATGGTGGGCTGCCAACGCACCTTGCTGACCTTGTGGTTCTCCACCTCCAGGAAGACGGCCATGCCCTTGCGCGAATCGACCGGGAAGGGAAAGGTCGGGTAGCTCGGGTCGTGGGTCCAGCCCGGATGCAGGCGCTGCCTGCGCTCGATGCGCTCGGGCTTGTCCAGCTCGCCGGGCTGGTAGTACATGTCGAATGCGAAGTTGGCCAGCCCGTAGAAAATCGGCTTGCCCTTGTAGATTTCAATGGGCTTCAAGATGTGCTGGTGATGCCCCAGGATCACGTCGGCGCCGGCGTCTATGGCCAGCTTGGCGTACCTGGTTTCGTAGGTCGCCAGCTCGCCTTCCTTGAAGTGCAGGCCCCAGTGCATGGAGACAATGACCACATCGACCTTGGCCTTGAGCGCCGTGATGTCTTCGATGATGTGAGCCAGATCTTCGTCGTGCGGATAGGTGATGATGCGCGGCGGCGTGCCGGGCTGATCGGGTTCCAGGGTTTCATAGATGGTGCGGGCGCGCGCCGGCGCGCAGCCCGGGCGATCGACATCAGCCCAGTAGCGGATCGGCAAGATGGAACAATAAGCCAGCCAGCCGATCTTGTTGCCATTGTGTTCGGTAATGACTGGCTTGCGCGCTTCGGCCAGGTTGGCGCCGGCGCCAAACAGGTGCATGCCCTTGATCGCGCGGAAATGCGCAATGGTGTCGTGGAACGCGCTGATGCCGTAGTCCATGCAATGGTTGCTGGCAAATGATGCCAGGTTGAAGCCAGCCCGACCTATCGCGGCCACGTTCTCTGGGTCGCCGCGCAGTGGCGAGGACGTGCCGCTGACATTGACTTCGCCCAGCTTGGAGTAGATGGCTTCAATTTGACCGAAAGCAAAGTCGGCTTCCTTGATCTTCTCGTGCACCAATTCAAAGATGGTGTCGGGCTGGTCCCGGTTGACCGCGATGTCTCCGATGGCGAATATTTTTGTTTTCTTGCTCATGGGGTCGATGCCTTGTGGGTTGATGAATCACTCGGGTTGGATGTTGGCTTGCCGAACGATGCCGGCCCACTTGCGGACCTCTGCGGTCAAGTAAGGGCCGAACTGGTCAGGACCGGATGCGATCACCTGCGTGCCTTCGGAGGCCAGTTGCGCAGCCAACTTGGGCTCGCGCACCACGGCATTGATGTCGCGGGCCAGTTGGTCCACGATGGCCTTGGGCGTGCCGGCGCGGGTGATGATGCCGTACCAGGTCACCAGCTCAAAGCCGCCGAGCCCCGACTCCGACACCGTGGGTAGATCGGGCTCCATCGGCGAGCGCTGGGTGCTGGTGATGGCAATCGCGCGCACCTGACCCGACTTGGCCAACTGCATGCCCGACAACATGGTGGTGAACATGAAATCCACATCGCCGCGCACCAGCGCCATCAAGGTCGGCGATCCGCCCGCGTAGGGGATGTGCACCGCGTTCGTGCCGGCCATGGCGTTGAACATCACACCGCCCAGATGCCCGGGGCCACCTAGGCCTGGCGCGCCAAAGTTCAACTGCCGGGTCTTGGGCAGTGCGATCAGCTCCTGCACGTTGCGCACTGGCAGCTTGGGATTGACCACCAGCAGGTTGGGCGCCTCCACCACATTGGTCACGGCCACAAAATCCTGCAGCAAGTTGTAGGGCAAGGCCTTGCGCACGCTGGGGTGCACCGCATGCGAAGTGATGATGAGCGCGATGGTGTGCCCGTCCGCCGGGGCCTGGGTGAGCGACTGGATGCCGATGGTGGCGTCCGCGCCGGGTTTGTTCTCGACCACCACCGGATGCGCCCAGCGTTCGGTCAGGCCCTTGCTGAGTTTGCGCGCCAGGGAATCGGCACCGCCCCCCGGTGTCCATGACACAACGAAGCGCACCGGCCGGCTGGGAAAATCCGCGGCCACTGCCGCGCCCGCGCACAGCACAAGCGGCCATGCGACGCAAGCGGCGGCGATGTTCCTGAAAACTGACATGCTGGTCTCCTCTGATGGGTGGGCGGCTGCGGGCAGCCTGGGGCGGATTGCACGCCTGGCGCGCACGCGCGATTGGCCCCTGTTGTGGACCGACACTGCGCCAGCCCTCACTATGCGTGTTCGGACCGTGTCTGTAAAATGGGATTATTCAAACAATCATTCGGCTTTGTCGATGAATCGCAGTGAATCTCAGCGGCCGCGCGATTGACGCATTCCTTGCACTGGCGGAAACCCGGCGCTTTGCGCTGGCGGCCAAGCGCTGCCATGTGTCGCCATCGACCTTCAGCCAGATGATCGGTCGGCTCGAAAGCCAAGTCGGTGCCCGCCTGTTCGATCGCGACACCCGCAATGTGTCGCTCACGCCCGAAGGCGAGGTCTTCTCGCACGGCGCCCATCGCATCGCGGCCGAGATGCGCGCCTCGATGTCCGAACTGCGCGAGCGCGCCAACCGGCGCATCGGCCGAGTCACCGTCGCGGTCACGCCCTCGTTGGCATCGGACTGGCTGCCCCAGCGTCTGGCCGAATACCAGCAGATCAACCCGGGCATCGCGCTGCGCATGCACGATGTCACCTCCGGCCGCTGCCTCGAACTCATCTTGCGCGGCGATGTCGATTTCGGCATCAGCGCACAACCGGGACAGGACCTGGAGTTTGAAAATCACCTGCTCTTCATGGAGCGCTACCACTTGCTGTGCCGCAAGACCGATCCGCTTGCCAAGCTGCCCGAGATTCGCCTGCGCGACCTCAAGGACCGTGCCTTCGTTCACATGGTGCGCACCGGCAGCGTGCGCCAGCAGATGATGCCCTTGCTGTCCACCGCGCAAGTGCGTGACAGCGGAATGGAAGTCGCCAATTTCGGCACCGTGGGTGGATTGGTAGCAGCCGGCTTCGGCGTGAGCATCGTGCCCGAGCATGCCATCGGGCTGTGCCTGCGCCCCGGCCTGGTGGCCATACCCGTGAAGTCACCCAAGGCGGTGCGCCCTGTCACCATGATCAAGCGGCGAGGCCGCAGCCTGTCGGTGGCGGCGGCTGTGTTGTGGGATCAGTTGAAGCTGAGCAAGCGGTCTGTGGGGTAGCGGCAGGCTCAGTCCACCACACCAGTTCATCCGCTCTTCGAGGAAGTTGAACGATTGTGCAATTAATGCCAATTTACTTTCGTAGAGGAACCGGCTATGTTCTGTCGTGACCGGTCCGCGGGCGATGACCGGCGCGCGGCATCCATGCCTGTCATCAAGGATTGAACATGTCTGAAGACCCCAGCAGCCCGTCTGAGCCGATCTACGAATGCGTCTGGCCCCTGGGCCAGCGGGCCGCGACGCAGATCCGACCGGCACAGCGAATCGCTGACCTTCGCGGGAAAAAAGTGGCCGAACTGTGGAACTACCTGTTCCAGGGCGAAACGATTTTTCCAGTGATTCGCGCAGAGCTGAGCAAACGATTCCCCGGCGTGAGCTTCATGACCTATGAGAATTTCGGCACCACCAACGGCCCGCAACGCGATCAGCTTCTTGCTCAGTTGCCGCAACTGCTCGCCAGCGGCGAAGTAGCCGCGGTGATCTCGGGCGTAGGCGCCTGAGGGTCGTGCACGCCCGCCGTGTTGCGGGCGAGTGCGGCGGCTGAAAAAGCAGGTGTGCCCGCAGTGTCCATCGTGGCCACGCCCTTTCTCAAGCAAGCCGAGCTGTTTGCCCGCGGACTGGGAATGAACGCGCCGCGCATCGCGCATTACCCGGGCGTGCCCATGACCGACAGCGTTGACACAGTCACAAGCAAGGTGGTGACCGATCTCATGCCGCAGATTTTGCAGGGGCTGGCGGTGGCCGAGGCAGAGCCCGCCAGTGACCAAGCAAGCGGACTGCGCGCGATGACCGACATCGTGTTTCGCGGAACACTGGCGCAAGTACAAGAGCACTTCCTGGAACGCGAGTGGAGCGATGGCCTGCCGGTGATGCCGCCCACACTGCATGCGGTGTCGCGCTTTCTGAACCATACCGACCGCGACGCACAGGAAGTCATCGGCGTGCTGCAGCCGGACAATCGGCAGGCCACCGTGTGGAACGTGGCAGTCAATGGCGTGATGGCCGGCTGTCGGCCCGAGTACATGCCCATCCTGCTGGCCATTGTGGACGCGATTTCGGATCCGAAATTCCGGTTGGAAGATGCTGGCGCAACGCCGGGCTGGGAGCCCCTGGTGGTGATCAGCGGTCCGCTGGTGCGCCAGCTCGACTTCAACAGCGGCGCCGGTGCGATGCGAGCCGGAAGGCAAGCCAACTCCAGCATCGGTCGATTTGTGCGGCTCTACATACGCAACATCGCCGGATCGCGCATCTTGCCCACCGGCTCGGACAAGGGTTCGATCGGCGCGAACTTCCATGTCGTGCTGGCCGAAGACGAGGCCGCTGTCGCCCAACTGGGCTGGCAGCCTTTTTCGGTGGATGAAGGTTTCAGCGCGACAGACACCGTCGTCTCAGTGCAAAGCGTGGTGTGCGTGAGCCCGCCCATCTACTCGGCTGGCACCACTGCGCGCAGCCACATGGATCTGATCGCCGCCGTAGCGGCCGACACCATGCGCTACTGGAGCTTTACCGCATTCAATCAGGGCCGCTCGTATCCTCTGCTTGTGCTGGGCCCAGCAGTGGCCGCAGCCATCGCGCAAGACGGCTGGGACAAGGACCGGATTCGCAATTACCTGCAGGAGAAACTGCAAATGCCTGCGAGCCTGGCCGAGCACTATGCCTGGCACTTGGGGTTTACTTCTTTTTCCCTTGCCGAGCAGGTGCGGCTGGGCGTGCTGGACGCGCGGTATGCGGCCAGCAGTGACTCCGATCGCATGGTTCCCATGCTGGGCCAGGCGCAGTGGCTGGGCATTGTGCTGTCAGGCGACCCTGGGCGAAATCAGTCGAAGCTTCTGGTCAATAACCATGTACACGGGGCACGCACAAGCCGCAAAGTTCAATTGCCGTCGCGTCACGCAATTCAAGATCTTTAAGAGGAAACATGATGATGAAGATTCGATCCACCTTGGCCGCCGCTTCGGCTGCCTGCCTGTTCGCCCTGGGCGCCTTGTGCGCGAGCGGTGCCGCTGCGCAAGCCTACCCAAGCAAACCGATACGCTATGTGGTGCCCTACGCACCAGGCGGCGGCACGGATATTCTGGCCCGCGTGATTGCCGAGAAGCTCAGCGCGGCATGGGGCGTGCCGGTCCTCGTCGAGAACATGCCAGGCGCAGCCGGGCGCATCGGCACTGCTGCAGTGGCGCGCGCCGCGCCCGACGGTCACACCATGCTGCTGACCATCAACTCGCATGCGATCAATGTCAGTCTGTACGGCAAACTCAATTACGATCCGATCGCCGATTTTGCGCCGGTGATTCTCATCGCCACCGCACCACAGGTGGTGGTCGTTCATTCTTCTCTGCCGGTCAAATCCATCAAGGATCTGATCGCCCTGGCGGGTACCCGGGAACTCACCTACTCATCCGGCGGGCCGGGCTCGGCCTCTCAACTTGGCGCTGAGCTATTCAATCTGATGGCCAAGATCAAATTGGTGGAAGTGCCCTACAAGAGTGGCTCAGCGGCCATGAACGACTTGCTGGGCGGCCACCTGCCGATGTCCCTGGTGACCTTCCCAGTAGTGCAGCCGCACCTCAGCTCAGGCAGGCTGCGCGCCATCGCAGTGACAAGCCAGACCCGATCCACGCTGGCGCCCGACCTGCCGACAGTGGCCGAATCCGGCCTGCCCGGCTACGACGTGTTCTCATGGTTCGGCACCTTCGCACCTGCTGGCACACCCGCTCCCATCATCGACAAATGGAACGCAGAGATCACCCGCATCATGGCTCTGCCCGACGTGCAGGAGAAGCTCAAGACGCTGGGCTACGAAGCAAAAGGCGGAAGCGCCGCGCAATTCGGCCAGTTCCTGCGCTCGGACTGGGCCTTCTGGGACAAGGTCATCAAGGAGTTGAAGATCAGCCTCAAGGATTGAGATCTGCTTGGACTTTGCCAAGGTTTCCCACAGAAAGCCGGGCGAGCGTGCAGAGAAGGAACAACACCTCAGAGCGCTTGCGCTGGCTCCGTTCGATAAAACGAACTTGGAAGTATGGCTTGGTCGAGATGTTTGACCTTGCCCCTGTTTACCGCACTCCATAGGCTGCCCATTATGCGGACTTCCTGTCTTGCTGCTGGGCCGCGATCCAGCGTTGCTCGAACGTCATCGGGCTGACGTAGCCCAGCGTCGAGTGCAATCTTGTATG